>CAKPXR010000015.1 GCA_934202215.1 uncultured Veillonella sp.
CTTCTTTTGAATATTTTGACATAAAAAACTGCACCTCCAAAAATTGTGTCCAATTTTTGGGGTGCAGTTCAATATAGTCAGACCTTTTTCTTTTCCTATATTTTTTTATATACAAGTGAAATTGATAAAATATAAAATAAGTGTTAAAATTATAAACAAACGTATGTGTTTAAGGAGAGAGATATATGAAGTTAAGACGTTTGTTATTGTTAAGTTGTATTGGATTTATAGGAACTATAGGAGTATCTCAGGCCATTGATGTTAATATTCCTGGGGCTCGCCCAGATATTGCAAAAGAGGCCTATCAAGAATATCGTGTTCCAGGAGACGTTGCTAAAGTAATTGATAGCTATCAAGAGCGGGTCGTTAAAAAGTGGGCACAACAGCAACCAAATTATAATAGTGAGAAATTAGCTGATGATATTTATAGATCGCAAGAGTTAGTCAGAGCGATTGATCATTCTAGAAGTGTATATATTATTACAGAAAATGGGGCAGATATTAAGTTTACAGGACCTAAAGAGAGTATAATAGGATGGTCCATTGATCCCAAACATTTCTCACAATATCCTATTAAGAATGGTGGCATAACACTATCTGGAGTAGCCGATTTTAGCTATGAAACGAGACCACAACCAAAAGGCTCTAAGTGGGAAGATACAAATATAGAGTATACAGATGTAAATCAATCTGTTATACAGGATATTGTAAAAAAGAGTTTAGAAAAAGAAAAGTCTGTACCTCGCTTTGTAGATGGCGGTGTATTTACCTATCCTGGTATTGAAAAAGCTACGTGGGATGTAATAGGCTTTGATGATCATTATGTAGTGGGGACAATTAATTTTACATTACCGAAGACACCTACTATTTCCTATCATATTGGTCAATCTCTTAATAAAGATATTATAAAAGATATCATTAAAGATGATACAAAACGGTCAATCTCGGATACAATGGGGCCATTGGCTAATTTTGTATTGCCTTCTATTAAGCCTGCTAGTGATGTGTTAGCATATACTGAACCTGTACATTTGGGGCCTTATACATTTAGAGTATTAAAAAACAGTAAATTTAAGGAACATAAAGTTATAGGTCCTGCTGAATTTGATGTTTATATGTCTGGACGTATTAAGGCTGTACTTGGTAAGCAACCAATTGTAGAAGGTGCTAGTGTTGAAAAGCAAAACATTTTACATAGTTATTTATGGACTATTGTTAATAATCATAGTGTAAAAGATCATAAGCGATTACAGTATGCTACAGTTTGGAATAATGGCGTTCCAGCTTTATACTTTGAAGCTACTAAGGAGAAGGAAACGCTTTTCGGGATGGTTTTATATGATAATCAAAGCGTTTATACGTATTATTTACATAAACCTCACGACGTTCATGTAAGCAACTATAAATTGCGAGATGTGATTCAATATGTAAGTGCTAAACATAGCAAAGCCTATAATGATAAGGTTAATGCAGGAATTGGTTTTTATCCAGCTAAATTACAATTTTTAGAAATACGTAAAAATAATAAAAATGTTGGTAATCATAAATAATTAAGTAATAGTAAGAAGTAACGTAATAGTTAATGTAAAAGAAAAGAGGTTTAACACATATGTGTTAAACCTCTTTTAGTTATTATCTAAAAAATCTACCAATAAGTGGCATGCTTGCCCCATCGTTTTTATTAAGTCCTTTTAGAAGAACCATGATAATGACGTAGAGCAATAAGCCTTCGATACCAGTGAGTATGAAGTTAGCCCACATAGGTAAGATATCTGTTAAATAGTGGTAACTCATAAAGATGAGGATACCCATAATACCGGCACTAACCACATTTTTCCATAGTAAGGAAATATCTAGGAAGTAGCCTGTGTATTTTTTGATGTAAATCAAGTTAAGTAACGCTGCAAAGCCAATATCAGCAACAGTTGCCCACGCAGCACCACCAATACCAAGCCATGGGATAGCTGTTAATGTCCAGTTTAAGATTACCTTGATAACTAAAGCAATCCCCATATTAATTACAGGAATACGAGGTTTGTTGAGACCTTGTAAGATACCCGTTGTTACTTGGTGCACACCGAGGAAGAAGATAGAGAACGCAGTGATTTGCGTTGCTAATTCTGCCTTAGGAGCATTATAAATCAAGGTAACTGTTGGAGCAGCAAGTACATACAATAGTACTGTAAATGGTACAGTAGCCATGAATGTTAGTCGCATAGAGCCTGCAGTGCGGTCATAAATACCTTGATGATCGCGTTTGGCAAAGGCATGAGAAATAGCTGGTACAATGCTTGTTGCAAGGGCTGCTGTAATGATGGTAGCCAAGTTGATGAGCGGTACCGCCATACCTGTAAGATAACCAAACAGTTCTGTTACTTCATTCATCGGGAACCCTGCCGCTAATAATCGGCGTGGTACGATGAGCAAATCTAGGTTCGCTGTTAATGGCAACATGATACTTGCTAAGGAAATTGGAATGGACAATGTTAAGAGTCGTGACAAAATTTCTTTAGCTGATTCGCGCGGACCATCGTAGCTTTCACCAGTACTACTTGCCTTAGGCAATTTGTAGTAATAGTACAAGAGCACAAGGAAGGCACCAAAGGCACCGACACCAGCACCTAAGCTAGCACCACCTGCAGCGGCTGGCAAACCATAAGGTAACAAGATAGCTGCGGCACCGAGCATGACGATAACACGTAACAGTTGTTCTACGATTTGACTGACCGCCGTTGGCGTCATCATTTCATAGCCTTGGATATACCCACGGAAGCAGGAAATCCACGTTACAAAGAATACCGCCGGAGCGAGCGCGATGATAGAGTAGTAGGCACGGCTTTCAGCAATGAGACCACTAGAGATCAACCAATCTGCACCAAAGTACATAGCAAGGCTGGCGATAAAGCCAGTAATGGTTAACATTGTAAAAGATATATTAAATACTCTCTTAGCACCACCAAAGTCGTGTAAGGCTAATCGTTCTGCCGTCAAAATAGAGATGGCAATCGGCACACCTGCGCTCGAAATTTGTAATAGTAACAAATAGATAGGAAAGGCCATCTGGTAGATCCCGATGCCTTCACCTCCCAAGATGCGGGATAGAAGAATCCAGTTAATACTACCGATGGCTTTCACTACGAAACCGGCAATGGTTAAAATTAAAGTTCCTTTTAAAAATCCACTAGCCATTGATTATAGTTTGTTGGAAGAACCTAAAACATTTTTAATTTTGTGAGCTACCATGCCTTTAATAGCATCACGAGCAGGTCCTAAGTATTTACGAGGGTCAAATTCGGATGGATTTTGAGCCAAGTATTCACGTACAGATGCAGTCATTGCAAGGCGAAGGTCTGTATCGATGTTGATTTTGCAAACTGCCATTTGAGCTGCTTGGCGAAGCATTTCTTCAGGTACGCCTTGTGCACCAGGAATGTTGCCACCGAATTCGTTACATTTTGCTACGAATTCAGGCAATACGGAGGATGCACCATGCAATACGATAGGGAAGTTAGGTAACAATTCACCAACTTTTTTTAAACGGTCGAAGTCAAGGTAAGGGTCGCCTTTAAATTTATAAGCACCATGGCTAGTACCAATAGCAATTGCTAAGGAGTCTACACCTGTAAGATGTACGAATTCAGCAGCTTGTTCTGGGTCAGTGAAGCGAGCATCTGCATCGGATACATTTACATCATCTTCAACGCCAGCTAAACGGCCTAATTCTGCTTCTACTACAACGCCATGAGCGTGAGCATATTCAACAACTTGTTTAGTGATTTTTACGTTTTCATCAAAATCATGATGAGAAGCGTCGATCATAACGGATGTGAAACCACCATCGACACAATCTTTACAGATTTCGAAAGAATCGCCGTGATCAAGATGAAGAGCGATAGGTAAGTTGCTGTCTTCAAGAGCTGCTTCTACGAGTTTTACAAGGTAAATATGTTTAGCATATTTACGAGCACCTGCAGATACTTGCAAGATAAGAGGGGATTGTTCCTCTTTGGCAGCATCTACGATACCTTGTACGATTTCCATGTTGTTTACATTGAAAGCGCCAACAGCATAGCCGCCTTCATAGGCTTTTTTGAACATTTCTGTAGTAGTAACTAATGGCATGTTGTCCTCCTTGGCCATAGGGCCTGTCATATCATGTTATTAATACTGTGACTGCCAGCATTGTTAGCCTATACGAACTAGATGAAACACTAGCGGTATTGCAATCATATATCAATTCAAGTTAAGTATATCAAGAAACACTATAAAGGGCCAATATTTTTTCTATAACTTATATATAAAATTCGTCTAATTTTATGGCCCATGTGGGTTAATTTATATATATCAGTATTTGTTTAGTAGAAATTGGTCAGTTTAGTAGGTTAGCAATGCCTCCATATCTAATGGTATGGATGCATGTAATTCTAGCCATTCATCCGTCATGGGATGGTAAAAGCTAACCCGTGACGCATGGAGTGCTTGACGTTGAATATAGTCTAAATGCCCACCATACAGGTCATCTCCAGCAAGTGGATATCCTAGTTGAGATAGATGGACCCGAATTTGATGAGTGCGCCCCGTATGTAATAAACATCGGACATGGGTAAAGCATTGCTCAATCTTATTCTTTACAATGGTATTACTCTCAATGACAGTTATATCTGTATGAGCAGGTTTACCTTCGTTCGTGCAGCATCGCTCAATAATACTACCTAGTTTGCGTCCAATAGGCCACTGAATGCTTATATGATTAGTGGGTAATTGACCTTCTACAATAGCGTCGTAGTTTTTATGGAAATGAGTATGCTTTTTATCAAAAGCATGTTGTACTACAGAGGTTTTAGCAATAATAACAATCCCAGAGGTGTCCTTATCTAATCTATGGACAGGATGGAAATCATAATGCTGATTTGTCTCTTGGTAGTAATGTAGAACACCGTTTGCTAAGGTATGATCTCGGACTGTTGAGGTGGGATGCATCAGAATACCAGCCTCTTTGTTGATGACTAAAATATACTCATCTTCGTATACGATATCTAAGTCCATAGGGCTTAAACTAAACTCTTGTTCAGGGGTTAACTTCATAACGAGATGGTCACCTCCATGTACGAGGGTATTCCACGTTGCTGTATTTCCATTGACTGTTATAATACCGTCATTTCGCAATCGCCGCCGCATACGTTGGGAAATATGCTGTTGTTTTATAATATGATTCATAGACTGCGTATGTACGTCAGAATCTACAATCAAGTTGATTATGGTTGCTGTTTTCATACATAGTATTATATCAAATAAATAGTGGATGAAGAATTTTTCATAATTTGTTGTCTTTATATGAGATTATATAGTATAATTTTTATTAATATTTTTTATATATTTTTTATGTGTATGTTTTATTTAGCAGATTGCTTTAGAGGATTATGATTTTCTTATAGCAATCTATTATTGAGCGGCCATATATCAGTCCATGTATATGGTTTTGTTTGTAAAAGGAGAGGTTTATGAAACTGAATAAGAAGTCCTTATTAGTCGCTTGTGTGTTGGCGACTATGTCTACAAGTGCTTTCGCAGCATCTACAACAACATCTACTAGTAGCACAACAGTGACAAATAAAGACACAAAAACATCTACTAGTACAAAAGTTACACGTGAGCAACATACTTCGACTGTTGCTACATCTACAACAAATACTACAGAGAAGTCTTTAAGCCGTTCTAGCAGTACTTCTGTAGGCGTAGGCGTGGGCATTGGTAGACTTGATACCTTTGTACCAATCTCTGGTGCTGTTAAAGAGCCACCAGCCGGTGTAAAAAAAGCGATGAAGGTGTTAAAGGATGATTCTTTACTACAACAAGGCTATTTGGGGCTTGTAAAAGAAAAGGGTAAATGGGGTATCGTTGGTACGAATGGTCAAGTAGTATTAACTCCAACCTATAAATCCTTAGATGCATCTAGTAAGAAGGATGGTACTTTCTTTGTTGAAGAAGGTAAAAATAAAATTTCTCATATTAAAGCTGATGGTACTGTATTGGAATCTGGCAAAGAAGCACAAGAAGCTTTATCTAGCAGCCTTAACGAGAAGAATACGGCTGTTAAAGAGCTAAATGATTTTGATCCTAAAACTGTTAGTCAAAGCTATCCAAGTGATTCTTATGTAGCTTTTACAGAAAAAGGTAAATTAGGATTTAAAGATGGTAATGGTAATGTTGTAATTCAGCCTCGATTCAAAGCACTATCCGATGTGGAAACTAAATTTAGTGAGGACCGTGCCTTTGTAAAGTCTAATGGTAAAGTGGTAGCTATCGATGGTAAAGGTACTGTGTTGTTTAACGCTCCATCTAATGAAGTATATCCATATAAAAATGGTTTGGCTGAATTCCGCCGTAAGGTAAGTCACTTTGGTCTAGGAGGTATTTTAGGTCTTGTAGGTATGGGCTACTTATATAATCATGGTGGCGTATATCTTGATGGACTTGGTGGTCTTGTAGATGATGGTATGAAGCGTGGCTATATTGATCGTAATGGCACTGTTATAATCGATAGTAAGAACGATTATGTATACCCTATGGAAGAGCATGGAACTTTGGTTCGTAATGAAGATAAATTAGGCTTTATGAACCGCCAAGGCCAATATGTAATTCAACCTGGTAACTATGAAGCTGGTACAATCGATGTAAACAATGTGTTGTTAACATTAAAAAATAAGGATACTAATAAATACGGTATTTTCGATATGGAAACAGGCAAACAAGAGGTACCGTTTAAATACGATACTATCGACTTTGTAGGCGAACATGAAATGTCTGTTACTAACGATACAAATCGTTATGTAGTAGATATGGCTACTGGTCGCGTTATCTATAAAGGCGATAAATCTATGAACGTAAAAACTTTCCTTGGTGATACGTATACATGGATATATAACAAAGACGGTAATTATAAGATTCTATCCCTTGATGGTACAGTGACAGAAACTCCAGTTATGAAAGATATTTCTGGTACTGGTAGCTTCTCTCATGGTTACAGTCCTGTAAAAATCAAAGGTAAGTGGGGGATTATTAATTCTAAAGGCGAGTTAGTAGTTCAACCTTCTTACGATGAAATTACAATTTTATAATAAATAAATTTAAGACTGCATTTGTAAAAGTGCAGTCTTTTTCTATTTTTGAGTATATTGTGATTATATGTATAATTTTTTGTATTAATCTATATATAATTTATATATTTATTCAATAGATATTTAAAGGATAATCTTTTTATGATTAATAATAGTTATAATTAAAAAAATCGATTTACCTAGAAAATAAGTGTATGATAAGGTATAATTATAGAGATATATTCTAATTTGGTGTACGTTTACACTTTCACTTGGAATATGAGGATGATGAAAGTAATACTATGAACCCCATGCCCAACGGGTTCAGGTGTAGGAGGTATAAAATGGCTAAAGATTGTTCCTTTGACGTTGTGTCTGAAGTGGATATGCAAGAAGTAGACAATGCGGTAAACCAAGCGAAAAAAGAGATTGGTACCCGTTATGATTTCCGTGGCTCTAAAGCGGAAATTAGTCTTGAAGGAGACACTATCAAAATCATCGGTGATGATGAATATAAATTGAATGCCATTATCGATGTTTTAAAAGGCAAAATGGTAAAACGTAACGTAGCGATTAAAAATCTTGACTACGGTAAGGTTGAACCAGCAGCGGGTGCCACAGTTCGCCAAATCATTACTATTAAAAAAGGCATTACTAAAGAAAATGCTAAAGAAGTAGTAAAAGCAATTAAAAATATGAAGCTTAAGGTACAAGCATCTATCCAAGAGGATCAAGTGCGCGTATCTGGTAAGGATAAAGATGATTTGCAAGCCGTTATCCAAATGTTAAAACAATTGGATATCCCTGTAGAATTGCAATTCGTTAACTTCCGTTCTTAATAACATATGTCCATAAGATAGGGTTAGTTTAATTCATATGAGTTGCTAACCCTATCGGTGTAGGAGGCCTTATGAGAGTAGAGGACATGAAGGGTGGCTATACCACAGGTTCATGTGCTACGGCAGGTATGAAAGCTGGTTTGTTGGCCCTCTTAGATAAGAACATCGTGGACCAAGTGGTCATTGAAAATCCTCAAGGTCAGTATATTGAGGTGCCTATTAAAGCTGTAGAAGTAATATCTGATACAGAGGCTAAGGTAACCGTTATGAAAGACGGCGGCGATGATCCTGATGTAACTCATGGCAATGATGTGGAAACGACGGTGACACTCGATGATACTGGTGAACTACGATTCCGAGCGGGCTTTGGCGTAGGGACGGTAACGAAACCGGGCCTTGCTATGCCGCCAGGAGAACCGGCCATCAATCCAGGACCTCGGGCGATGATGAAAATCGTCTTCGACGAGCATTGTGTTCATGGTCAAGGTGTAACGGTAACGGTTAGCGTGCCAAATGGTATGGTATTAGCTAAGAAAACGTTAAATCATACGCTCGGCATCGAAGGTGGTATTTCTATTATTGGAACCACTGGTATCGTTAAACCCATGAGTGAAGAGGGGTTCAAAAACTCGTTGGTGCCTCAGCTAAAAGTTATGAAAGCCAATGGCTGTGAAACGGCTGTTCTCGTGCCTGGCCGTATTGGTCAAGATTTAGCTGAACAAGTTCTGGGTATTCATAAGAACCAAATGGCAGAAACGAGTAACTTTATTGGCTTTATGCTCGAAAAGGCCGTTGAAATTGGTTTCAAGCGTATCTTGATCATCGGTCATATTGGTAAGCTAATAAAACTAGCTAGTGGTAGTTTCCATACTCACAATCGCATGAGTGATGGCCGCATGGAAAGCATCGTAGCTTATGCTGCCTTAGAAGGGGCATCCCAAGCGGTGTGTGAAGAGTTGTTTAATTGCCAAACCACAGAGTCTACGTTCCCTATTTTAGAGCGCGAAGGACTGACTGGTGTGTACCAACGTGTGGTAGATCGTGCCTCTTTGCGTAGTGAGCGCTATATCGCGAACGAAGCAGAGGTAGGTATCATTATTACCACCTTAAAGGGTGAGATTTTGGCAATGGATAAACATGCAAAAGAGATAGGAGAGCTTGAACAATGGCACATACCTTGTATATCGTAGGCATTGGTCCAGGTAATCCTGATTATGTGGTACCTAAAGGCCTTAATTTAATTAAACATGCCACAGTATTGGTAGGCAGTGAACGGTCCTTAGAGGACTTTCAAGAGCCTGGTCAAATTACATATCCTGTAACAGGTAAGCTTAGCTTGCTAGCTGAGCAAATTGAGCATGAACTCAACGACCATGACGTTGTAGTTATGGTTAGTGGTGATACAGGCTACTATAGCTTGTTGCCATATTTAAAGAAGAAATTCCCTGCTACCCATATTGAGGTTGTACCTGGCATTAGCTCTATGACCTTTGCCTTTGCACGACTCAATGAGGTGTGGCATGATGCTGATTTAATGAGCTTTCACGGTCGCCAACCGGCACCTGAAAAACTCGTGTATGAAGCAGGTAAAAAGATGGGGTTCTTAACGGATCCTGAATATAATCCAGCGCATATTGCGCGTATTTTAATAGATGCAGGTTGGCCAAAAGAAACGAGAGCAGCCGCCCTTGAGCGTTTGAGTTATGATGATGAAAAGATTGTAGACTCTACGTTAGAGGTGTTAACTGAGCTTGAAGGCTTTGGTCATTCTGTAATGGTGGTATTAGGATGAGACATTTTTTCGGAATTCCTGATGAGGAATTTATCCGCGGTGACGTGCCCATGACGAAATGCGAGATTCGCAAAGCCGTTATGAACGAGGCGCGCATCGAGGAAGATAGCATCGTCCTTGACGTAGGTGCTGGTACAGGCTCTATCTCTATTGAAGCAGCCTTGGCAGCTCCTAAAGGGCATGTATATGCGATTGAGCGCTTTGATAAAGGCATCGACCTTATCAATGAAAACATGAAGAAGTTCAATGTAAATAATATGACAGTTATCAAGTCCAAAGCTCCTGAAGGCATGGAAGAATTGCCTGAGCTTGATGCGGTTATTATCGGCGGCAGCGCTGGCGGTATGACAGGCATTATGGACGAGGCGCAACGTCTTTTAAAAATTGGCGGACGTCTAGTTGTAACAGCTGTAACAATGGAAACTGGCTATACAATCCTTAAAGAGTTGAAAGGTCGTCCTTTCACGTACGAAGGTTACCAAATGTCCATCAGTCGTTACCGTAAGGCTGGTCCATATCATTTGTTAGACCCATTGAGTCCAATTTTCATTGTATCTGCAACGCGTATCGCAGAAGGAGAGTAATATGGTTGACGTACATATCGTAGGCGCAGGCCCTGGAGATCCTGAGTTAATTACTCGCAAAGGATATCGTTTAGTGCAAGAGGCAGACGTTGTTATTTACGCTGGCTCCTTGGTAAACCCTGCTATTTTAGAGGCTTGTAAACCAGGCTGTGAAATCTATAACAGTGCTACTATGAACCTTGATGAGGTGTTAGCTGTTATGAAAGCTTCTGTTGAGGCTGGTAAAAGCGTAGTTCGCCTTCATACAGGTGACCCTGCTATTTACGGTGCTATTCAAGAGCAAATGGATGCACTCGCTGGAATGGGCATTTCTTATGAAGTCGTGCCAGGCGTAAGTTCTTTCCTTGCTACAGCAGCGGCTTTGAAACAAGAATATACATTGCCAAATGTATCTCAAACAGTAATTATTACGCGTATGGAAGGCCGTACTCCAATGCCTCCAAAGGAAAAATTGCGCATGTTAGCAGCTCATGAAGCGACAATGTGTATTTTCCTTAGCGTTCAAATGTTAGATAAAGTAGTAGCTGAACTCATCGAGGGCGGTTATGATAAAACAACTCCAGTGGCTATCGTGGTAAAAGCGTCTTGGCCTGACCAACGCATTATCCGCGGTACATTGGAAACCATTGCGGACATCGTAGCGAAAGAGGGCGTATTGCGCCAAGCTATGATCGTAGTAAGCCATGTATTAGATAGTGAATACGAATTATCTAAACTTTACGACAAAGGCTTTGCTCACATGTACCGCAGTGCTAAGGACTAGTATGATGAAAGAACTAGAAACTATTGCATCTACGACTGGAGCTAAGAAGAATAGAACGGCTATTCTCTCTGTATCTGAACGAGGTGCAAAGCTAGGTCAACGCATCAAGTCTTTGGTGGCACCCCATGCGGATTGCTTTGAAAAGGAAAACCGTCCCTCTGGTGGTGAGGCTATTTATTTTGACTCTCTGAAAAACCATATTGGACAGATTTTCAAGGATTACGACCAAGTACTTTGTATTATGGCACTTGGTATCGTAGTGCGCATGATTGCACCGTATATTGAGCATAAATCCAAAGATCCTGCTGTAGTCGTAATGGATGAAGTAGGACACCACGTGATTAGCTTATTGTCTGGGCACCTTGGGGGCGCCAACGAATGGACGCAGTCCATTTCGCTGGCCATCGATGCGGACCCCGTCATTACAACCGCAACGGATGTAAACGGATTGCCAGCGCCTGACGTGTTGGCGCGCCACGAGCATCTATTGGTCGATGATTTTCAAACCTTAATCAATGTGAACTCTGCCATCGTTGGGGGAGAACAGGTTGATTATTATATCGATGAAAGCTTACCGAATGCAGAGCATTTAGAACAAGCTACAAAAGCTCATATTGGTGAACATGGTATGGTTCATATTGTTTCTTTGAATCAACTTGAGACTATTCCATGTAAAAATGTAAGCGCTGAAGAGGGCTTATCTCGAGTTGTAATTACTGATAAAGTAATTACCGAGTATGGTCATCAATTGATTTTGCGCCCTCGTACGTATACGATGGGCATTGGCTGTCGTAGAGACACGCCAAAGGAATTGATTCTTGATGCAATACAACAGTCGCTAGCAGCACATAAGCTTTCATCAAAGAGCCTTGTAACGGCATCATCGGTCATCGTTAAACAAGATGAAGTAGGCCTCTTAGAGGCTATGCAAATTATGGGGTGGCCTATCGTGTTCTATACACAGGACGAGATGGCACCACTCATTGAACAAGAAGAATTAAAAGAATCTAATTTTGTAAAAGGAACTATAGGAGTAGGAAACGTATGCGAGACAACGGCATTACTAGCGGCCAAGAGCCGAACATTAATACAGCACAAAACAATTTATCCCAAAACAACGGTAGCCATTGCACAGGTAACATCAAAGTAATCGGCATTGGCCCTGGCGATGAAGAGTTTATGACGCCTCAAGCGCGCGAAGCTATCTTAGCAGCTGACCGCGTGGTAGGTTATTTGACATACCTCGACTTGATCAAAGACCTTATCGAAGGTAAAGAGACTGTAGGTACTGCAATGATGCAAGAAGTAGATCGTTGCCAACAAGCAGTTGATTTAGCCGTAGAAGGTCATCAAGTAGTTGTAGTATCCTCTGGTGACTCTGGCGTATACGGTATGGCAGGTCTTGTGTTGGAACTTGCTAATAAAGTACCAGCAGAAAAACGTCCTTCCGTAGATATCGTACCTGGCCTTAGCGCTGTAAACGTAGCAGCATCCGTATTAGGTGCACCTTTGATGCATGATTTTGCAGTTATTTCCTTGAGCGACTTGATGACTCCATGGGATCTTATCAAAAAACGTGCTGATCTTTGTGCACAAGGTGATATGGTTATTTCCTTGTACAACCCACGCAGTAAAAAACGTGTTACACACTTAGATGAAGTTCGCGAAATCGTTCTTAAATACCGAGACCCTAAAACACCTGTTGGTATCGTGCAAAAAGCAGGTCGTCCAGGTCAACATATGGTAATCTCTGATCTTGAAAACTTCACAAATGAAGAAGTAGATATGCAAACACTAGTTATCATCGGTAACAGCCAAACCTATGTTGAAAATGGCCGCATGATTACACCTCGAGGCTACAAATTATGATTTGGGTCATTGCCGGCACTTTGGATGGCCGCACCTTAGCGGTAGAAATCCAAAAACGGACTGGCGAAGATGTGCTCGTTACGGTTGTTAGCCAATATGGTGCAGAGCTTGCTGCCCATACAGGTATTACCGTACATACGGGCCGTCTTGACCAAGAGGCTATGCAAGACTTAATTAAGAAGCACAATGTGCGCCTATTAATCGATGCAAGTCATCCGTATGCTGCTATTGTTACAGCTACGGCTCAAGATGCAGCAAAAGCTGAAGGTATTCCTTTTGTTCGTTTTGAACGTAAAGAGGTACCATTGCCAGATTATGATAAATTACATATCGTAGTAGATGAAGTAGAAGCAGCCAATTTAGCAGGTAAATTAGCAAAAGAAAATAACAGTCATGTGTATTTGACTACTGGTAGTAAAACAATGCACATCTTTGCTAAGTCTGAAGCTTTGCAGGATTGTGAAGTATGGACCCGCATTTTGCCGACTGCAGAGGTATTACAAATGATGGAAGACCTCAATGTAAGTCCAAAACGCATTGTTGCTGTACAAGGTCCATTCTCTTACGATATGAACCGCATCATGTTCCACGATACAAAGGCGAGCGTTGTAGTTATGAAAAACTCTGGCCTTGTGGGTGGTGCTGATACAAAATTACAAGCTGCTATGGATCTAGGTATCCATGTTATTGTTATCGATCGTCCACGTGTTAAAATTGAAAGCCACGTGGTATCATCTAATGATGAATTTTTCAAATTATGGGAGGACACTAATGGATTACGTTAAAAATCCTAAAGCCATTGAAGATAAAAGTATGGAAATCATTTACGATTATGTAAAGGATTTAGGTTTAACAGATGATGAAGTACGCGTAGTATCTCGTACTGTACATGCTTCTGGTGATGTTGAATACGCTCAACTCGTAAAAATGAGCCCTGATGCTGTTCAAAAAGGTATCGAAGCATTAGATAATGGTGCAGATATTTATACAGATGTTGAAATGGTTCGCACAGGTATTTCCAAACCAGCTCTTAAGATTCGCGGTAATGAAGTACACTGCTTAATCAAAGATGAAAACGTGGCTAAAATGGCTAAAGAATTAGGCGTAACACGTTCCATTGCAGCTATGCGTACATTTGGCAAACAATTAGAAGGCCAAATCGTTGCTATTGGTAATGCTCCAACAGCATTGTATGAAGTATTGCGTTTAGCTCTTGAAGAAGGCGTTAAACCAGCTCTTATCATTGGTATTCCTGTAGGCTTTGTAGGTGCTGCAGAATCCAAAGACTATTTGATGGAAGTATCCCCAGTTCCTTACATCACTGTAAAAGGTAACAAAGGTGGTAGCCCAATTGCTGCTTCCGTATGTAATGCATTGCTTTACACAGACGTGAAACGCAATGATATGCTCTTCGTAGAAGGCAAAGAGTCTAAATAATACAAAACCCGAATCGTATTTTTATAGTTCTGCGATTCGGGTTTTACTGTATATTTTTAGAGAGGGGGTTCATATGGCGTCTATTAATGAACGAAAGACCTTTCGTTTATCTGTAATAATTATTCTACTCATAGCCGTTATAGCCTGTATGATTATATCTCTTATCTGGGGTTCTACGCCTGTAACGCTAACAGAAATCTGGCGAACCTTATGGTCTGATGAATTAACAGATACGGCTTCACAGATTATTTGGAATATTCGGTTGCCTCGTAATATTGTAGCTGCTTTGGTAGGGGCTTGTCTCGCTGTTTCCGGTGCTATTTTACAAGCGGTTATGAAAAATCCGTTGGCGGATCCGCAGATTGTAGGGGTATCGTCAGGTGCTGGTCTTGCCGGTGTTATTGTTCTGATTTTATTCCCTGGTTATGATTACATTGTTCCACTAGTAGCATTCTTAGGTGCTATGGGAGCAGCCCTCATGGTGTATGCATTAGCTTGGAAAAATGGGGTGCGACCGAGTCGCATTATTTTAGCTGGTGTAGCTGTTGCAGCCTTCTTAGGCTCTGGTATTTCGGCACTTCTCGTATTTTATGGAGATCGTGTACAAGGTGCTTTGCTTTGGATGGTAGGTGGCCTATCCGCTCGCAGTTGGCCTCAAGTTGAGGTGTTATTCCCATACGCTATGATTGGTCTTTTCCTCGCTTGTTTAGGAGCGAAACGACTCACTATTTTAAGTCTTGGTGATGAGACAGCCAAAGGTCTTGGACTTAAGGTTGAACAAACACGCTTTATGATGACAGCTGTAGCTGCCTTGTTAGCGGCGGGCGCCGTCAGTATTGCAGGTCTCATCGGTTTCGTAGGTCTTGTCATTCCGCATATGTTACGACTTATTATTGGCAATGATTATGCTTATCTATTGCCAGGTTCTGCACTATTAGGGGCTTTCGTCCTCGTTGTGAGTGATACAGTAGGGCGCGTTCTTGTGAGTCCTATTGAGATTCCTGTAGGTATTATCATGGCCTTCTTTGGGGCGCCATTCTTCTTGTATCTATTAAGGAGGGATAGCTGATGAGTACAAATAATTCTGCTATTGCTGTAAAACAGCTATCTGTTACCCTTGGGAATCGTCATATTTTACATGATATTACGGTCTCTATTCCAACGGGAAAGATTACGACCTTAATAGGGCCTAATGGATGTGGTAAAAGTACACTACTGCGTTCTATGATCGGGTATATTTCTAGCCCTAGTGAGTGCGTAACTATCTTTGATAAACCGTTATCCTCATATTCACAAAATAAATTAGCTCGTCAAATGGCATTCTTACCACAAGTACCAAATATGCCAAAAGATATGACGGTAGAGGAACTGGTATACTGTGGTCGATATCCGTACCAAAATTGGTGGAAGAATACGGCAAAAGAGGATAGAGAAATTGTAGATTACGCATTATCTATCACAAAAACAGATCATCTTCGTCATCAATTGATTCCGTCTTTATCTGGTGGTGAGCGTCAACGTGTTTGGATTGCTATGGCTTTAGCACAAGAACCAAAACTGTTGGTCCTCGATGAACCCACAACATACTTAGATATCAATCACCAGTTAGAAATTATGGAGCTTTTAAAACGGCTCAACAAAGAGCAAGGTTTAACAGTTCTCATGGTGCTACATGATTTAACACAGGCGGTACAATACTCTGATTATATGGCTGTTATAAAAACAGGTCATTTAGTTGCAGCAGGGGATACAAAGGATATTACATCTGATGCTCTATTTAAAGAGGTATTCTCTGTAGACGTGCAAGTGGATCATTTTGACAATAAACCATATGTACGTGTAAAAGGATTATTATAGAAAAAAGGACATTCCGAATGGAATGTCCTTTTTTCTGTATTTAAAATGTTACGTCTATACCGTATGCTTCTTTGACTAAACGTGCCATAGCTTCAGGTGTTTGTAGACCCGGGTTTAATAGGAATAGTTTAGAAGGTAAATAAATGACTCGGTTATTTTGAACTGCTTTCAAGTTAGCCCATGCAGGATTATCTGTCATGGCTTTTTTCATTGATTTAGTAATTTCTTCTTCTTTACCCATTGTAACAACGAAGATAATATCAGGATTATCTGCTGCCAATGTTTCCAATGAGTAAGGTACTGTTTTATCAGTTGTTGTCTTATCTAAATGACTAGTTACAACATTTGTCATGCCTAATTCTTTTACCATAGAGGCTGTGATAGCCGCATCGGTTTCAGCTGTTACGCCTTTACCAGTAGCACGCAATACAGCTACGCGGGCTGGTTGTTGGCTTTTAACGGCATCTTTTACTTTAGCAATGTTATTTTCATAGGTAGCGATGACAGTTTTTGCTTTATCTTGATGGTTAGTTAATTCACCGAGGAATGTTAAGAGTGGCACATTATCCTTAATGCCATCATAGTCAATTAATACTGTTGGAATTTTACTAGATTGCAGTTGCGCTTCATACTTTTTATGTTGGTTTTCAAGACCTAAGACTACATCTGGATTAAGACCTAGCAATTGTTCCATGTTAATGTTTGCGGTTTGTCCAAGAGCCGGTAAAGCCTCGATTTCAGGTGCTAATTTATCTGTAGTACTCACGCGACTAATAGCTTTACCATCTACAGCATAGAGCATAGATAATACAGAATTTGATAAGACCGCAATTTTTTGAGGATCCTTTGGTACTGTATAAGTTTGACCATTAAAGGTCAATTCTTTTGTAGTAGCAGAAGAGCTGGATGTGGATTTACCACACCCAGCTAGTGCTAGTACAATCATAACCAAAGCGATACTACCGAGTAGTAGTTTTTTCATGATGTACTCCTATGTACGTTTTTAACGATACAATTTAATTATTAAGTAAATTATTTTTCTAATGCATCCCAAGCTTCGTTAGCACGTTCCACGAAGATATTACGGATATTTTGGTTTTCCCCTAAGCCATGAAGATAAGTATCTACTTTGAAGCCGTCTTTTTCAAGAATGGATTTATGGGAATCTGGTTCTTTACCAGCCATATCGTTATTAGCATGGTCACCTGCTACCATCATAAATGGCATCAATGTAACATGTTTAATACCTTTAGCTTTTAATTGAGGTACAACTTGTTCAAGGTTTGGAGTACCTTCTACAGTGTAGATATATACATTTTTCAAGCCAAGGGAATGGATACGATCTTGGATTACAGAGTAGTAAGCATTGGAAGGGTCTGGTGTACCATGAGCCATGATAAGAAGTGCATCTTCTTTACCTAATTTAGGGAATTGAGATTGAACGGCTTTAATTGTTTGTACAACTTCATCAGTTTGGCCTTCTTGACCCATCCAGTACATAAGTGGAGTACCAAGAGTCATTTTTTTGAAGTTATTTTTGTAAAGGTTATAAACTGCTACATCATAGTTATATTCCATACCAGGAATAACATCCAAAGACGTTAAAGCTACACGAGAATAGCCTTCAGATTTTAATGTATCTAATGCTTCTTCAGGTGTTGGATATGTAATACCTTCTTTTTGTTGGATACGGTCACGGATGATATGGCTAGTGAAAGCAGTAACTACTTTAGTATTTGGGTGAGCTGCTTGAATAGCTGCTACCGTAGCATCAATAGTTTTAGCACGAGTTTCTTTGTATGTTGTACCAAAACTCATAACAACGATTGCATCTTTATTTTGAAGATTTTGAAGTTCTTTAGTTTCATGTGTACGAACACCAATAGTAGATGCCTCTTTCAATGCTGGTGTAGGATCTTTAACTTCTTCATTTAATTGGTATGCTGCGTTAGATACAAAAGGTGCACCAACGGATACTGCTAGACCTAAAATGGCGGATGCTAATGCTAATTGTTTTTTCATTTTAATACTCCTATCCATAACTTAACTACAATTTTTTGCAAAAATTATCTTAGTAATCCCATATAATTTTATATAAGTTATAGTTTATAGATCACTATAGATTTATTGCATATATATAACCTCAAGCCAATCGTAACAAAGGAAAATAGGGGTGTCAATAAACCCTATACCCCTAGAAGTATAGAAAATATAAGGAGTTTTTTGAAAAGTATAGGATGAATATAGTGTGGTATTAACTTTTATAAATATATTCTTTTTGGTTATAAGGATATGAATGTGTGAATATATAAGGTATTTTATTTTATTATTAGTAAATAGTTTTTGATATTATTTCTCATTGACTTATATTCGTGAATCTTGTACTATTATTACATAGTAGGTGATAACAATTTTCAGTTATGAAGATTGTATCATGTATGAGCGATATGGAGGTCACATATGAAAGGCATAATTATTGCATCCTTTGGATCAATTTATCAAGATGCTGTGGAGAAATCCATCGGCAGTATAGAGAAAAAAGTACGTTCCATGTATAGCGATATGGAGGTACGCCGTGTATTCTTATCTGATGCATTAGTAGAGAAGTGGAACGAGAAATACGATGATAAGATTTCATCTTTCACAGAGGCTATGAAGGATTTTGCTCGCATGGGCATCGATGAGGTATACATTCAACCTATAACATTGGTAGCAGATCAGTGTTACCAACAAATGCGTAAACAAGCATTGAAGTTTTTACATAGTAATGAATATGGTTTTAATCAAGTGAACATTGGTAAACCATTACTCACATCGTTAGGTGTAAAAAATTATGCTGATGATTATGAAGCAACATTAGAAAGCATTGTGCGTCATGTTAATACAAAAGTGCTTAATAAATCTGTAGTGCTCATGGCGAATGGTCAAAATCAATTAGAGTTTAGTACATTGCAATTAAAAGCTATGTATGGAGCTGCACCAAATGTAGTAGTATTTACGACAAATGGTTTCCCTACATTTAAACAAGCGCTTACATTGCTTGATCGTATGGGACATAAAGATTTACTCGTAGTTCCATTGGCACTCATCGGTTCTACTCATTTGATGGACTATCTTGGCGGTGATCGGTCTGATTCCATTTATGCATTGCTTGCTGAAGAAGGATATAATGTAGATATTTGGAATGAAGGCCTTGGTGAAAATCCTTATGTACAAGATTTATTCTTGAAGCATTTAGGTCAAGCTATCCGCATGTCTGATCGTAAACGTCCCATGCCCCGCGAGTCTGTAAAACCTGTTATGACAAACTCTCGCATGGAAGCACAAGGTATGATTTCTTAATACTTATCTCTCCACACTCCTTTATATACGTGAAAGTCCTCCTTGTTGGAAATCCAATGAGGAGGATTTTTACTTTTACTATGAAAAATATTTATAATATCCATTTTATACGTCCCCTGGTATGCACCTAAGGTAGTGTCTATGGTATGATTAAGATACATTATTAAATAGATAAGGAGATTTCCATGAAACAAGCTATTTTAGTTGTTGCTTTTGGGTCCACTGTTGACAGTGCTCGTGAACATAATATCGATTCCGTAGTAGAACATATTCGTAAATCCTATCCAGACTATACTGTGGAATTAGCGTTTTCATCTCGTATCATCGTTAAGCGTTTACGTGAGCGTGGTATTGAGGTGCCTACTGAACAAGGTGCATTAGAAAAACTCATTCAAGAAGGGTATACACATGTATATGTGCAACCTCTCCATTTCACTGGTGGGGAAGAGTTTGATAAATTGAAAAATAATATTCTTGCTCATGAAGGAGAAGGTCAACTAGAGGTATTACGTGTAGGTAGACCTCTCGTATATTATATGGGTCAAGAGGAACATCCAGATGATTATCAAATTTTGATTGACCGTTTTATTAAGTCTCTCAATATTTCCAAAGATGATGGTTTATTGCTCGTTGGTCACGGTGGCCTTGGCTCTGGGAATTCCTCATATGGTAATTTACAGTTTAAGTTGATTCGTGATGGACTTACTCATGTTCGTGTTGCTGTGCTAGAAAATGCTCCCTATGTAGCTGATGTGGCTATGCCTTGGGAATGGCTTGATGGCAAACGGCCAAACACAATTTATGTGCACCCATTATTGTTAGTACTTGGGGATCATGCACAAAATGATTTATTTGGTGATGAAGAAGATAGCGTTATCAATGAACTTGCCGATTACGGTTATGAAGTTAAACCAATTCATAGCGCTCTTGGTGAGTATGAAGCAATTCAAGATATCTTCCGTCAACATGTGCAAGATTGTATCGATGATGTATATGGTAAACGTAGCCCACATCGTCCCACTATACCGAATATTAAATAGTAATTTTGTATATTTTGAATAAATTGGTTATAATAAAAGATATTGCAATTATAAATAGATTATAACTATAAGAATAGGAGTATCCCATGAAAGGTAAATTATATGGCATTGGCGTAGGCCCTGGTGATTCTGAATTGATGACTGTGAAAGCTGCTCGCATCGTAGGTGAAGCAGATATTATTATCACACCTAAAACAGAAAAGAAAGATGGTTCTGTAGCACTTAATATTGCATCCCCATACATTCAAGACCATACAGAAATCGTTCCTGTAGTATTCCCAATGGTATTGGATGATGCTACACAAGAGGAAGGCTGGCAAGAAGCAAAACGCATTATCTTGTCCTACTTAGATCAAGGTAAAAGCGTTGTATTCTTAACATTAGGCGACCCTATGTTCTACAGCACATACATGTATGTATATCGATTGATCGAAAATACAGGTCATGAAATCGAAACAATTCCTGGCGTTACTGCATTCTGTGCTATTGGTTCTCACCTTGGCTATCCAATCGTAGAGAAAGAAGAAGTACTAGCTATCGTTCCTGCCACAGCACCTAAAGAAAAAATCGATGCAGTTTTGGCTGTAGCTGATGATGCGGTAATTATGAAAGTATATAAAAACTTTGATGAAGTACAAGAAACATTGCTTAAACACAATATGGCAGATGATGCGGTTATGATTAGCCGTGTAGGTTTGCCTGATGAGCAAGTATATGTAGGTCTAGATAATATGCCTAAAGATACTAAACTCAACTACTTATCTACAATCCTTGCAAAACGTAAGGACCGTTAACAAACACGTCGTATTACGAGGTAATATCTATGAACACAGTACAGATTCCACGTGTTGTCATTGCAGGCACAAACTCTGGTGTAGGTAAAACAACAATTGTAGCGGGCTTATTGGCTGCTTATGCAAATGGTGGACGTACGGTGCAATCCTTTAAAGTAGGCCCGGATTATATTGATCCGGGCTTTCATAAAATTGCATCCGGCCGTGACAGCTATAATTTAGATACGTGGCTCGTGCCACCTCACAAATTAAATCCTTTCTTCGCTACCATGGCAAATGGTGTAGACCTTGCTATTATCGAAGGTGTTATGGGCTTGTATGATGGCGGTCGCGAAGGGGTTAGTTCCACTGCCCAAATTGCTAAGCAATTGAATGCTCCTGTTGTGCTTGTTATCGATTGTAAGGCGATGGGTGAAAGCGCAGCAGCCATTGCTAAAGGATTCCGTGATTATGACCCAGAGGTAAACTTTGGTGGTGTCATTCTTAACCGCTTAGGTTCTGCTAATCATGAGCGCATGGTTCGTGAAGGCATGGCCAAGATTGGTGTTCCAGTTATTGGTGCTATTTATCGAGATGATCGTATGCACTCTCCAGAGCGTCATTTAGGACTTACACCTGTTACTGAAGTCGATCCAACAGAAGCGATAAATACGATTCGTGAAGCTGTTGAAAAAATGGTTAAGCTCGATCAATTATTAGAAATCGCATCTAGTGCGCCAAGTATTGAATTACCCGATGCAGTAGATCCTAAATCCGTAGAAAAACGAGTTAAAATTGGTGTAGCTTATGATGAGGCCTTCTCTTTCTATTATCCAGCAAGTTTAGCCGCCTTAGAGGAAAAAGGTGCTGAAATCGTATACTTTAGTCCTCTTAATGACTTTGAAGTTCCTGATGTAGACGGCCTAGTATTTGGTGGCGGATTCCCTGAAATGTTCTTGTTCCAACTCTCCAGTAATGAGTCGATGAAGGAGTCTATCCGTCAAGCTAACGAAAAAGGTATGCCTATTTATGCAGAATGTGGTGGCCTTATGTATTTATGTGAAAGCATCCACGATTTTGAGGGTACCGTATATGATACGGTAGGTATTGTACCAGCTAATTGCATTATGCAACAAAAGCTACAAAAAGTAGGGTATGTTACGGCTACAGCTAAGCGAGATACCTTGTTAGGAGCTGCTGATACATCTCTTCGTGGTCATGAGTTCCATTTCTCTACTATGGAACCGACCGTAGAAAACTTCCCATGGGCATTCCATTTAGAAGGGGGCCGAAAACCACAGTCTTATGATGGAGGCTATGCTACTGATAATGTACTAGCATCGTATTTACACTTGAACTTTGCTGGTTCTGATGAAGGTGCGCGACATTTCATCGATATATGTGCTAAGTATAAATCAAATAAATAGTTCTATGTATTGAACATCTATGACTAGTTATATAGTAGTATCCCTGAGTTTCTTCTAAGAGAAGTTGATATAAAGGAGCCAATATGAGTGAACGAGGTTTAATTTTAGTGAATACTGGCAATGGTAAAGGTAAAACAACCGCTGCATTAGGGGTGGCATTACGTGCTGTTGGCCAAGGCCTTAAGGTTTTAATCTTGCAATTTATTAAAAGTGGTAATGGTTATGGCGAACTAGCAGGTCTTGCTAAATTAGGGGACCAAGTAGAAATTCGCTCCATGGGGAAGGGCTTTATTTACTATAAACGAGACGAAGTAAGTGAAGCTGAGTTGGCTCGCCATAAAGAGGCAGCTCAAGAGGCTTGGCACACATTAGTGGAAGAGGTAAATTCAGACCGATGGGACCTCATCATTATGGATGAAATCAATAATTCCATTAATTATGAACTTATTGATGTGCATTCTGTAGTAGATATGCTTAAACATAAACCTGAGCGCTTACACGTAATTCTGACAGGACGTTACGCAAAGCCAGAAATCATTGATGTTGCTGATACGGTAACAGAGATGCATGTAGTAAAGCATGCTTATGAACAAGGAATTAAGGCAGCAAAGGGCATAGAGTTTTGACCTATACAAACTAGAAATTATTAAATCTAAAAATCTCGAAAAAGTCCTTGCTAAAAGTATATCGAAAATGTATAATATAGTCATAAGCACAAGGTGCTAATTATTCTTGACATTAAGTATGTATATAACACTAACCAGGAGGTTAACTATGGCTGTACATGATTACATTAAATCTGGCGATTTCGCTACTGAAAAACACGTTCCTGTTATCGAAACTGTTGACACTGTAAAAGCAGGTGAAACTTTCCACGTAAACTTGTCCGTTGGTAAAGATATCGCACATCCTAACACTGTAGAACATCATATTGAATGGATTAAATTGTACTTCGTAGCTGAAGGTACTCAATTGCCATTCGAAGTTGGTGAAATTTCCTTCAACGTACATGGTGATGGTGCAACTGCAAACGAAGGCCCTGTACACGCAATTTCTGAAGGTACATTAGCAGTTTCCTTGAATAAATCTGGTAAATTGATTGCTGTATCCTACTGCAACATCCACGGCTTGTGGGAATCTGAAAAAGAAATTACAGTTGCTTAATTGACTTAATCAACTAATAAAGACCAGCCTTAGGGCTGGTCTTTTTGTATGTAATTATATATTTTTTTTCTCATAATTCCTTGAATGATTTGTCCGTATAGAAAAGAGTTTTGTTTATATATAGTGGATTGAATGCCATGCATCCCTTTACAGTGCTATTTGTTTATGGTAAAGTATATGCATATTGATTTTTAGTAGAATAAGTTAAATGAGGGATTATTGTGGCCTTAATCGTTAAAAAATTTGGTGGTAGTTCCGTAGCTACACCAGAAAAAATATTTAATATTGTTGATCGCGTCCTTCGTGAGAAGAAAGAAGACGACAAAATCGTTATTGTTGTATCTGCTATGGGTGATACGACAGATGACTTGGTAGCGTTGGCTAAAGAGGTAACATCTAAGCCTTATGGTCGTGAAATGGACCGCTTGTTATCAACAGGTGAGCAAGTTACGATTGCATTAATGGCGATGGCTTTCAACGAACGTGGTCATAAAGCGATGTCCTTAACAGGTGACCAAGCAGGTATTACAAGTAGTGATACATTTAATAAAGGCCGTATTTTGGGCGTTGATCCAAACCGCGTGTTTGAAGCTTTAGAAGAAGGCAATATCGTAGTTGTTGCAGGTTTCCAAGGTATTACTGAATATGGTGATATGGTTACTTTAGGTCGTGGTGGATCCGATACAACAGCTGTTGCATTGGCAGGTGCTATGAAGGCTGATGTTTGTGAAATATTTACAGATGTTGAAGGCGTTTACTCTACAGACCCTCGCGTTGCAAAAGAGGCTTTCAAATTAGAAGAAGTAACATATGGTGAAATGCTTGAGATGGCACGTCTTGGCGCAGGTGTAATGCAACCTCGCGCCGTTGAAATGGGTTTCCGTTATGGTGTACCTATTCACGTACGTTCAACATTTAGTGATAATACAGGTACTATTATTCGGGAGGATTATACTGTGGAAGCAAATAAACACGTAATTACTGGCGTAGCTGACGATACTAATACTGCAAAAGTAGCCCTTGTAGGCGTTGAAAATAAACCAGGTGTGGCAGCAACTGTATTTAAAGCATTGGCTGCAAAAAATGTGGATGTTGATATGATTGTTCAATCTATCCGTGCCGTAGGTGAGCCTAAAACTGACCTTATCTTTACTGTAGCTCTAGATGATGTTGTACTAGCTCGTGATGTATTGGCAGAATTACAAAAAACTGTTGGTATTGAAGCCGTAAATATTGATGAAAAAATGGCAAAGGTTTCTATCATTGGTGCGGGTATGTTAGGTCAACCAGGCGTAGCTGCTCAAATGTTTGATATTTTGAGCCAAGAAGGTATCAATATTGAAATCATTTCTACTTCTGAAATTAGTATTTCTTGCCTTGTTGCAGAAGACCGTGTTAAAGATGCTGTTCGCGTTATTCATAACGGCTTATTGTTAGACCAAAGAGGTTAATTACTTCATGGATAGTCTACGTAGTTTTATGGATGAAATGCTTAATGACCAAGGTCGTAAGGAAGGTTTCATTAGTGATCTACTAGGAAATCTTAAAAATCAACCGATTCCAACACTAGAGCAAGCTCAAACTGGTTATACTACTGTAAGTAATTTACATGGTATTTTCTACGATTACGATAAGGCGGAAGTTACTATTTCGTACAAAGTAGTTCCAGATATGTACCAACCATATACGTTGAGCTTTGTACAATTTCAAGCTGTGTTAGAAGGCTTATTAACCTTGCGTCGAAATCAGAAGTGGCAAATGCAACATAATAAATAAATTTAACCCCATGGGCGGTAATGCCTATGGGGTTTTGTGTTTCGATAATTATTCTTAACGTCTATATATAGAGTCGTCGATATGATATAATAAACTCTTAGAAAGAAATTAATTATATTTATATAGAAAGAAGGGACAGCATGGAAATAAATAAGGTTTATTCTGGCTTTCGCCTTGACCGCATTGAGCGCATTGATGAGATCAATGGTACCGCTTATGAAATGAAGCACGAAAAATCTGGTGCTCGCTTAATTTATATCGATTCACCAGATTCTAATAAAGTATTCAATATTGCTTTTAGAACAACACCTCATAATAGTACTGGTGTAGCGCATATTATGGAGCACTCTGTTTTATGTGGTTCTCGAAAATTCCCATTAAAAGAGCCCTTTGTTGAACTTGTAAAGGGTTCTTTAAATACGTTCTTAAATGCTATGACATACCCGGATAAAACGATGTATCCTGTAGCGAGTAAGAACGATAAAGATTTCCATAATTTGATGGACGTATATCTTGATGCCGTATTTTATCCACGTGTTCGTGAAGATGCAGAAATCGTAATGCAAGAGGGTTGGCATTATGAATTAGAAAATACAGATGATGAACTTACCTATAAAGGTGTTGTGTTCAATGAGATGAAAGGCGTTTACTCATCTCCCGATTCTGTATTGGAACGCCAAATGATGCGTGAGCTTTTCCCAGATACTACTTATGGTGTTGACTCTGGTGGGGATCCTGATTATATTACAGATTTAACATATGAAGAATTCCAAGAGTTCTATCGTGTTCATTATCATCCATCTAATAGTTATATTTTCTTATATGGTGATATGAATATTGAAGAGCAATTAGTATTCTTAAATGATGAGTACTTAAGCCATTTTGATGCTATCGAGGTTCATACTGAGGTAACTCTACAAGCTCCATTTACAGAAGGTAAAATAGTGAGCTATCCGTACAGTGTAGGGTCTGAAGAACCTACAGAAAACCGCACATTGCATTCTTTTGCTTATGTATTGCCAGATGTAACACCTGAACATAGCTTGGCCTTTGAAGTGTTAACACATGCTTTGTTGACATCTCCTGCAGCACCTCTTAAACAGGCGTTGGTAAAAGCTGGTATCGGATCTGACATTAGTGGCTACTATTTAGATAGTATTCGTCAACCTATGTGGACAGTACAAGCTACAGGTTCAAACTTAGATAAACAAGCTGACTTGCAACGTATTGTAGAGTCCACATTACAAGAGTTATGTGACAAAGGCTTAGATAAAGAATTATTAGAAGCTTCTTTGAATAGCATTGAGTTTGCTCTTCGTGAAAGTGATTTCGGTGGTCGTCCTATCGGTTTGGCATATATTATTCGCATGATGGATAATTGGTTATACGATAATGATCCATTGGAACTATTACACTATGAAGAGGCATTAGCGAATATTCGAAACGGCTTAGCTGGTACATATTTCGAAGATTTAATTCGTCATTCTATCTTGAATAACAACCATAAAGTTCTTGTATCTATTTATCCTGAACGTGGTCTTCAAGAGCGTAAAGAGGCAGAGGTTAAAGAGCATTTAGCTACGGTGAAAGCTAATATGACACCTGAAGAAATTGACGCAATTGTGGAGCAAACAAAACGCCTTAAAATTCGTCAAGAAACTCCAGATAGTGATGAAGCTCTAGCATCTATTCCGTTGCTCGAGTTATCTGATTTAAATCCTAATATGGAAGCTGTAGAACGTCGTGAAAGTAAAATCGGTAATACTACAGTACATTTTGTACCTACTTTCACAAAGGGTATTAACTATGTGGGCTTGTACTTTAAATTAAACTGCCTCACTGAAGAAGAACTATTCTACGCTGATATTTTGAGTGATATCTTAGGTCGTATTGATACGTCTGAACGTGGTTATGAAGCACTCGCTAAAGATATTAATATGAATTTAGGAGGATTGAGTTCTGATATTACGGCAATTGGTAAAGATGGTAAGCGCGATGAGTTTACCCCTCTTATGATTGTACGTGTGAAAGCATTGCATTCTAAACTACCTGATTTGTGTCGCTTGGTTAATGAAGTCGTGCAAAAGGCGGATTATAGTGATGATAGCCGTCTAACTGAGCTTGTTCAAGAAAGCAAAGCTATTTGGGATAATGAGGCATTCCGCCGTGGTAATTCTATTGTGAGTCAACGTGTTATGGCTCAAGTTTCTGCTGTTGGCAAGTTTAGGGACAATGGTAATTTAGGTTACTATCAAAAAATCAGTGAACTAGCCTCTAATCCAGCAGCATTGCCACTATTACCAGAAAAATTAGCTGAAGTCGCTCGTAAAATTTTCCGTGCTAATAATGTAGATATTATGTTTGTTGGTGAAGAAGGAGAATTAGAAGCCTTTGAAAATTTAATGAAACCATTGATTGCAACTTGGGATACTAGTGAATTGAGCAATGATGTATTACAAATCACTCGTCTTTCCGGCAATGATGGTATCGTTACAGCTGGTAAGGTTCAATACGTAGCACAAGGTGGTAATTTCATCGATCATGGTTTTAAACATGTTGGTCCAATGAGCGTGTTAGAAACGATTTTACGTTATGAATACCTTTGGATTCGCATTCGTGTACAAGGTGGTGCTTACGGAGCATTTGCTAATTTCTATGATGATGGCAATATGATTTTCTGTAGTTATCGTGATCCTAACTTGTTAGAAACTTTAGATGTATATAAAGAGTTGCCTCAATACCTTCGTGACTTCACATTGACTGACCGTGAAATGCGTAAGTATATTATTGGTACTATGAGTTCTTTAGACTTGCCAATGACACCTGCGTTGCGTGGACCACGTGCAATGGGAATGTACTTCAGCGGTGCTAAGTTAGAGGACAAAGTAGAGTTCCGTAAACAAGTAATCGCATGTAAGCCAGAAGATATTGTTGCATTAGCAGATGTGGTAGAACCTGTATTGAATGATAATCATATTTGCACAATGGGTAACGAACAAAAAATTAAAGATGCTGGTAATGTTTTTGATAACATTGTGTCTTTAGGCTAAATAACTTTATAGATATAAATGAAATTGCTTTAATTTTTAGTGTGACATATCTTTGGATGTATAAGTGGCATATTCATAATGAATATGCCACTTGTTTTCTGCTATAGGAGAATCCTAATGAAAGGTAGATTTGCGCCTAGCCCAACAGGATATATTCATCTTGGTAATGTGTGGATAGCACTTTTATCATATATCTCCACGCGTCAACAAAATGGAAAGTATGTTGTACGAATGGAGGATATAGACCTTCAACGGTCAAAACGAGAGCTAGGTGAAGCTTTATTAGATGACTTAGAATGGCTTGGCTTTGAATGGGATGAAGGCCCTCGTGTAGGAGGACCTGAAATATCATATTGGCAAAGCAAAAGACAAACATATTATGCGGACATTTTAGAACAGCTTGCATTAGATAAAATAATTTATCCTTGCTTTTGTAATAGGGCGCGGTTACAATCTATAGCTTCAGCCCCTCATATAGGTGAATTAGTTCATCGTTATGATGGTAAATGTCGGCATCTGAGTAAAAATAATATAGATGAATTATATTCTATGAAAGAACCTTCATTACGTTTAGCGATAGATTCCTGTGATCTTGAGTTTGATGATCGTTGGCAAGGTACTCAGCATATTCACTTAGACAGTGAATTAGATGATTATGTATTACGTCGTGGTGATGGTATGTATGCTTATAATTTAGCGGTTGTATTAGATGATATAGCAATGGGAATCACCGAAATTATTCGTGGTGATGATTTACTCGATACAACAGGACAGCAATTATATTTGTATAAAATATTACAACAATGTTATCCCCATAATCATATAGAGGTTCCTAAGTATGGTCATGCACCACTCTTGGTAGATATAGATGGACATAGATTGTCTAAGCGTCAAAAAAGTATTACAATCCGAGAACTAAGAGAACAAAAATGGTCAGCGTCTAGAATTTTAGGGGAATTAGCTATTGCAGGTGGGCTTATAGATGGTGCTAGATATACTCATCGAGAAATAAGCCTTTCTGATTTAACTCATTTAGATCTATCGGGTCCTAGTTTGAGACAAAAAACAATTGTTATTAAATGATAAGAGTTCAATTGATTTTAGTTATAAAATGTTTGCTAAAAGAGTATAATTCTTTTAACTATAAAATTCGATACATTACATTGACAAAATTCGATATTTATTTATAATAGTATATAAGAGGTGGTCGAAATGACAATTCAACAAGCTTTAGATCAAAAAGTGTGGGCCGTTATTGGAGCCACTCATAAAACCGAAAAGTTCGGCTATAAGATTTATAAATGTCTTAAAGATCACGGATATGAAGTATATCCAGTTAATCCTAATATTGCAGAGATAGACGGAGATAAATGTTACTCTAGTCTTTCTGCACTTCCTGTTGTACCGGCTGTTGTGGATTTTGTTGTACCAGAAGCAGCAGGTTTAGCTGCATTAGATGAATGTAAAGAACTTGGCATTCCTACTGTGTGGTTGCAACCAGGAGCGGATAAACCATCTGTTGTTGAAAAAGCACATGCTTTAAATTTGCATGTCATTCAAGATTGTGTATTAGTTCAATTACCGTAGGAGGGTACAATGAGCGAATTAAAAGAATTAAAAACTGCTGAATATCAAGATTTAGTAAATCAAGGTGGCGTTACTGTTATTGATTTCTGGGCTCCATGGTGCGGTTATTGCGTACGTATGATGCCAATTGTTGAAGAAATTGCAGGTGAGCTTGAAGGTAAAGCTAACTTTGTTAAAGTAAATGCTGATGAAGAACCAGAATTAGCACGTAATTTACAAGTTGAAGTATTGCCTACATTTGTTATCTTAAAAGATGGCGAAGTAGTAGATCGTAAAATTGGTTTCTTACCAAAAGGTGATCTTCAAGGTGCTATTGAATCTAA
>CAKPXR010000016.1 GCA_934202215.1 uncultured Veillonella sp.
TTTTTACAACTTCATTAATTTTTTAAATTTTATTAATTCGTATACAAAAACATGCACCCCTTTCGAGGTGCATGTTTAATTGTTTATATTATCTGACTTAGGTTTTAATGAGCTATTAAGCATTAAACTCATAGCAATTAAATTAACCTTCGTAGTTACCAGCTTTAACTGCTTCAGGGTTTTTAGCAATACCTTGTTCTACAGCTACTTCAGCAACTGCTTTTGCAACAGCTGGAGCTACACGAGGATCAAATACGGATGGCATGATGTTTTCATCAGTCAATTCGCTATCTGGAATTAAGTGTGCCAATGCTTCAGCAGCAGCCAATTTCATTTCATCAGTGATTTTGGATGCACGAACATCGATAGCACCGCGGAAGATACCAGGGAATACAGCTACGTTATTGATTTGGTTAGGAGCATCGGAACGGCCAGTACCAGCGATACGAACACCAGCAGCTTTCATATCAGCGTATGTTGCTTCTGGGTTAGGGTTAGCCATTGCGAATACGATAGCATCATCAGCCAAGTTTTCCAAGATTTCTTTTGTGAAAGCACCTGCAGCGGATACGCCTAGAAGGATATCAGCACCTTTAGCATTTTCAGTCAAGTTGCCATGTTTTTCTTCAAGACCAAGCAAGTCGATCAATTCAGCTTGCAAGGAATCAAGACGTTTGTAGTCTTTGTGCAATACACCAGAAGATACCAATACAGTAATATCACGAGCACCTGCAAGGTATAACAAACGAGCGATGTTAGCACCAGCAGCACCAGCACCGTTTACAACGATTTTAGCTGTTGCTAAATCTTTTTTAACAAGGCGAAGAGCACCTTTTACACCAGCTAAACAAGCGATAGCTGTACCGTGTTGGTCATCATGGAATACAGGGATTTCCAATTCTTCTTTCAAACGGTTTTCGATTTCATAGCATTTAGGGGAAGAAATATCTTCCAAGTTAATGCCAGCAAAGTTCTTTTGTAATAGTTTTACAGTATTGATCAATGTATCAGCATCTTTAGTATCTACAACCAATGGAATGCAGTCTACATCGCCGAATTTTTTGAACAATAAGGATTTACCTTCCATTACTGGTAATGCTGCTGCAGCGCCGATGTCGCCAAGACCAAGTACACGAGTACCGTCAGATACAACGGCAACCATGTTGGAACGGCAAGTTAATTCGAAGGATTCTGCTTCATTATCTTTAATACGCAAGCATGGTTCTGCTACACCTGGTGTGTAAGCTACAGATAAATCATGAGCGTCTTTTAATTCATATTTAGTTCCTACAGTAAGGAAACCTTTTAATTCACGTTTCTTTTGTACAGCTAATTCACGTACGTCCATTCTAATTCTCCTTTGTGGATAAACTCGGACTCTTTTGAGTCGGTAATTAATACCATTAACTAATTGTATTATACAAAATGATATATGATAATTCAAGTTTTTTCGATATAGTTTTTCGAATATTTTAGAATTAAATTCTATTAATTTATATTAGTAAAAAAAATGATAAACAAAAAAGTAGATAAACCATATTCGGCTTATCTACTTTCGTACTACATACGCATTATATGACAAAACACTTTACGTAAAAATATATGTTTTTATTTATTTATGCTTTTACAGAAGGTAAATTACGACCATAGAAAATTTCCATCATTTCTTGTTTTAATTGATGTTTAATTTGCTTGATTTCTCGTTCACTCAATTCCGCTTCAGTAATACCAAACAGGTAATTATCTAGATCAAACTCTTTTAACATCATTTTTGTATGGAAGATATTTTCTTGATACACATTTACATCAATCATATTATACATGTTACGAGTTTTGGCATTGATGTAGTTTTGGATAGAGTTAATACGATGATCAATATAGATTTTCTTACCAGACACGTCACGTGTAAATCCACGTACATGGTAGTCTAATGTAAGGATATCGGAGTCAAAGCTTTGAATTAAATAGTTAAGTGCTTTAAGCGGAGAAATTTGCCCACATGTGGAAACTTCAATGTCGGCACGGAATGTACTAATCCCTTTATGCGGATGGCTTTCAGGGTAAGTATGTACAGTAAGGTGAGATTTATCAAGATGCATTACTACATCTTCTTTTTCAATTTCCTCTTCAGAAATCAAAATTGTAACAGATGCACCTTGTGGATCATAGTCTTGTTTTGCTACGTTAAGGATATTAGCGCCAATAATATGACTAACTTCTGTTAAGATAGCTGTTAACCGATCCGCATTGTATACTTCATCAATGTACTGAATGTATTGTTTTTTCTCTTCTTCCGTACGAGTATAACAGATATCATAAATATTAAAACTCAATGTCTTTGTGAGATTATTAAAACCATATAATTTCATTTTAGGTTTTGCTTTAACTGGTGTCTCCATGATATGTTATAACCCTTTCCATGCATAGACTTACTATTTTTGAAAGTTTATCGAGCTATTACGGCACGAAACTTTCACCATATAACTAAATAATATCTTCTTTATAAACAAACTCTACATCAAACTGTCCATTATCATAGGTAACAATTGCAAAAGTACCACCAGAGCGGTCACGAGGCAACGATATGCTGCCAGGATTCACGAATACCGCCTCGCGGACACGAACCTCCCCATGATGATGGCTATGACCAGAAACGATTAATCGTGCTCCCATGTCAGTTCCTAATTCAATCAGTTTTTGTATTCGATTATAATATGATACCTCATGACCATGAGTCATGTAGATATAAGTATCCTCAAGAGGAATCAACTGTTCTCGAGGCTCAAGAGGCTGTACACGATCATTATTACCACGCACCGCATACACAGGAATATCCGTATGTTCCTGCATATAGCGCGCATCATCTCCATAATCACCAGCATGAAGCCACATATCAATATCTTGATCTACAGTAGCCTCCAAAATGAGGTCAATATTCTCTAGATACCCATGAGTATCACTTACAATACCAATTCGTTTCATTTTATTAGTTCTCTAATACTATTATATTACACATTGATTTGAACTATACCATATAGTTCGAAAATATCAAAGCTTGTTAATTAATTCACGTAGTGCACGTCCGCGATGACTAATCGTTTCCTTTTCTTCGATGCTAAGTTCTGCCATAGTCTTTTTAAATTCAGGCACATAGAAATATGGATCATAACCAAATCCATTATCTCCTTTTGGCTCATCTTGCACAAGGCCATCGCAATAGCCTTCAGCTGTCACTTCACGGCCATCGGGATATACGAGAGCCAAAGCACACACATAATGACCTGTACGGTCGCTTTTACCTTGAAGCTCGCGAATCAATTTTTCATTATTAGCTTGATCATCGCCATGATGACCTGCATAACGTGCAGAATATACACCTGGTGCGCCATCGAGAGCGTCTACGGTAATACCAGAATCATCGGCAAGACATGGACGATTTATAGCCTTTGCATAGTAATGGGCCTTTAAAAGAGCATTTTCCATAAAGGTTGTACCAGTCTCCTCTGGTTCCTCAACAGTAATAACCTCTTTCACTGGTATACAGTCAATAGATAAATGGGAGAAAGCCTCGGAAAACTCACGAATTTTTCCTTTATTACCTGTTGCTAATACGATTTCTTCCATCTTACACCTCCGGAGCTGTAGGGTATACTTTACCTACTTTATCCGCTGTCGCGCCAAGTACTTCACGTTGTTTAGCCATAAGCTCATCTGTAGCAGCCTCTGCTAAATCAAGCAATGCATTAAGTTCATCACGGTTAAAGGTACCGTGTTCACCTGTGCCTTGTACTTCAACCATATTGCCAGAGCCTGTGCGCACCACATTCATATCTACGACAGCAGCACTGTCTTCTTCATAGCAAAGATCTGTAATAGGACCGTCAGGACCAATACCTACGGAAATAGCGGCACAAAAATCAGTAATTGGGAATTTACCAGCGCCACCAAAAGTGAAGTCCACCGCATCAACGAGGGCCACAAAAGCACCTGTAATAGATGCTGTACGCGTACCACCATCGGCTTGGATTACGTCGCAGTCAATTGTAATAGAGCGTTCACCTAATGCTTCAAGGTCTACAACAGCGCGCAAAGCACGACCGATAAGACGTTGAATTTCAACTGTACGGCCTGTTTGTTTCCCCTTTGCTGCTTCACGACTAACACGAGTTTGCGTAGAACGTGGCAACAAGGAGTATTCTGCTGTTACCCAACCTTGGCCAGAACCTTTTAGCCAGCGCGGCACAGAATCCTCAACAGTAGCCGTACAGATAACCTTAGTCTTACCGCACTCAATGAGTACAGAACCTTCCGCATACTCTGTAAAATTCCGTGTTATTTTAATAGGTCGCAATTGACCTGCTGTTCTATTATCGCTACGCATAGGAACCTCACCATTCTAAAACTAAACATTAGAACGCCCCTTACACAAAGGGGCGTTATTTCTTCTTATTATATCATAATTTTTCTATTTTTCATTACCATGAATCACATGGTAATTTGATAGTTTACCACTATACCTCATATTGACCATCACCAAGTGGATCTACTACAACATAACGGCTAGCACCGCCCTCTGCTCTAGCCCGTTTAGTCTCTGCTATTGCATCTTGTCGTGTTTCTTCGTCCGCTTGCCAAGGAATGAACATAGCATATACGCTTTGTGGACCATAAGGGCCATATTGGCCTCGTGAAAGTACGCTATGCCATCCTACTTTATCTTCGTACATGCGAACCTTTTCAAGGCGTTCTTCTTGTACGCCCGTTTCATCATAGTACACATTGTAACGGTTCGACCATATATCACCTACGCCTGTACGTTCCTCTTCAGCCATTGTATGACGATTTGCCCATTGGACCTTCCATTTAGCGATAAGATCATCAATATAATTGGTTACATTTTGGCTTTGCTGATACTTAACAGGATTAAAGGCAGGTTCTACGACCTTGCTGTAATCAAGGCCCGCCATGGATAAAATGATACCTGTATTTACATATGGCAATGCTTCTTGTACAGAGTAACCACCTTCTAATACGGCAATATCTGCTTGTAATAAATCTACAAGTTCAGCATAACCCTTTGCAGTAACCTGCATATTTGCCAAAGGATCACTAAAATGATTATCTTGACCCGCCGAGTTGATAACAACATCTGGATTAAACTCTTCCAAGATAGGCAATACAAGTTCACGCATAACCTTCATTAAGCCTTCGTCACCAGTTCCTGGTGGCAATGGGATATCTATATTGCCCCCGATAGCTTGTGGGCCACCGAATTCATCCATAAAGCCTGTGCCAGGATATAATGTACGCCCGTCTTGATGGAAACTAATGTATAGCGTATCTGGATCATGATAGAACACATCTTGAGAACCATCGCCATGATGTACATCTGTATCTACTACAGCAACGCGTTTAATACCATAAGTTTGGCGCATGTGTTGTATCATAACAGCTTCAATATTAATTGTACAGAACCCGCGAATACCATGAACCATAGCCATTGCATGATGCCCTGGCGGTCTTACTAAGGCAAAGGCGCGATCTACTTCACCGCGCATAACTGCATCAGCAGCCGCAATAGCACCACCTGCAGACACACGGTGTGCTTCCGTTACCCAAGACTCTAAATCTGGAGCTCCCACATGAACGCGCTCTATAGTATCCCAGTCGGCCACGATAGGATTATATTCCACAATATTAGGTATATCTAATAAACCTTCCTCTACGATTTGATCGCGTGTATAAAGTAACCGCTCTTGTCGTTCCGGATGTGTTTCAGAAATTTTCCAATCAAAAGCGGGGAAAAATACGAGGCCTAAACTATGTTTTGATATATTTTTATCAGCATATCTAAGTCCATGACGCTCACGATAGGATAAACCTTTATTCCACATACTGTTTCACCCCCGCTGCTAGTTGTACTTTTACCGTTATTAAACGTTCCATTGATTGCCAGCCCTCTACTACAGGGAAATCTTCTATACTAATGACCTCTATGTCTTGAGCTTTACCAAGACCTAAACGCAACGATTCTTCACTGAGGGCCTCTTTGGCTCGTTCCACAACTTGTTCCACCCGTTTTAAGGTACATGTTTGTTGCTTAACTCCTAATTCGGGAATAACAAGTAAACAGCGTTTTGTATCAACATGAACAGTGAGTTCAATAGTAGATAAAGCCAGAGCAGCACCAATAGCATTAGCTACCGATGCATTTTCTGGAATTGTAACAGGTAAATTTAAATACTCACCGATACTTGGGCCCAAGCTGGGTGCCGTACCACCTACTACAACAATTTGGGTAGGCTCAAATACATCGGGATTTACAATGTCAGCCACTACATAAATAGGTCGTTTATTCTCTGCCGTTACCACCTCATCTATGCCATGTTGAATTGTCTCTAACGCCTTATTGACTATTAATCTCGCCACATCAGAAACCGTCTCAGAAACAGCTAATTGCTGTTGAACTTTAGTCGAGTCAGATATTGAGCTATCATGTAATGACGCAGGTAATCTATTAGCCAATACCTCCATAGATTGTACAGCTAGTTCAATATCACCATAGCTTGCATAGCCCAATACAATAAGTGCATCCCCCAATGTAGGTTCACTACCGCCCAAAGCCACCGATGGGCCTATCCGTTCAGGTCCGACTGTAACTTCACCATCTACAATGCGAACCACAGATTCGCCACCAATACCAACGGAGGTTACTGCAAAAGAGCGTACCGCACTTGGGTATTCACGGATGGATACTCCATTTTTTGTCATTAATGGTCTGCCCTGCTTCCAAAGGGAAATGTCCGTTGTAGTACCCCCAATATCTAATGCAACAGTGTGGTCATCACCAATTGCACCAAGGGCGGATAGGCCAAGCACAGTGGCTGCAGGTCCCGTAAAAGCGGTCTCCACAGGTCTGTTTACCATATGCTCCATAGGCAAAGAACCACCATCGGCTTTTAAAATATGAAGTGGTGCATTAATATTTCGCATACTCAAGGCACGTTCCACATTTTTCTTGAATACTGTAAATACTGGTGTCACAGCACTATTAAAGTAAGCACTAATAGTACGGCGTGGAAAATTTAATGAACCACTTAATAAGCTGCCATTAGAAATAGTAGCATATGTATGTTTTAACTCTTGCGCAATAGACAATTCCTCTTGAGGATTCCGTACCCCAAATTTAGCAGATACTGCGGCTAAATCAGTACCACTGTGAGATTGAACCATCTTAGCTACATCACGAACTGTATTTGTAGGTGTACGTTCCACCACAATCCCTCTATGGTCTGTATAGCCTTGAAGATATATAGGCTGCACAGGGAAAATATCATCCACATTTCGTCCAGGGCCCGTCACAACATAAAGGTCTACCGCTTGCTCCTTCTCTTCTACGATGGTATTTGTTACCACAGTAGTAGATAGAGTAACTTGTTCAATATTTGATGTATTACAGCCTGCCAAAACTGCATCTAATGCCTCGCCTATGCCTCGCATTAGATTACCCTTCGTAGTTCGTCTTTTAGCAGATGCTACTACACGATGACCATCGATGATGACCGCATCTGTAAAAGTACCACCTACGTCTAAACCTAATAACATACAACCTCCTTATCCGAATTAATAGAGGATACTTAGAAATGCTAAGTTAAGCAAAAAACTTTTTACCTAGCATATAACCACTATTAACTTTCACAATATATAAAAAGGCTGTACCCATCTCTATGTGATGAGTACAGCCTTCTGTTATTTACCAGATACAGATGCGTAATTTTTAATGATAACAATCGGAGTCATTTGGCTATCATTACCAAATGGATTATCAATCAATAATTGTGCAATTTTATTACCGTCAATGCCACGACTTGTACCTAATACAGCAGAACGTTTCAAATCATTAACATCAGCTACAACAGCGCCATAACAGCCTGTACGAGATACGATTTTCTCTGCTACTTTATCTGGATCTTTTGGACCAAATACAATGTGCTTATCAAATGGAGGCATTGTACCAGTTACATCATCAGTTAAAGATGCAGCGCGAGCAATTGCATAGAATACACCAGGTTTGCGGAAAATTTTAGCAATAGCACCTAAAATGAAGGCACCTAATACTTTCCATTTACCATCTAAGTTCATAGCGGATTGCATGCCATAAATGGATGCCATAGAACCATCTGGATGAATAAAACGATTGATTAAACGAGCTTGCCAGCATACGTCTAGTTCTTCAGGACGTGTAAAACGACCTTGTGTAATAGCTACTACAGATTCAGCTACACAAACGATATCTTCAGGTCCAATATTATGACCACCAAATTCAACGATAGCATCCACGATGTCATCATTATCTGTAAGAATACGTGTTGGCACACATACTAACTCTAATTCTGCCATTGTTATGCCTCCTTATTGAACCAATGCTGCTTGAACTTCTTCAGCAGTTAAACGAATACGTTGTTTATCGATATGATAATCTGTACGGCCTATGATTTGATAGTAAATATCGATGTCCATATAAGGGAAGCCCTTAATATCTTCACGAATATTCCCATTTTTACCTGTCAATGTAACGAATACACGAATTGTACCGCCCTTACGAGGTTTGATAATAACAGATTCAAAATAGCCATCATGACGAGGACGATTAATATCCATAGCCCATGCATCTACTTTTACAGCATCAAAATGTTCTTCAGGTAACAATGGACGAGGGAATAAATCCATAATTGTACCAAGTTGACGACCTTTGTTTACAAAAGGAATATCACAGAACAATGTGATAGATTCAAAATTACGATCAGATACTTGGAAGTTTGTTGCACGTTTTGGTAATAAGATAACCTTTTCATTACCTTGTTTCAATACGAACAAACGGAATAATAAGTACAAAGCTGCAATAGCCACAATAATAGCTATTACTACACTTAGGATGTTATAAAACCACATAGGGCATCTCCTTTATAATGTAATATGTTCAATAGTACGACGACTTGTATCAAGGAAAGAAGCGCTCAATGTATCACCAAGCTCAATATCCTTTGTAAAATACAATGTCACAGTGCCTGCAGATTTTTGAGGGTTAAACAAATCTTTACTCTCTAATCTACGGCGAACCAATTCACTCGTTTCAAAAGCTGGATCAATAAATTGAATACGCCCTGACGTCAGCTCCTCTAGCAAAGGTTGTACAAACGGGAAGTGAGTACAGCCCAAAACTACGACCTCAATTTCGCGAGATAATAAAGGTTCTAAATAGTCAGTACATACATCACGTACAAAATAATCATCTAAATGGCCTTGCTCAATGAGACCTGCCAATTCAGGACAAGGTTGTTCCCAAACAAGAACTTCATGATCAACTTCAAGGGCTACGTGTTTATGAATATGGCTATTCACCGTCGCCACCGTCGCCATGATACCAATCGTCTTGCTTTTACTTTGACTAATCGCTGTTTTTACGCCTTGTGACACACCAATAACAGGTACAGATACTCTCTCACGTACCGCATCAAGTGCTACAACAGTAAACGTATTGCAAGCAATAACCATCAATTTGACAGGCTGTTTTTCAAGAGCATCTGCAATATGGCAAGCTAAATATGTAATTTCATCATCACTGCGATTCCCAACAGGATTGTTCGCGTTATCGCCAATATAGATGAAATCTTCATTAGGAAATTGTTCTTGTAAAACCTTTAAAACAGATAGCCCACCCACACCGGAGTCAAATACACCGATAGGCAATTGTTGTACATTACTCATTAGGCATCTCCTCAACAGCTGCTAACATTGGCTGATAAAAAGTATCGTCTAATCGCACAATTTTACCTGTTGATTTTGACATAAATGCATTCTTAGTCTCTCCCGTAGCTAGGAGAGCACCATCACTGGCACGGCGCATACGATAACGAAATACCATCTGTGCACGTGTCATCTTAACCAAATATGTTTCTATATGAAGCTCATCATCAAAATTTGCTGGTTCTTTATAATTACAGGATACATTCATAATAGGAAATACAATATCCTCATTCATCATATCCCACAGGGTTACACCGATTTGACGAAGGAATTCAATACGTGCCATTTCAAACCATCTAAAATGATTACTATGGTGCGCAATACCCATCATATCGGTTTCGTAAAAGCGTACATTTACTGAAGCAATATGCATAAATTTTTCCTTCTTTTTTCATAGAATACAATCTTCATTGTATCTCTATTACTTTAGCGTGTCAAATAAATAAAGGCAGCTCAACCGCAACGGATCAAACTGCCTTAATGGTTAAAAGCTAGTTACTGCCACCAAATGGGAAGTATTTTTTGGCCTCTTCTTGATGACTAGTTTTAATATAACGATTGGCCACCTTAAAGGCAAGGCCAAGCACCGCTACATCATCTACCCAACCTAATACAGGAATTGTATCCGGTACAATATCAATAGGTAATACAAGATACCCTAAGGCACCAGCAATGACTGCTTTTACATATTTTGGAGTGTCCTTATCACGCATACAAAGGAATAAGGTCACTGCTCGTTGTACAAAGGCAAGTTTCTTACCATATCGTCCTAAAAAAGCGACAAATTTTGATTCGTTAAAATACTTACCATATGTAATAATCTTTAATGGATTCATTGTAATAATCCTTTAGCACTTATTTGCGCAAACCACCAATTTTATCTTTTGCTGTATTAACAGTATTTACAGCTGCATCTTTTGCTGTTTCTACAGCATCAGAAGCTTTAGTTTTTGCAGTTTCTACTGCAACTTGTGCAGAAGCTTTAGCCACTTCTACGCCACCTTTAGCTAACTCTTTTGCTACGTCGATATTTTCTTTAGCAGCATCAATTTTATCTTTTGCTGCATCAGTTACTTTTGCCATAACTTCTGCTGCATTGTCATGTATTTGGTACTTAGTTTCTGTATGCCATTTATCAATAGCAGGAGTTACTTTTTCTTCGTAAACTTGTTTTAAAGTTTCTTTAGCAAGACCTGTTTCATTAGCAATACCCGCCCAAACGTCGCGTTGACCTTGTGTGAAAGGAATGCTAGCAGCTGCATCACGAATGATGTCAGATGCAATAGCTTTACCACTTTCAAGGAATTCTGCAACCATTGGTTTATAGCGGTCGATATCAGAAGGCATACCATCTTGAATCCAGATATGTGCAATTTTACCAATTGCATATGTTAAGCCAACAGCTACAGGAACGCGAACTGCTTTAAGAGGAATAAGAAGAGAAATAGCCGCTGTACCTACAGCTGTGCTAAGACCACCAACTAGACCCACTACGGCACCAGATTGCAATTCTACATCATAAAGATGTGCAATACGCGTTACCATATATGTTGCATTGGCGCACAAGGCAACACTGCTGAATTTAGGGGATAAAGCTAAAGCCGCTGCACGACCTGCACCCCAGAAAATAAATTGTTCAACTTGATAGTCACGATCTTGAGAACCATCCATAAGTGGCTCAAGTGTTACGCCATTATATTCTGCCATAAATATTCTCCTTTGTTGTGAACCAACTATAGGTCATGTTATTAGCATTATTATACCATTCTATTGATATAAGGGGAATGAATTTTTACAATTCTCCTAAGATTTAAAAAGCAAAATACTATCTAAGATTTTCAATATTACCAACTAGTAAGGCCACCGTCAATAGTCCAGGCTGCCCCGGTTACAAAAGAGGCTTTACTACTCAATAAAAACACAATCACCTCTCCAATCTCATGAGGTTGGCCAATCCTACCTAATGGATAATGTTGTCCCATTTCAGCCTTGGCAGCCTCTGCATCTTGTTGAGCATTTGCAATTTGCTTATCTACTAAAGAGGTATCTACATCACCAGGGCAGACACAGTTAACGCGTACATTATGAGGTGCCATTTCCAGTGATAAAGACTTCGTAAAGCTTACCACAGCCCCTTTTGATGCACCGTATACAGAACAAGCTACATTACCTTGTAAGCCTGCATCACTGGCTACTGTTACAATACTACCTTTTGTAGAACGCAAATACGGTAATGCAGCTTGGCACAAGAAGACCGTCCCCTTCACATTAGTGCCAAACATTTCATCAAAGGCCGCCTCTGTCACATCTGCTAGGAGCTCTTCCTCATAATAGCCTGCTGCCGTTACGAGAGCAGATACACCACCAAACAATTTGACTGTTTCTTTTACAATATGTTGGCAATCTTCAATTTTAGATACATCCCCTTGTACATATTGCACCCTTGAAGAATAACGCCGTAATTTCATCTTAGCTTTTTGTCCTAATTTTTCATCACGACCATTAATGACGACACACCACCCTTCTTTTAAAAGTAGTTTTGCAGTAGCAAAGCCAATTCCTGATGTGCCGCCACTAATCAATGCCACCTGTACATCACTTTTATGAGGCATACCTTGCCCTCCTATAACGTCGAAACATAGTCGTAGACTAATTTCAACAACATCACTGTCGTTACCGACAAGAATACAACACGTACCAACGAAGATCCTTTAGCAATAGCTAAATGAGATCCTAAATAAGCACCTATAATTTGTCCCACACCTGTAGCCAGACCGTACTTAATATTAACAAGACCTAAATACAAAAAAACGATTAATGATGCCAAATTACTTGTAAAATTCAATATTTTTGCATTTGCAGAAGCATGTAAAAAATCAAAACCAGTAAAGATGAAGCCCATAATCAAAAAGGTACCTGTACCAGGACCAATAAAGCCATCATAGATACCGATACCAAGCGCAAAGGCCATACAAATATATAGTGCTTTACCTGCCACTTGAGAAGTACGGTTTATTTCTCCCCAATCCTTTTTGAATACTACAAAAAATGTCACGCAGACGAGTAGGACAATAATAATTGGCTTCACATATAATGGTGGCAAAGATACGACTGCCAAAGTACCAATTATAGAACCAATAAATGTAAAGGATAATAACTTACGAACTAGTGAGAAATCAACCATTTCATTTCTCAAGAATGTTATTGATGCACTACCAGCTCCAAAAATACTAGATAATTTATTACTACCGAGTGCCATACTAGGTGGAAGATTTGTTAATAACATGGCCGGAACAGAAATAAGGCCCCCACCACCTACAATGGAGTCTACAAAGCCTGCAAAAGCACCTGCTATGGCAAGCAAAACGAGAATAAGAATATCAAATGGTATCCCCGTTACCGCAATAAGCCACTCCATATAAACCTCCTTTAGATAGCACATCAACGGTCGCCAATAGGCCACCGTTGTCATGCGTGTTTATTTTATTTTGCACCTAGACGATCTAGCGCTAATGTATAGCCATCAGCGCCATAAACTAAGCATCGTTTAACACGACTAATTGTAGCCGTGCTAGCTCCTGTTTCTTCTACGATTTTTTCATAGCTATCCCCAGAACGTAGCATCTTAGCTACTTGTAAGCGTTGAGATAAAGCTTTCAACTCATTAATCGTACAGATATCCTCAAAGAATGCATAGCATTCCTCTGTATTTTCAAGCGTTAAAATAGCGGTGAACAACTCATCGTTTTGAGAGCTTCTCAATTTTTCATTGATACTCATAAGAGCCTCCTACTTCTTATTCATCGCTTTAGACCATGCATCACCAATCATTTGTACTAATTGTACCAAAATGATCAAGATAACGATGGTGGCAATCATAATATCAGCTTGGAAGCGTTGATAACCATATCGGATAGCAATATCACCGAGGCCACCGCCGCCGATTGCACCTGCCATTGCAGAGTAACTGATGAGGTTAACGATAAGAACCGTTACATTGTCGATAATTGTAGGCAATGCTTCAGGTAATAAAACTTTCCAAATAATTTGGAGTGGGCTTGCACCCATAGATTGAGCCGCCTCAATAACACCAAAGTTAATATCTTTAATAGATGTTTCTACAAGGCGCGCTAAGAATGGTATTGCTGCAATTGTTAAAGGTACACAAGCTGCAGTCGTACCAATAGATGTGCCCACCACCATACGAGTGAATGGAATAATGGCTACCATCAAGATGATGAATGGAACGGAACGTGTTGCATTAACAATAGCACCTAGTACTTTGTTAAGTGCTACATTTTCTAAAATATGACCCTTAGAGGTTACTACCAAAATAACACCGAGAGGAATACCAAGCAACATAGCCATGACCGTAGAGATAATAGTCATTTGCAATGTATCAAGGGTACCAGTTATGAGAAGATTAATTATCTGCTCTGACATAACCGATCACCTCACTTTCAATTGGTAATGTTTTAATATAATCTAAGCCCTCTTGTGCATTTTCAGGATCACCATTTAGGATAACAATAAGGCGACCAACGCTCGTGTTTTGGATATAATCAATGCCACCAAAGAGAATGCTTACATCCAAATTAAAGCGACGTACAAGGCCTGCTACTACAGGTTCATCCGTAGCTTGACCTGTAAATTTAAGACGTACTAATGGAGCTGTACCAGCAACCCATTGGTCATGTAATTCTAAATGCTCTAACGCCTCTGGTGGTAAATTATCACTTACCACAGAACTAATGAATTCTTTTGTAGTATTTTCACGAGGATGTGTAAATACTTCAACAGTACTACCTTCTTCTAAGATTACACCGCCTTCAATAACTGCTACACGATCACAAATTTCACGGATTACGTGCATTTCATGCGTAATAAGAACGATAGTAAGGCCCATTTTTTCGTTGATGTCTTTCAACAATTTCAAAATGGATTCAGTTGTTTGCGGATCAAGAGCAGATGTAGCTTCGTCACAAAGAAGGACCTTTGGATTAGACGCTAAGGCACGAGCGATGCCAACACGTTGTTTTTGACCACCAGATAATTGAGATGGATAGTTGTTCATACGCTCAGTAAGGCCTACAATATCAAGAATTGGTGTAATGCGCTCCTTGATTTCAGACTTGCTCAAACCTTGTAATCCTAATGGAAATGCCACATTATCATATACTGTACGAGAAGACAATAAATTAAAATGTTGGAAAATCATACCGATATCTTTACGAGCTTTACGCAAATCGGATTTATTAAGTGTTGTTAAATCTGTACCATTTACGATAACAGAGCCAGATGTAGGAGCTTCAAGCATATTAATGCATCGAATCAATGTGGATTTACCGGCCCCAGATTGACCGATAATGCCAAAGATTTCACCTTCTTTAATATCCAGGCTAATATCTTTTAACGCTTCCACACGAGTAGCGCCTTCATAGACTTTACTAATGTGTTGTAATTGAATCAAAATAATATCCTTTCTTAAGGTAACTATTTACAATTGTATGAAAGCCGATAACCTATTAAGGCAAACCTTCTTCCATCAATTTTTCTAAAGCTTCGCGTAGACGAAGTGTAATAGCACCTGGTTTGCCACCAGATACTGGATTTCTGTCTAGCTTAGTAATTGGAATGACACCACCAATTGTATCGGTAAAGAATAATTCGTCCGCATCATCTACAAAGGCACGATCAAATTCTTTTTCGATAAGTGTAATACCGAGAGACGGTGCTACACGAGTTACAATCATTTGACGCGTAATACCTTTTAAGATATGATTGTCGGCCGGGTGCGTATACAAGATACCATCTTTAATGGCAAATACATTAGATGTAGCACCTTCTGTACAAATGCCATCGCGGAATAAGATTGCCGTATAAGCAAATTTCTTTTCCGCTTTAGTTTGAGCCAAAATATTTGGAATCAAATTAGTTGTCTTAATATCTACATGGTCCCAACGTTCATCAGGTAATGCAATCGCTTTAACACCTTCACCCAACTTATTAACCGCATCCATATCTAGATTACGAATAGACATAAGCATTTGTGGTTCTAGTTTAGAACGATCATATGCATGATGGCGTGGTGCTACACCACGAGAAATTTGCAAATAGATATAGCCCTCTTTAATTTCACTTTGCTCGATTAAAATTTCGTGCAATTCAGTTAAATCATCTGGGGTCATTTTTACAGGAATATCCATTTCACGCATAGAGCGATACAAACGATCTTGATGGTAAGACAACGCGAAGCAACGGCCTTTCACAACACGCACTACTTCGTATACGGAATCACCAAACAAATAGCCACGGTCATCAATACTGATAACTTTGGCACCTGGTTCAACGAACTCGCCATTAAAATATGTTAATTCTTGCATAGGAGCACCTCTTTTTCTATATCGTTACTCTATCAAGTAGTAATCATCATGGGTTTATTATATCACAATTACTTTTAAATTTTCACACTTTACTTTGTGAAAGATGCGACTTAGATATACAAAAATCCGCTAGGATGCCATAGTTAAAAACTATATCCTAGCGGATGTATTTCTAATTATATAATTCGGCCTAACTCAGTACATTCAAATAATAATGCTGAGTTCAAGCTGAAAATTTTGTACAAATCAGTGCCCCAATACAAATTTACGTAATGGTTTAGGTACATAATTGAGAGCTACTGTAGACAAATAAGACAGGCCTAGTGCCATCACATACATAGCTAGTACATTGACTACGGTATATAAAAGATTATATTTAGCCATCACACCAGAGATGATTAATAACCAAAATGGATGTGCTAAATAAATACCGTAGGACTTATCCCCTATTTCTGACCAAGTAGACTCGATGGTTGCATTCATTGGTAATACTTGGAATAGGAACAAACTAAATAGAGTTCCCAAACCTGTATAAAGGACCCCCATAGGACTCATTTGATGTACTGTATAAATTGCTTCTAGCACGGTATAATGCCATACGTCCATGACATAGTAATATGAGCCGAGCATCAACAATATAGAGCCTACTGCACTGGCACCTAATAAATAACGATAACGCCACATGTATTCACATACGGTTTCATATCGTTCAGCACATACAGCCCCTAACAGGAATATCCATACATAATGGATTACCCAATAGTTAAGTCTCATATCAAAGAGATATTTCAGGACAGGATTATTGCTAAGGTGTTCTGTTACCCAACGGCCGAGCATATATGACGAGACATAATCGATAGCCACTTGGATAATAAATAATAAAACCATCCAAAATACAGGCCGTTTTAAGATGACTTTCACCATAGCACGCCATAGAGGCATCATCACGTAGAACCATAAGAGAATAACCATAAAGTATAAATGATACATAGACGTACCAAACAATAGATTTACCGCCAATGGCCCGGGATGTAAATTACCTAAATTATGCGCCGTCAGCCCCGTATAGAGCAAGTAAAACAAGGACCACGTAATATATGGAAATAGCACCACCTGAATACGGCGGTGCATAAATTCCTTATACGAGAATGGTCCCTCTACAGATGTATGATAAAACAAACCAAATGCAGAGAGGAAGAAAAATGCTGGTACCCCAAAGCGTGATAGAATTTCTAAGACGCTAATAAGTTCTAAATTTACAAAAGGATTTTGTAATGCGTAAGAACCTACATGAATGCCGATTACGCCAAGCATACAGAGGCCACGCATATAAGTAATTTCCGGTAAAAACGCTTTTTTCATAGCCATTCCCTATTCATTATTGACCAGGTACAACTGCAGGTGTTGGCACAAGGCGTGGACCTTGAGATATTGTAGCCGGTTGTTTTATTACTGGAATCACAGATACTGTAGTTTGAGTAGTTGGAGTCTTTGCTGGTTGAGCTGGAACAGCTTGACCATTGGCCTTAGCTTCCGCTTCAGCTTTAGCCTTAGCTTCTGCTTCTGCTTTAGCTTTAGCCTCTGCTTCACGTTTTAAGCGCAATTCTTTTTCAAGAGGTACTACAGGTTTATCATAGATCGTAATATCTGTTTCGAATAGACGGCCCCAAGGGAATGTAGCTTTTACTGTACGAGGGTCGACTTTAAGATATTTTTCAGCAAAGTCTTGAATACGTTCGCCTAAGTAACTTTCAAGACGTTCATTCAACTCGCCAGAGTAACGTACATTATCTGTGCGAATAGAATCTTGCATGCGGTAAATATCTTTACGGATATTTGCTTGGTACGCCCAGTTATCCAAATATTGTTGAGTCAACATGTTGCGATGACCTTCTGGTGTCATAGTTTTGAGCAATACGCCTTGAGCAATGGCATAGCCTACCGTATTACTTGCTGTATTCCAACCATTATATGCTCCGATTTTGTATAGCATATCGCGTTTGTACATTGCAGATACTAATGTATTGTCCGCACCATTGTTATAAGCAATATCAGCAACACTTACGTTTACGCCAGAATCAACAGCTTGTTGAATGCGATCTACGAAAGCATTTGTAGAATTAGAAATCATCGGGAAGTTCTCGAAGCTTTCAGATTCACCAGTGCTTGTAGTAAGTGGTGTATTTACTGCTAACAACACAGTTGGTTTGCCTTGTGTCACCATTGTACCGCCTACAGCTTCAACGTGTTGTGCAATTGTTTTATCAATTGTTTGGTCTTCGTAACCTGGCAATGTTTTACCGCCACCACCGAGTGGGTAGATTACGGAGAATGTAGGTTTTTCTGTACTTTCATCTGTACGAGAACGAGCCATCAACAAGAGACCAAGTTGGTCGGCACCAGGGAAACTGCCATATTTCTCAACAGGAATATCCTTGGAATATTTACTCAAATAACGACCTTCTAACGCAGATTGAGACAATTGAGATGTATCATCATGGCCCAATGCAAAGTAATCAAATACACCGCTACGAGTTTCATCGATTAATTCTTTGTTGATTTTCATATTTTTTTGACGGCGATCAAACCAATCTTGTAGATATTCTACAGGAACAGAGGCTTGAAGGCTCATCAATTTTTGAGTTTCCTCTTGTGTTAAGGATCCAGAATCTAATTTATCTTGTAATGCAGCAATTTGGAAAATAGTAGGACCGTATTCCGCATAGTAAGCTGGTTCAGTACCACCACCACTAGCACGCGGAGAACGCATTACAGTACCAAAGCCATAAATACGCACATTTTTATTACGAGCTTTTAAGGATTCAATACGTTTCAAACGACTTTCCAATGTGGAGAGTGGAATATTATGTTTACGAGAGTCTACAAGACCACCATAGATAAGGGTATCTGTACTCAATACCATCACATCAGCACGGCCTGCATTTTGTTCAACCCAAGCCATGATTTGATCTGCTTGACCTTGGTATGTCTTACCAGAAATCAAATTTTGAGGTGGTGTCAATATAGTCATACCTGCTTCACGAGCTGTATCTACAGTATATTGTAAACTTACAGGGCGATCATCTTGAGGTACGTACAACACGGTTTCCGCATCAATTTTAATAGATGTACCAGTAGCGATGGCTGCAGCCATAAGTGCTACTTTCAACCATTTATTCGTCATAAATCAAATCTCCTTCTGTGTAGCGAGTACTCCCGACTCGCAAAATGAACTGTTTTATAATACTCTCTTTTTCTGACATTTTTATGAAATGTTCATATGCTCAATAGTATAATTATATCATTCGACTATTATTTCGCAACCGGCTTGGCTTTTCCTACCTTAGGTAGACTCCAATTGTACTTGATAGCTAACAGACGGATAACAAGTACCACGGTAAAAGCACCATATACAGCCATACTCTCCCAACTAGATGTAACCATAAGATAATAAACAATACCACCAATAATACTTGGCAATGCATATACATCCTCTTTCAAAACAGATGGAATGCGCTGTGCTAGCATATCGCGGATAATACCACCACCTACTGCTGTTATCGTACCTAAAAGTACAATAAATATAGGTAATTCAGGATAGAGTTTAAACCCTGCAGAAGCACCTGTTACAGTAAATGATGCTAACCCTAATGCATCGGCTAATAAGTAACTAGCTCGACTACGAGGCCCCATCGCATGCTTTCGATATCGGCTATTATAAATCAAGAACACGATAACTGTTACAACTAAGACAACCGTTACGTACACCACATTTCTAAGTGAGTTCGGCGGAAAATAGCCGAGCAACACGTCCCGTACAATACCACCACCAATAGCAGTAGCCAACGCAAGTACAGTCATTCCAAATATATCCATTTTTCGTGCCACCCCAACAAGTGCACCGGATACAGCAAAGGCAATAGTGCCAATCATATCAAACATATACCAAATAATATCCATAATTCCCCCACACAATCTATTCGCATAACTGCGTACACTATGATAGACTTTATGTAAGATATTATACATGAAGAGGTATGCCAATGACAAAAGACATTACACCTACAGACATTGAAAATATGGATGAACGCACTCGCGATGAATATTTTATGGCCATCGCTATGGAAGAAGCCCGCAAGGCTTATGACCTTGGAGAAATCCCTATCGGTGCCATTCTCGTAAAAGATAATACCATCGTTTCACGTCATCATAATCGTCGTGAATTGGATCATGATGCAACGGCTCATGCAGAGGTCCTCGTAATCCGCGAAGCATGCGATGTCCTCAAGCGCTGGCGGTTGACTGGTTGTACCCTGTATGTTACGATAGAGCCATGTCCGATGTGCGCTGGCGCCATCATCAACAGTCGTATTGACCGCGTTGTCTATGGTGCAAGTGATTACAAAGGAGGCGCCGTAGAATCACTATTCAATGTGCTCTCTCACCCAGGTTTAAATCATGAACCTGAACTGGCATCTGGTGTGCTTGGTGATGAATGTAGCCAAATTATGAAAGACTTCTTTAAGGAGCGTCGTAAAGCACGGAGGAGTACCCAAGAGGCTGAAGGGTCCGCACTCGAAATGCGGTAGGTCGGGCAACCGGCGCGGGGGTTCAAATCCCTCCTCCTCTGCCAACTAAACTATATAAAGCGCTAACTATAGTTAGCGCTTTTTTTATGACTATAACTCATATTCTAACAATATGGGTTATAATATTAGAAATGTAATTTAAATAATCACCTCATACTTTCAATGGACTACTATCATGAAAAAATATTACCCTTACCTAATTACACTGAGTCATATGATTAACGACTCATGTCAAAGTGTATTACCTGCCCTCTTACCACTGTTCATTTATACCTATGGACTGAGCTTAGAGCAAGCAGGCTTTCTCATCTTAGCTAATACAGCATTATCGTCATTATTACAGCCATTATTAGGCTACATTTCGGACAAGATCAATCAACCGAGGCTTATTGCTTTTGGCGTTTTATTATCCGCTTGTAGTACAGGTATGATGGGCTTTGTTACCGCTTATGAAAGCCTCCTTGTTTGCGCCACCTTAGCTGGTGTAGGTTCCTCCATATTCCATCCAGAAGGCGCCAAGATTATGAATCGACTCGGTGGTGGCAAGAAAGGTAAGGCCATGGGTACCTTTGCTATTGGTGGTAGTTCAGGATTCGCCTTTGGTCCACTCTTTGCCGGTGCTATTGCCTACACAGTAGGTCCACATGGACTAGCTGCTTTTACAGTGGCAGGCATTATTATATTTACTGCCCTATTCGCCCTCATGCCACGCATCGTAGCGCATGCGCGTACCATCGATCAAGCAGTAGCTACAGAAAATCCGGCTGTAGCCGCAAAACCACTCAAAAACTATTGGAAATACTTTGGTATCTTGTTCATTATCATCCTAAGTCAGTCGGTAAACTTCCGCATTATCAATGCATTCATTCCTATCTTCTGGACGCGTGAACTCGGCACTAGCCCAGAACAAGGCAGCTTTGCTTTAACCGTATTCTTTAGCATTGGTATCTTCATGACCTACATCGGTGGTCTATTAGGGGATAAATATGGTCCTATCAAAATCATCAGACTATCTCTATTAATCTGGTTACCATCAATGTTCCTATTAACTGAAGTGCCTAACTTTACACCATACATTATGCTGCCAATAGCCTATCTATTATTGCTCATAATTGGTGCTGCTAAGGCAATTAGCTATAGCCCTGTAATCGTACTAGGCCAAACCTATCTAGCTAAAAGCATCGGCTTTGCATCGGGTATCACCCTCGGCGTGAGCCAAACCATCGGCGGTGTTATCGCCCCTGTAGTAGGTAACCTAGCAGATACCTACTCCCTACCTGTTGCTATGATGACACTGGTGCCATTCCTAATAGTAGGCCTTGGGGCATCATTAATACTTAAAGATCCTAAAAAATTACAATAAACCCAAAACAGTTGTTTCTAATTAGAAACAACTGTTTTTTATATCTAATGCACTTACCTTTTATATAAGATAAATATTTCATACCTTTTCTAAATCATGTAATCGCTCTTTCATTAGTGCTATTCTTATTAAAGCTCTTTGCTTCTTTAAATCGGCTACAGTGCCAAGTAATATCGTCATGCAAAAAGTATTTAATACTAAAAACACAAAATCAATTATTATCGTATGTTTCCAATAAAGACTTAATATAAATACTATTAACATTACAAAAAATATACCGTAAAACAACCCAGCCTTCTTTCCCGGTATATTCATTAACATTGCAAATAACCATCCACCAAAAGAGATAAGTAAGGTGAAGAAAACTACCATTAACATAAAATCTAAGTATACTGTACTTAACATGTATAATTCATAATATTCACCATACTCTATAATTTTAGTTGCAATATCTAAACCATAAGCAAAAACAGCTGCACAAATAATTCCAAATCCTACAGAGCTCCATATAAACGCAAACTTGCTATCTAGTTCTGCTTGGCCCTTAATTATTTCCCACCTTAAATCACTTGTTGAAAGTTTTTTTATTTCAACAGATATTTTTAATTTATATATATACCAATACTTTTCATCGGCATTTGGAAAAACTTTACGATAAAAATTAATTAATTTTCTAGGAAGATTCTCTCTTTCTGGCAACAAGACACTCATAATAAATCTCCTCTAACTTCAAACTATAACTAGATTATCTTGTCTCTAAATATAAAATCTAACCAATTAAAAACTATGTTTAGAGCACAAAATAACCCCCTTTGCCAGATTGTTAATAGCATTGGGGGTATTTATTATAAATCTTAATGTTTTAGCATTTCATTCAAGATAACTACGTCTGTTTCTTTCATACCTTGAGCCACAGCACCGATACTGCGGATGGTATCATCAACGGAGTATGCTACAAGGCCATCGCCTTTTTGATAGTTCTTATTAAGGCGAGCTTGTTTATAACCCATGAACGCGCCATCAAGGGAGATAGCAATTTTACCTGCACAGGATGGTTTCGCGCCATCACATACAATACCGGATAAACTAGCAAGACCATTGACCAAGGTATTTTCAATGATATCTTTGCTATCGCCTTTCAAGAAGGCAATACCAGCTACACTTACCACACCGGCAGATACTACGCCACAGTAGGCAGATAATTTACCAATGCCAGATTTAACGTAGAGCGTCAACAAGTTAGCGAAAACAAGGGCACGATATAATTCATCATCACTTTTACCAAGTTCCTCGGCAGTTGTAATGATAGGTACGGATACGGTTAGACCTTGGTTACCAGAGCCAGAACAGATAACAACAGGCAATGGACACCCACTCATACGCGCATCGGATCCAGCTGCTGCACGAGCCTTACATTTCGTTTCAAGAGACGGATTTTCTTCATCCAACAATAAGAGCTGTCCAATATTGGAGCCATAATCATTAGACAAACCTTCTCGAGAAATAGCTGTATTATATTCTACTTGCTGTTTGATTTGAGGAATGATGCCAGAAATATCAGCAGACTTTGCAAATTCGTAAATACTATCAAAGGTCATAGCATATTCTGTCTTTGCAGCCTTCTTGATTTCATTGATCGTTTCAGACACAACCTCACCATCTACAGCTACATAGGTTACATTTGTATGGTCGTTTTCAATACGAACGACCGCTGTATGTTCATCTGTTTCTGCAGTGATTTCAATATAAAGATTATCTACGCCTTCCGCAAGTGACACTGTACAGAAATTGGCATCTAGCAATGTACCAAGCCATTTACGATCTTCATCTGTAGCAGATTCTAATACCTCTAGCTCACGTTCAGGATGACCTACGATAGCGCCAAGAGTAGTAGCCGCTAGGAGGCCCTTTCGTCCACCAGAGTTAGGAATCACTACGGATTTTACATTTTTTATAATATTCGCGCTGCATCGTGCGTGAATACGATTAGGGAACTCATCTAAAACAGAGACTGCCTTCGCAGCCGCATAAGCCAATGCAATAGGCTCAGTGCACCCGAAGGCAGGGCGCATCTCTGATTGTAATAAGGAAATATAATCCATCTTATACTTCCGCAATAATTTCCACTTCTACGGACACACCCAATGGAAGGTCTTTTACTGCTACGCAGGAACGAGCTGGTTTAGAAGTGAAATATTTAGCATATACTTCGTTGAATGCTTTGAAGTCGCCGATATTAGCTAAGAAACAAGTAGTTTTAACTACTTTAGAGAAGTCTGTGCCAGCTTCAGTCAATACAGCTTCGATATTTTTGCATACTTGTTCAGTTTGCTCAACGATGCCGCCTTCTACAACTGTTGCAGTTGCAGGGTTAATTGGCACTTGGCCAGAAGCGAATAAGAAACCTCCAGAAACTTTAGCTTGAGAGTAAGGACCTACTGCTGCTGGGGCTTTGTCTGTGTGAATTGTATTCATAATAATTCTCCTTTAAATTATAATCAAAATAATATAGTTTATGCCATGCCGCTACACACACATTAGTAATCACCTAATATACAACATACTTTGTAAAAGTATATCTATAACAAATTATTTAATGGTTTTAAAAGCATTGTCAAATATTGGTTTAAAATAGTCCCGTTGTACATCACTTGTTACACCTACGTATAGTACAGGTTTACCTGGTTTCAACACAAATGCAGCATTTGCATAGATTGGAGTTTGTACATCTCCCTCTACATATAATAAGCGAGAGCTTGCTGCATAAGTTTGATATTTTGCACCTGCCACGGGATGTACTTGCTCTGCATTTTCTACGGTAAGCGTTCTAGGTTGTACTAGCGGCTTACCAGACTGAGACTTAAGATGAGCATAGCGTGTTGGATCATTCAAAGGCACTACCGTTTTGACAGTGGGAATTTGCTTGTTAATGGTACCTAGCATGAGTTGCTCTGTAACGGGATCAATTTGACCCTTATCAAGAGCTGCCATAGCGGCCATAAACATAGGGTCATTAGCTTTATTCTTAGCCACTTGTTGTGCTACTTGTTTTACATCTAAAGCTACTACCATTGCATCCTTTTGACCTGTTTTATCGGAACCCTGTAATTGGTACACGTCAAAATTAGTGCCTAAGTTTTGAAGAAACTCCTTAGCCATCATATTGGCCATTGAAGATTTTGAAGGATTCTCATCTAATTGTTTCGCTACAAAATCACGGGTATTTGTTTTAGAGACAGAAACAACATTTACATTATTAGGCACTACCATAGAACCTGCAATTGTTTGTACATCTTTAGCAAAGCCTACACCAGATACAGTCCCCACTAGGCAAGCTGCACAAGCCAATACTTTCATAGATTTCATATTATTTACCTCCCTTAAGAGATTGTGTTTGATACATATGATTCAACTCATTAGCCCAATAATCATGGCTAGAATCTTCAGACCATAAAAATTGTAGAACCAACCCTTTATCCGTAGGTACTGCATAACCTGTTACAGAAAATGGATATTTAAATCCATCATAGCTAATAGCTACACGAGCATCACCTGTTACAGCTGTACCATAACGTGTTTGAACCGGTTTATATGCCAAATGTTTAGCATCCACTTGAAGTTGCTTTACCCCAAATTTAAGAATGTTAATGATTTCCTGTTGATCTGCAACAGACATACCTTTACTAGTTAAAGGCACTTTATTTAATTCATCAGTTAACTCTAAAGGCAATTTAAGATTCAGTTCTTTTACAGATTTTTCTAATTTAGCGCCTTCTAAAGTTCCGCCTTTCAAAGATGCCAATTGTTGCTGCGCATCAAGCTTGGTATAAGTAGTGCGATCTTTAGAAATAGAATGTTTAATTTTTGCCTTATCCGCTTCACTAGCAGATTCAAAAATAGTTTTATCCATCTCTATAGCTTGATCAATAGCAGACTTAGAGTAATCGATTGACATTAAGTAGCCTATATGATGACCTTGTTCATTTGTTCCTTGTACTTGATACAGAGAAACACCATCAACAACTAATCCTGTCAAAGGTTTTAATGGTACTGAATATTCTTTTTTCAAAATCTCATTAAAATTTGCAACAGCATTTTCATTGGCTTTACGGAGAATTTCATTATCTGCACGAGTGCGCATAGTTTCATCTGACGAAATATGCGTCATCTCTACTGCTTTAACATTAGCAGATGTCGTACCATATAAACCATAGCCTAAATCTACTGTATCTGCACAAGCCACTGCGCCCATGCCAACAGTCAAACATGTCGCACAAGCCAATGTCATCATTTTTTTGTTGAGAGCTCTCATAAGACACCTCACAGTTTAACAATACACGATGTATATAATGTTAGGATGTATACAATGTTAGATAGATTATTTGTATTAGTAATTTACTATATAAATAGATTAGCTTATACTGCTACCAAGCGTATAAACTAATAATAATCTATACTGCATATATTAATCATTATACTATATAGATATATATAACTGTATAGTGTAATTTACAACCTTTCAGTTCTGCTATACAATACTTAAATAGATATATAAACATAGGGTATGAGAAATAGAAAGGAGTGCACACTTGGTGTGCTTTTATTATGATACAAGAAATAATTCCACTCACTAGGCCTCGTACATTAGCGGCCGCTTTAGGGCCTACTATTTTAGGTGCAGCCTTTAGCTATTATGCATTTGGTGCCACTCACGGTACAGGTCTTGCCATTTTCCATACGGTCTTAATATTTTTAGCCGTTGTAACAGCTCAAATTGTAGCAAACTTATGGAATGAATATAAAGATTTTAAATCTGGTCTCGATGCTGGACAAAAGATCGGTAACGCTGGTTCTATCACGCGTGGTGCCATTACCCCAGAACTCATCGTTACCATGATTAAGGTACTCATGGTGGTACCTATTATCATCGGACTTTACCTCTCAGCAACCATCACTTGGTACTATATTCCAGCAGGTTTTCTTTGCATTCTAATCAGCTTCCTTTATTCTGGTGGCCCAAAACCAATTTCCCGTACACCATTTGGGGAAATTTCCTCTGGCATCGCTATGGGGTTTGCTATCGTACTCATTACAGGATACGCATGGACACGTGACTTATCCTCAGCATTATTGATACCTGCTATTCCATCTACATTGCTTGTAGGTTCCATTATGCTCACTAATAACATTCGTGATATTAGAAATGATAAAAGCCACGGTCGACGTACGTTACCAATCGTTTTGGGTCGCGAACGCGCTCTCAGTTTGATGAGCATAACCTACCTATTCAACTTTATTTGGATCCTTGCATGGATCATTGTAGGTCACATGACATGGTCCTCTCTATTTGCCTTTCTTGCAGCACCACTAGCTTTCAAAACTGTACATACCTTAAGTACTAAAACAGATGAATTCCTACTAGACAAAGCTATGGGGACGACTGCAGGGGCTGCTATGATTTACCAAATCATGTGGTCCATAGGCTTAATTATTGGAAAATAAATTGTTAGTTATTAATCCCCAATAACAATTCCCTCTTGATAGATAGGAAATAATTTAGTACTATTAATGTAATATTTTATATAAACTAATTGTAAAAGGAGTGTGTCTAATGAGAAAATTTTTAGCATTAGCAGCTACTGTAATCCTTGGCGGTACTTTATTGATCGCTGGTTGCGGTAACGACAATAACAAACAAGCTGCTAGTAATGGCAAGCAAGTATTAAAAATTGGTGCTACAGCAGTACCTCATGCAGAAATCTTGGAACAAGTTAAACCTATTTTGGCAAAAGATGGTATTGATTTACAAATCACTGAATTCACTGATTACAACACACCAAACCTTGCGTTAGGTGATAA
>CAKPXR010000017.1 GCA_934202215.1 uncultured Veillonella sp.
ACTGTTGAAGCTGTACAAGCTTTAGGCCGTAAAGCCATTAAAATTAAAGCTAATGTAGCTAATGCTGATGAAGTTGCTTCTATGGTAGAAGAAGCTCATAAAGAATTTGGTCACATTGATATTCTCGTAAATAATGCGGGTATTACGCGTGATGGTTTATTAATGCGTATGAAAGATGAAGATTTTGATGCTGTTATTGATATTAACCTTAAAGGTGTATATCTAGTGACTAAAGCAGTATCTAAAATTATGATGAAACAACGCTCTGGTCGTATTATCAACATGACATCTGTTGTAGGTGTTATGGGTAATGCGGGTCAAACTAACTACGCAGCTTCTAAAGCTGGTGTAATTGGTTTCACTAAATCCTGTGCTAAAGAATTAGCAAGCCGTGGCATTACTGTTAATGCTATTGCACCAGGTTTTATCAATACTGATATGACTGATGTATTGCCAGAAAAAGTTAAAGAAGCTATGGTTGCTGAAATTCCATTGGGCCGTATGGCTGATGCTGAAGAAGTAGCAACAGTAGCAACATTCCTTGCTAGCGATTTTGCTAACTATATTACAGGCCAAGTCATCAATGTAGATGGCGGTATGGTGATGTAGTTTCAAAATTAGACTATATATAAATATATTTTGAAAGGAGGTGAACCACCAATGAACACTTTCGATAAAGTAAAAGCAATCGTTGTGGAACAATTAGGCGTTGATGAAGCTGAAGTTACCATTGATTCTACATTCATCGACGACTTAGGCGCTGACTCCTTAGATATCGTTGAATTGATCATGGCATTCGAAGAAGAATTCAATGTTGAAATCCCTGACGATGTTGCAGAAAAAATCAAAACTGTTAAGGATACAGTAGAATATATTGATTCTGCTAAATAAGTTGTAAAGCTGACAATTCAGCCGCACGGGAGGCCGAGTGGCCTCCCAACCGGTTTTATTTACAGGAGGATTTGATAGTGAAGCTCCCTGAACTTCGCATTGGGAATCTAGTGGCCAAAGTACCTATTATTCAAGGTGGTATGGCGATTAGATTGTCTACAGCTCGCTTGGCAGCAGCCGTTGCAAATGAAGGTGGTATCGGCCTTATTGCAGCATCCGGTTTGCCGTTTGATGAATTACGATACGAAATACAATTAGCTAGAAAATTATCACCTACGGGTATTATTGGTATAAATGCGATGGTAGCCGCAACACAATTTGCTGGCTTAGTGAAAACTGCCATCGAAGAGGGCATTGATCTTGTAGTAGCAGGTGCTGGTTTTTCAAGAGATATGTTCGCAATGGGCAAAGAGTCTGGTACTCCGATTGTACCAATTGTTTCGTCCGCAAAATTAGCTCGCATTTCTGAAGGTTTAGGTGCAGCAGCAGTAATCGTAGAAGGTTGTGAAGCTGGTGGTCACTTAGGGACAGATCGTTCCGCTCGAGAAATCGTTCCAGAGGTTGTAGCTGCTGTTAAAAACATTCCAGTTATTGGTGCTGGTGGTGTTCTTGATGGTCGTGACATCGTAGAAATGTTAAAATTAGGTGCTAGTGGTGTTCAAATGGGCAGTCGTTTTGCTGCTTCTGATGAATGTAATGCATCTGATGAATTGAAAAAAATGTACGTACGGGCTACTAATCCTGAGGATATTGTATTAATTCAAAGTCCTGTAGGTTTGCCTGGACAAGCAATTAAAAATAAATTTGCTGAATCTGTATTAGACGGTACTGTAGCACCTCCAACGGTGTGTGATAACTGTTTGAAACATTGTTCCCATAAATTCTGTATCATCCGTGCTCTTTCTCGTGCACAACAAGGTGATGTGGAAACAGGTTTGGTGTTCTCTGGCAATAATATGAGAAAAGTCGACAAGATTATGCCGGTTAAAGATATCTTTGCTCAACTAAAACAGCAAGTAGCAGAGATTGATTAATTTAAAAGGGCTGTATAGCTATAAGAGGTGGAATAATTGGAAAAACGTGTGGTAATTACTGGCTTAGGGGCAGTGACTCCTGTAGGTATCGGTAAAGAGAACTTTTACAATGCGTTATTGGCAGGTCAATCTGGTATTGGGCCAATTACACGCTTTGATGCATCTGAATATGCAACGCGCATTGCTGGTGAAGTAAAAGATTTTGATGTTACAAACTATGGCGTAGATAAGAAAGAAGCTCGTCGTATGGACCGTTCTGTAGAATTGGCTATCGGTGCAGCTGTTCTTGCTTGTGAAGATGCTGATCTTGATTTAGATAAACAAGATTTAGATCGTTGTGGTACAGTGGTTGGTACTGGTATTGGTGGTATCGACTCTATCCATGAAGTATATGAAACATTGTTCGAAAAAGGTCCTGGCCGTGTAAGTCCATTTGCAGTTCCAATGATGATTGCAAATATGACATCTGCACGTGTATCCATCCGTCTTGGCCTTAAAGGTCCTGTTATTACAGATGTAACAGCTTGTACTTCTGGTACAAATGCTATTGGCGATGCTTTCCGTATCATCCAACGTGGTGATGCTGATATCATGTTTGCTGGTGGTACAGAAGCAGCGGTATCTCCAGCAGCTGTAGCTGGTTTCGCAGCTATGAAAGCTATGTCTACACGTAATGATGAACCAACAAAAGCATCTCGTCCATTTGACCGCGATCGCGATGGTTTCGTAATGGGTGAAGGTTCTGGTATCGTTGTTCTTGAAGAATTAGAGCATGCAAAAGCTCGTGGTGCTCATATCTACGCTGAAGTTGTAGGTTATGGTACTAATGGCGATGCTTACCATATTACTGCACCAGCTCCAGGTGGTGTACAAGCTCGTAAATGTATGGAATTGGCAATTAAAGATGCAGGTATCGACCCTAAAGACGTTAACTACATCAATGCTCATGGTACATCTACTGGCCTTAACGACAAAAATGAAACATTGGCTATTAAAGAATTATTCGGCGATCATGCTAAAAACATCGCTGTTAACTCTACAAAATCCATGACAGGTCACTTGTTAGGTGCTGCTGGTGCTATCGAAACTATCGTTATGGCGATGGCTATCGAAACTGGTAAAGTTCACCCTACAATCAACTGTGACAATCCTGATGAAGGTTTGGATCTAGACTATGTTCGCGAAGGTGCACGTGATCTTCAAGTTAAATGTGCTCTTTCCAACTCTTTCGGTTTTGGTGGTCATAACGGTACACTTTGCGTACGCCGTTATGAAGATTAATGGCTGCTATCGAAGCGCATAAGAGTAAGATGACACAAGCTCGTGAAGAATCTCTTCATGGGCTTGTTGCTCGTTTAGACATACCTGTGTCAGATATATCCATTATCGATTGTGCCTTTACACATACATCTTATGCGAATGAACATAAATCAAAGCATATTCATCACAATCAACGATTAGAGTTTTTAGGCGATGCTGTCTTGGATCTTATTATTGGGGAATATCTATTTAAGACATATCCAGATATGGCCGAAGGTAATTTGACGAAAATTAAGGCTGCTACGGTGTGTGAAGATTCTTTAGCATCTGTAAGCCGTTCTTTACAATTAGGTCAATATTTATTACTTGGCCATGGTGAACGAGCTTCTGGTGGTTATGATAGAAACTCTATTTTAGCCGATACTTTTGAATCTTTAATTGGTGCTATCTATATTTCTACAGATTACCAAACGGCGATGGCTTTCGTTTTAAAACATTTAATCACGTATATCAAGCAAGCCTTAGAAGGTAAGAGGGGCAAAGATTATAAGACCTTATTGCAAGAATTTGTGCAGCGAGATGGTGATAAACATATCGTTTATCGCTTACTTAGTGAAAGTGGCCCTGACCATGCAAAAACTTTCCATATGGTTGTAGAAATCGATGGTGTTACTTATGAGGCCGGCTCTGGTAAAAGTAAAAAAATTGCAGAACAACATGCGGCTCAATTAACGTTAGAACAGTTAATGGCCAAATAGAAAAGCGCCGAATGGCGCTTTTTTCTGTATAATGGTATATAGAATAATAAATATATTTATTTTACGATTTTTCTATATAAAATCTTATATCTTAATATATTAATTACATATTACAATCATTAAATACATGGATTTTAATGTATTAACATATAAGATTTTTAACTAATTGGATTTTATATAAGAAGGGAGGGGGACTATGAAACCATTTGGAATGATACCATTTTTTATACCCCATGTAGGGTGTCCTTATGTATGTACATTTTGTAATCAGTCTCGTATTACAGGTCAATCTGGTATTAGTCACCTAACTCCAGAATACATACAGCATACTATTAAGGATTATATTGGGAACAAACGTAACGATAAGTTCTGGGAAGTCGCTTTCTATGGAGGTTCTTTCACAGCCATTCATAGTGATTTACAAAATACATTGTTAGAGCCTGCTTATGAGATGCTACGACAGGGCATAATAGATGGTATACGCTGTTCTACACGTCCTGATGCTGTAGGTGATGAAGCAATTACTTTGTTACAGTCTTATGGGGTAAAAACAGTAGAGCTCGGAGTACAGTCTATGAATGCTCAAATTCTAATTGATGCTAAGCGCGGTCATACGTCTCAGCAGGTGGCAGAGGCTGTTAGTCGATTAAAAAAAAGTGGAATGACCGTAGGCGTACAACTTTTACCGGGACTAAAAGGTGAGACCTGGGACACAATTTTAGAAACCGCTATTGCTGTAGTTAAACTACAACCTGACTTTGTACGAATCTATCCTGTTCTTGTTATAGAAAATACGGAGCTTGCTGATCAATATAGAGCTGGTGAATATGAGCCATTAAGTACTGAGCAAGCTATTAAATATTGTGCATTTTTAAAAGAATGGTTTGAAGAACATAATATTGAAGTTATACGCACTGGATTGCAAAGTACAGATGAGCTCGATTCAGGTAATAGCTTGGTGGCTGGCCCTTATGAGCCAGCTATGGGTGAGCTTGTAGTAAATGAACAGTATAAACATCGCATTGAGAGATGTTTTGATGAACACTTTTCTAAGAGCTGTTTAGGAGACCAGTATGCTTATAATTTTTTACCATTAAGTAATTACTATAGTCATAAGGCTGAATGTAGAACTCATACAAATAATATAGATAGATGGATGCAAAATAGAATAGTTATTTCATATCCTAGAAGCCTTACATCTAAGGTGCGAGGCCTTAAAAATCGGAATATATTATATTTCCAAGAAACATATCCTCAATTTAACATAAATTGGTGTGAAGATAGTACGAGAAATACTGTTCATTGCTGTATTGATGGCCTACGATATGTGTTATAATAAAAGATATGATTATTCGGGGTTGTTAGTAGAAAGGAGGCAGTCATGCAATTACTTCGGTTGGAATTAAAGGGCTTTAAATCGTTTGCTGATAAAACGGTTGTAAAATTCTCACCAGGAATGACTGCCGTTATTGGACCTAACGGAAGTGGTAAAAGTAATATTACGGATGCTATGAAATGGGTTTTAGGGGAATCCAATGTCCGTAATTTACGTGGTCAAAAAGCAGAGGATATCATCTTCTCTGGTACGGAAAAGCGTAAGCCAATGAGTGCAGCTGAGGTTACTCTTGTATTCGATAATAGTGACCATCAACTAGATGTAGATATGGCTGAGGTGGCGATCACTCGTCGTATTTATCGTACTGGTGAAAGTGAGTTTCTCATCAATAAACGTTCTTGTCGTTTAAAGGACATTCATTTATTACTAGCTGATACAGGTCTTGGTAAAGACTCTATGGCCATTATCGGGCAGAACCGAATTGATGCTATCTTGAACTCTAAGCCTGAAGAACGGAGATTGATCTTTGAAGATGTAGCAGGTATTTCTCGTTTTAAAATCAATAAAGAAGATGCATTGCGTCGTATTGCTAGCACAGACCGCAATATGGAACGTGTACGGGACGTTATGGCTACCATTGAAGAACAACTTGGACCTTTATCTGAAAAGGCTGAAAAGACTAAGAAATATATGACCTTAAGTCGTACAAAACGCGACTATGATGGGGCATTGGGCTATCATAATTACAAGACATCAGACCGACTCTTAACGCGTTTTGAAAACGATAACATTGCTTTTAAGGATGAAGAAATTGAGCTTCAAACGGAATTATCCAAATTAGAAGCTCGTCGTCATACGTTGCAATCATCTTCTACTAAAGAGCAAGAACAGCTTAAATTGTGGGAGGCTCAGTATACGGAAAAGCAACGTGATGAAGAGCGTTTAGCAGGTCATCTACGATTATTAGAAGAGCAATTAAAGACCGCTCACCGTGAGCTAGATGAGACATCTATGCGTATTAGTGAGTTAGAAGCTACTCAAAAGGGCGAAGAGCAACAATTGCACATTTTAAATCAATTGATTCAAGATGAACGTGCTCAACTAGTAGAGAAAGAATCCAAGCTAGAAGAGCTAGAAGCTAACTATAAAAAAGCTGTTGAAGATGTAAGTGCAGAACAAGCTAAGTTCCAATCCTTACAATCCAATCGAGAAGCATTTGAACAACGTCAATTAGAGGTTGTCAGTGCCATTGAAACAGCAAAAGCTAGTATTCGTAGTTTAGAAGCTCGTAAGGCAGAAACTACAAAGCAATGCGAGGTTTTAAAGGCTGAAATAAATCAAGTAGATAGTGAACTACAAGTAGCTCGTGCTGAATATGAAACACTGGGACAGAAGTTTACTGCTATTTCTGCACAAAGACAAACACTCGTTGATGGTGGTAAAGAAGCAGCAATACAAGCCCGTGAAGAACGCAAGGAATTACAAAAACTTCGTACTCAAGAACAACGTGCAAAAGGCCGTTTAGAGCTCTTGGCTCAATGGGAAGAACAGCATGAAGGCTATTTAGAAGGCACTAAAAACATTCTTAATAGTAAAGGGGCATGGCGCGAACAGATTACGGGCGCCGTAGGTGATCTCTTTACGGTTGAGGACAAATACACAACAGCTATTGAAACGGCATTAGGCGGTAGTGTTAACCATGTTGTCACTACTACAGCTCGTGCTGCTGCAGATGGTGTAAATTATTTGAAATCTATTCAAGGGGGACGTGTAACCTTCTTGCCGATGGATTCCGTAAAAGGGAAACCGTATGATACGCCTGCGTTACGTGAAGGTTGTGTTATAGGTACGGCTGTTGACTGTATCTCCTTTGATAATAAGTACGCTCATATTTTCTATTATTTGTTAGGCCGTACGTTGGTAGTGGCCTCTATGGATGATGCCATTGGATTGCAGAAGAAATATAATCAGCAATTGCGCATCGTTACCCTTACAGGGGAGCAATTCCAACCAGGTGGTTCTTTGACTGGTGGTGCTACAAAGCGTAAGCGTGCCTCCGTATTGAGCCGTAAGGAAGAGGCTACTAGTCTTGAGCAAGAGCTTGTACAAATTGAAGAAAAAATCCGTTCCTTAACAGCTAGCTTAGAAAATCTAGAAAAACGGGTGGAAGAGGCTGAAAAAGAACGAGCTACCCTTGATGAAAACTACCAACATACGAATTTACTCTATGTGGCTAGTGAAACAAAGGTACAAAATATACAAAATCAAATGGACCGTAAGAAACGTGTCCTTTCTGAAGAAGAGCAACGTTTAGTTCAAATCGATATTGATTTAGCTACTACAACGGCTAACTTGAAAGATCAAGAAGCAGCATTGACATCTTTACAAGAGAATCATGGTGTTGAGGGCAATCAAGGAGCCTTGATGGAGCGTTTAACTGTATTGCAAAAGGTACAGCAAGAGGCCTATGAAGCTTTCACGGAAGCTCGTCTTACTTGTGATACATTGCGACAAACCATTAAGGAACGTGAAACTCAACGGGAACAACGAAATCAATCTATTGCTAGCATTGTAGAGCGTTTAACGCCGTTGCGTAATCTACTCATCAGTACTACACAGCGCTGTGAAGAAGAGTTACCGAAGGCTAAAGCATTAGCAGAACAGGAGCTAGCTGCGGCTACAGTAGAGGTTGAGCGTTTGCGTACTCTTCGTGATGAGGCTTACGATAAGACATCTACAGGTCGTGAGGAATTAGAATCCATCCTTAGCGAGCAAGACCGTTTGAACCAACGCTATAAAGTGGTGCAAGGGCGACTCGTTGATATGGAAGGTAAAATTACCCGTCATCGAATGGATTGTGAACGCTTTGTAGAAGAGTTAGAAGAGCTTGGCTTTACCCTAGAAGATGCACAAGCCCTTCATCTTGAAGGTTCTGTCAGTGATTGGAAGGATGAGCAAGCTCGTTTGATGGCTGAAATTACTGAGCTTGGTCCAGTCAATCCAAACGCCGTTGAGGAATATGAAGAAACTAAAGAACGCTATGATTTCTTAACCACACAATTAGCGGATTTAGATACGGCGAAGGAGCAATTGCAAGCGGTTATTGCGGAAATGGATAAAGCTATGAGTACACAGCTATACGATGTATTAGATGTAGTAGGACGCAGATTCCAAGAGGTCTTTAGCCAATTGTTTGGCGGTGGTACGGCGCAAATCGTATTGACTGACCCAGAAAATATCTTGACTGGTGGTATCGACTTTTATATTCAGCCGCCAGGGAAGAAACGTCAACAATTGACTTTGTTGTCCGGTGGTGAACGGGCCTTAACAGTTATTGCTTTATTGTTCTCATTCCTCGACTATCGTCCAGCTCCATTCTGTGTACTTGACGAAGTTGATGCGGCTCTTGATGAAGCCAATGTTGAAAGATTTAGTTCTTACTTAAATCGAGTCAATAAAGAAACACAATTTATTGTAGTATCTCACCGTAAAAAGACCATGGAAGCTGCCGAAGTATTACAAGGTGTTACCATGGTTGAGCGAGGCGTATCGCGATTATTAACAGTAGCCTTTGAAGATGTGAAGGAGGATCTTGCATAATGGCATTCGGATTCTTTGATAAAATTAAAGACGGCTTAGAGAAAACTCGTAAGTCCTTTGTAAAAAACGTAGAAAGTATCGTTATCGGTTATGCACAAATCGATGATGATTTCTTAGATGATTTAGAAGCAGTTATGCTTACTAGTGACCTTGGTCCTAAAACGACAGAATATTTGATGAAAGAAATTCGTCGTGGTGTAACAGAAGGCGTTATCAATAATACTGGTGATGTAATGCCATTCATGGAAGACCGCATTACAGAAATGCTTGTTGATCAAGAGGATGAAATTACACTTCACCATCCAGAGGTTATCTTAGTAGTTGGTGTAAACGGAGTTGGCAAAACTACGACTATCGCTAAGTTAGCTAACTATTACACTAAAGAAGGTAAAAAGGTTATTATTGCTGCAGGTGATACATTCCGTGCCGCTGCAGCTGACCAATTATCTATCTGGGCTGATCGCGTAGGTGTGCCTATCGTTAAACATAAAGAAGGGGCTGATCCTGCTGCCGTTGTATACGATGCAATGGAAGCGGCTAAAGCTCGTAATGCAGACCTCGTTATTGTAGATACTGCAGGTCGTCTACATACTAAAGTTAATCTTATGGAAGAGCTTAAAAAGATGGGCCGAGTAGCGAATAACCACGTAGAAGGGGCACCGCATCAAACATTGCTCGTTCTAGACGGTACTACAGGTCAAAATGCAGTAAGCCAAGCTAAATTATTTGGTCAAGCAGTGCCAGTAAATGGTATTGTAGTAACTAAACTTGATGGTACTGCAAAAGGTGGCGTAGTTATCTCTATTAAAGAGGAACTAGGCGTACCAGTACGCTGGATTGGCGTTGGTGAAGGCATGGATGATTTGCGTCCATTTAATGCTAAAGAATTTGCTAATGCACTATTTAATAAAGGAATGATTCAAGGTGACAAATAAATATAACCGGGAATTCTTACTTGAATATGTAGAATCTGAAAATAAAAAAAATGAATGTAATGTAAGTCTAGAAAATATGGAAAAGATTGTTAGCTTAATCGAGTATTTTGGCATTGAATTATATCGTCCTATTACAAGATTGCTACTTTCAAACTGGGAAGAGATTACAGATCGTATTAATAACTATACTGAATCAGATTGGATGATGGCTGATGAAATCCAAAAGACTACGCCTACATTGGATCGCTTCTCCATTGCTATGCTCATCGAAGTATTAGAAGGTGAAGATACGTTGAACCAAGCAGAAAATGCAGGTCGTCGTTTATCAGAGGAAGAGCTTAAAGCTATCCGTAAACATCAGGATGAACAGTAATGAAACATAATACATATAATTACGAAGGGGGCCAACCATTTAAAGTGGAGGCGCCCTTTACACCTACTGGGGATCAACCAACTGCCATACAATCTCTAACAGAAGGTATTGACCGCGGTGAATGGGCTCAGGTCTTGCTCGGTGCCACTGGTACAGGTAAGACATTTACGATGGCAAAGGTTATCGAGGCCGTACAGAAACCGACCTTGATTATTGCACACAATAAAACATTGGCTGCTCAATTATGTAGCGAGTTTAAAAGTTTCTTCCCTAATAACGCGGTAGAATACTTTGTGTCTTATTACGATTTCTATCAACCAGAAGCGTATATTCCTTCAAGTGATACGTATATCGAGAAGGATGCATCTATTAATGATGAAATCGATAAATTACGACATAGTGCCACTATGAGTCTCTTTGAGCGCCGCGATGTAATCATCGTTGCTTCTGTTAGTTGTATTTATGGCTTAGGTGACCCTGAGGATTACTCTGAACTCGTATTGTCCTTGCGCTTAGGTCAGACGAAATCTCGCGATGAAATTCTATCTAAACTCGTAGATATTCAATATACGAGAAATGATATGAACTTTATCCGCGGTACCTTCCGTGTACAAGGGGATACTATCGAGATTTTCCCTGCCGCTTATAGTGAAAGAGCCATTCGGGTAGAACTCTTCGGCGATGAAATCGATCGCCTTGTAGAGGTCGATGCCTTAACGGGAGAAGTGATTGCGGAACGTAAGCACGTTGCGGTATATCCAGCATCTCACTATGTAACAACGAAAGATAAGATGCGTATTGCGGTAGAGCGTATTGAAGCCGAATTAGATGAACAGTTGGCTAAATTAAAAGCAGCTGACCGTTTACTTGAGGCACAACGTCTTGAACAACGTACACGTTACGATATAGAAATGATGCAAGAAATGGGCTATTGCTCAGGCATCGAAAACTATTCTCGCCACATGTCTGAACGTAAGGCTGGGGAAGCTCCATATACATTGATAGACTATTTCCCAGATGATTTCCTCATCATGGTAGATGAGTCTCATGTAACGATTCCGCAAATTCGAGCTATGTATAATGGTGACCGCGCTCGTAAGGAATCCCTTATCGAATATGGGTTCCGTTTACCATCTGCACTCGATAATAGACCGCTTAAATTTGATGAATTCGTAGAACGTATCAATCAAATCGTCTATGTATCAGCCACACCTGGTCCGTATGAAATGGAAGTGGAAACGAATATTGCAGAACAAATTATTCGTCCTACAGGATTATTAGATCCATCCATTGAAATTCGTCCTATTAAGGGACAAATGGATGATTTACTCGGCGAAATTCATAAGCGGGCAGCTAAGAATGAACGCGTTCTCGTTACGACATTGACGAAGAAGATGGCAGAGGACTTAACCGAGTTCTTGAAGGAAATGGGCGTCCGCGTTCGTTATCTCCATTCTGATATCGTTACCATCGAGCGTGCTGAAATCATTCGTGACTTGCGGGCCGGTGTCTTTGATGTACTAGTTGGTATCAACTTGCTCCGTGAAGGCCTAGATATGCCAGAGGTTTCTCTAGTAGCTATATTAGATGCAGATAAGGAAGGTTTCTTGCGTTCCGATACGGCTATGATTCAAACTATCGGTCGCGCTGCTCGTAATGTGAATGGTCACGTTATTATGTACGCTGACCGCGTAACCGGTTCTATGCAACGAGCTATTGATGAAACCGATCGCCGTCGTGCTGTGCAAGAGGCCTATAATATTGAACATAATATTACGCCTAAGTCTGTTTCTAAAGATGTAAAAGAACTTATTGAGTTGACGAAAATTGAAGAAGATATGGTCACCGATGGGAAGGACTTTTTACCGAAGAAGGGGAAAAAGAAATCCTCTACAACAGGTATGGACCATGGACACGAGCCATATGCTCAAGAGGTTTCTACTCCTAAGGTGGCAGATATAACGCCAGAAGAGTTATTCAATAAAATTGAAGAACTTGATCGTCAAATGAAGGCCGCTGCAAAGCAGCTTGAATTTGAAAAGGCAGCTAAGCTTCGCGACCAATTAGGTGAACTACGTCAGCAATGGTCCGATATGCATAGTGCAGGAGATAGTAGGTTAAAGAAACCTGCTTCTTCAAAATCTAGAAAACGTTCTAGCTCAAAAGGTACATCTAAATAATATACAAAATAGACATCATACATTGTTATTCACTATATTTGATATTGTGTTGGAAAATGTATGTAGCTAGAATGACCTAAACAGATCTAAATAGATTCAAACAGATTGTAAGAAAATACATAGATTATATAGACTATATGTGCGATAATATACATATATTATTTCATGTTAGTAAAAATTGAGATGATGCCGATTGGTATCATCTCTTTAAATAGGGAACATAATGAAAGATCAATTGATAGTAAAAGGTGCGCGTCAGCATAACCTTAAAAATATAGATATAGCCTTACCACGAGATCAGTTTATCGTTTTGACTGGTCTCAGTGGTTCTGGTAAATCGTCCTTAGCGTTTGATACGATTTACGCAGAAGGGCAACGACGCTATGTAGAGTCCTTGTCTGCGTATGCTCGTCAATTCTTAGGACAAATGGATAAACCTGATGTAGATTATATTGAAGGCTTATCTCCAGCGATTTCTATCGACCAAAAGACGACAAGCCGCAATCCTCGTTCTACAGTTGGTACTGTAACGGAGATTTATGATTACTTGCGTCTATTATTTGCTCGTGTAGGTCACGCCCACTGTCCACAATGTGGTAAGCCTATTACACAACAAACAATACAACAAATGACAGATGATGTAATGAGCTTCCCAGAAGGTACTAAGATTTTAGTATTGGCGCCTATGATTCAAGGAAAAAAAGGGGAACATAAATCCGTCTTTGAACAACTTCGTAAAGAAGGCTTTGTTCGTGCCCGCGTAGATGGCGTTGTACGTACATTAGATGAAGATATTACATTAGAAAAAAATAAAAAACACTCCATCGATATCGTAGTAGACCGACTCGTTGTAAAAGAAGGCATCGAATCCCGCTTGGCAGACTCTATGGAGACCGCATCAAAATGGGCAGAAGGCATCGTAGTGATTCAAGAGGTAGACGGCCCTGAACACATGTATAGTCAACACTTTGCATGTCCAGATTGTCATATTTCCTTACCAAAAATTGAACCGCGCATGTTTTCCTTTAACAGCCCATTTGGTGCTTGCCCAGCATGTTTAGGTATTGGATCCACTATGGAAGTAGACGAAGAACGCGTTATTCCAGATGGCTCTATTAGCTTTGCCGATGGTTGTGTGCAAGCATTGAGCTCTAATCCTAATGCATGGTTTATGCGTCAAGTAGAAGGCTTACTAAAAGCTAATGGCTATTCTTTAGATTCTACCTATGATGAATTGCCAAAAGCATTACAGAAGAAGGTTATGTATGGTACGACGGATAAGGTAGCTTTCACCTATGAAAATATGAGAGGTGAAGTAAAGGAATTCTTTACGGAGTACGAAGGTATTTTGCCGATGGTAAAACGCCGTCATAGTGAAGCATCTACCGATTCTATGCGTGAAGAGTTTGAAAAATTTATGTCCATTAAGCCGTGTACTACATGTCATGGTGCTCGTCTTAAACCTGAAGTGTTAGCTATAACCGTAGGGGATAAGAATATCAATGAAGTGACGCAATTGACCATTAAAGAAGCACTGGACTTCTTTGGTAATTTACAGCTAACAGAGCGGGAACAAGTGATTGGTGCTCAAATTCTTAAGGAAATCAATGCTCGCCTTGGGTTCCTCAATAATGTAGGCCTCGATTACCTTACCATGAACCGTAGTGCAGGGACCCTTTCCGGTGGTGAAGCACAGCGTATTCGCTTGGCCACACAAATTGGCTCTGGCCTTGTTGGTGTGTTGTATATTTTAGATGAACCTTCCATCGGTTTACACCAACGAGATAACGATCGTCTCATCGATACCTTGAAAGGTTTACGTGACTTAGGCAATACATTGCTCGTTGTAGAACACGACGAAGATACGATGCGGGCTGCGGACTATCTCGTAGACATCGGTCCAGGTGCAGGTGAACATGGCGGTCAAATTATTGCAGCTGGTACTGTAGACGAAGTGATGAAGGTAGAAAACTCCATTACTGGTCAGTACTTGAGTGGTCGTAAGTTTATAGCGCTCCCTGAAGAGCGACGTAAGCCAGGTAAAAACTGCATCGAAATTCGCGGTGCGAAGGAAAATAATTTACAAAATGTAAATGTAAAATTCCCTATCGGCCTATTTAATGTGGTTACCGGTGTCAGCGGTTCTGGTAAGTCTACCTTAATCAATGAAATTCTTTATAAAGGTTTAGCTAATCAATTGTATCGCTCTAACCATAAAGTAGGGGTCCATAAAGAAATCCGTGGCTTAGAATATATCGATAAAATCATCAATATCGATCAAAGCCCTATCGGTCGTACACCTCGCTCTAATCCAGCCACATATACAGGTGTATTCGATGCTATACGCGAGCTATATAGCCAAACACCAGAGGCTAAGATGCGAGGCTATAAACAAGGTCGCTTTAGTTTTAATGTAAAAGGTGGTCGCTGTGAAGCTTGTCGTGGCGATGGCATTATTAAGATTGAAATGCACTTCTTACCAGATGTATACGTACCTTGCGAAGTATGTAAAGGTGCTCGCTATAATCGCGAAACCTTAGAGGTCAAATACAAGGGCAAATCTATTGCCGATGTATTAGATATGACCGTAGATGATGCAGTAGAATTCTTTAGTGCTATCCCTAAAATTCACCGTAAGATGGTTACCTTACAAGAGGTAGGTCTTGGTTATATCCGTTTAGGTCAAGCTGCCACAACATTATCTGGTGGTGAGGCTCAACGCGTTAAATTAGCTACTGAATTGGCTCGTCGTAGTACAGGCAAAACCCTTTACATTCTTGATGAACCTACTACAGGCCTACATGCTGAAGATATTCGCAAGCTCTTAGATGTACTACAAAAGCTTGTCGATGGTGGCGATACAGTGGTCGTTATTGAACATAATCTAGATGTTATTAAGATGGCGGATCATATCATCGATTTAGGCCCAGAAGGTGGTAATCGCGGTGGTACCATTGTAGCAACAGGTACACCTGAGCAAATTGCTAAGGTAAAAGAAAGTTATACCGGTAAATTCTTAGGCCCTGTATTAGAACAGACTAAGAAGTTTATGACAGCAGCTAAAAATAAGAAATAAAATAGAGTATTAAATTTAGTTTCTATAAAAAATCACACCGGAAATAGAATACATTTTCTAAGCATGTACCATGAACATATCTTAGCGAAGAATGTATTCTATTTTCTTGAAATCTATAAAGAAAGGAGGATATATGCCATCTGAAGAATTACTAGAGAAGGTTAGTCATTTACCGACTACACCGGGTGTGTATTTATGGCGCGATCAGTACAACCGCATCATCTATGTAGGTAAGGCTATTAACTTACGTAATCGCGTGCGTTCTTATGTGCGTAATGATGCCAACCGAGCACCTAAGGTTACGGCTATGATGAAGCGTGCCGTCGATGTGGAAATCATCCAAACCAAGACAGAGATGGAAGCTCTCATATTAGAGAATACGCTTATCAAGGAGCACGAGCCTAAATACAATATTCGGCTCCGCGATGATAAGACTTATCCGTATGTGAAAATCTCCGTGCAAGAAGATTATCCACGCGTATATATGACACGTCGCCTTGAACGGGATGGTGCTAAATATTTTGGTCCTTTCACAGATGTTACATCGGTCCATGTAGTATTGAAATTGATACGCCAGTACTACCCACTGCGCACATGTAAGTCTATGAAGGTAGAGCGCCCATGTTTGCAATATCATATGCATTATTGTGAGGCTCCGTGCTTCAATAAGATATCAGTACGGGATTATCGGAAATACATTGATGAAATCATAGAGCTCTTTGAAGGTAAGCCTATACCATTACTTAAAGAATTAAAAGAGAAGATGGAAGTAGCTGCAGAAGACTTACGCTTTGAAGATGCAGCACGCTATAGAGATCAGCTGTCTAGTATTGAGAAAATCCAAGAAAAGCAACGGATGGTTACACAACGAGGCGACTTAGATGTATTAGGGATTGCTGTTGATACATCTATGGCCTGTGTACAATTATTGTTCATCCGTGGTGGACGACTATTAGGTCGTGAGAATTACTTTGTTCAACACGATGGAGATAGTCCAGAAACGATCATGACGGACTTTATCAAGCAATACTATGGGGATACGAACTTCATTCCGAAGGAATTATTATTACCGATGGATAGTTCTGATAGAGACTTATTGAGTGAATGGTTTACACAGCTCAAAGGTCAGAATGTAGAGGTATCTGTGCCTCAACGTGGCTATAAGATGGACATGATCAAGATGGCCCACGAGAATGCAGAAACCTTCCTTGAAGAACGACGTCGTCAATGGCAGTACCAAATCGATAAGACTGGTGGGGCTGTTAAGAAATTAGCGGAAGTCTTAGATTTGCCACGATTACCAGAACGTATGGAATGTTTCGATATTTCCCATACGCAAGGATCTGAAACTGTTGCGTCTATGGTTGTCTTTGAAGGTGGTAAGCCGGCGAAGAAGGAATATCGTCGCTTTAAACTGAAGACTACACAAGGTAAGCCGGATGACTTCAAATCCATGGCGGAAATCATGGAACGACGCTACGGTAAGGAAACAGATTGGCCTATGCCTGACCTTATTATCATCGACGGTGGTAAAGGGCAGCTCAACGCAGCATTGCCGTTAATACGCGCCGTAGGTGTTACTGATGTGCCTGTTATCTCCTTGGCTAAACGCATTGAAGAGGTCTTTGTAGAAGGACAATCTGAAAGTATCATTTTGAGCCATCACACACCAGAACTTCAATTGCTGCAACAAATACGTGATGAAGCCCATCGATTTGCTATTACATATCATCGCAAATTGCGAGGTAAACGTAACTTAGAGTCTATTTTAGATCATATCGAAGGGATTGGCCCTAAACGCCGTAAAGCTCTATGGGCGCATTTTAATAGTTTAGAGGCTATGAAAGAGGCATCTATTGATGAACTTTCAAAGGTAGACTCTATGAACTATAAAACGGCAGAAGCATTATATAATTTCTTCCGTATGTCCAAAGTAGAAAAACAAGATATATTGAAATAAAAAAGAGCATCTTACATAAGATGCTCTTTTAGTGTATTAACTGTTATTTAGTTTTGTTGACGTTGAATGTACCATGTACGCCAGGTAAATAATATACCTGCCACTAGTACGCTGGATAGTAAGCCAATCCATACGCCAAATGGTCCATAATTAGGATTCTTAGCAAGAATATAGGCGGTAGGGAAGCATACACCCCAATAGGATACGAGAGATATGTAAAGAACTACTTTTACATCTTTATAAGCCCTCAATATACCTTGCAACGGTGTTCCTATGGCATCGATGGCAGCGAAAAATACACCATACCCAAGGAAGCTATAGATGAGTTTATATACTTCGTTGTCATTTGTAAAGAGATCAGCAATAGTATCCATGTTGGTGAATGTGAATGTACAAATCATAATAGCCAACACAATGGCTAAGATACGAGAGATATAGGAGTATTGGATAGCCTCTTGTTTACGACCTGCACCGAGTTCATAAGCAACTGCAATAGTGGAAGCCATAGCAATACTGAGCGGTAAACAGTAGAATACGTTGGTAAAGGAAATAACTGACTGATGAGCCGCTACGATGGCTGATCCAAAGTGGACCATCAATAGGCCAGCAATACTAAATATACTCGCTTCAAAGAAGATGGAGAAACCAATAGGAATACCTACATGTAACTGTTCGCAAATATAGTGGAAACTTGGTTTGTATAAGTTTTTAAAAATCCGATATCCCTTTAGTTTCGGATGTAATAGCAATACTAAACTAAAGAGAATAAAGTTAGTCCAACAAGCACCGGCTATACCATAACCAGCACCGACACCACCGATCTCTGGAAATCCGAAATGCCCAAAGATAAGCGAGTAGTTCAAGAATACGTTCACAATAAAGCTTGTAAATACGATGGCCATAGAATAATGTGTTAATCCATGACTGTCGACTGTATTGCGTAAGGTATTGACCCAAAGAAGAGGGAATAAACCTATAGCAAAAGCTTTCAGATAACTAATACATACCTCCGCTGCTACAGCTTCAAGATTGAGGGCAGTCAGTAGTGGTCGTAAGCCAAAGAGGCCAATCATTAAAATAATAAATGCTAAGCCCGTACCTATATATAGGCCTTGGTAGAATATCGTTGCAATATTATCAGTTTTCTTAGCCCCTAATAACTGAGAAATAATCGGTGTAATACCTAATAATGTTCCCTGTGCAAAGATATAGAAGAGGAGCCATAAATTATACCCCGTAGCAACCCCTGCTAAATCTATCGTACTATATTGTCCCGTTAAAAAGATGGCTATAAATGTACCACCGATAAGGGAAAATTGCGTTATGCACATAGGAGTAAATAGTTTAATGAACAACCATAACTTTTGTAATATAGAATATGTTTGATACATACTTACCTCCCTTAGTAATGATATATTATACGATACCATAAAGCAGTCTAATTTAATAGATAAATTCCTTAGGAATTGGGAATTAAATATAGAGTGAAATATAGAACTATATATATTATCTACTACTCTATAATTGAGAAGTTTTTGAGTCATAGAGATTTTATTTGTAACGTTATGTTTTTCTCATTAATATGAATAGAGTATGCTAAAAATGAATATATATTTTACAAATTGAATTTTACACCACTGAACTATATCGATTATAATGTATATACTATAGTTATATTCTAAGGAGGATACATTGGACATCTTATCTATTCAAGGGTTATTAGCGATGCTTCAGATCATCGTTATTGATATCTTACTCGCTGGCGATAATGCTATTGTAATTGGTATGGCTGCTCGTAATTTACCGTCTCATTTGCAAAAGAAAGCAATTTTCTGGGGCACAGCGGGGGCTATTATTTTACGCCTTGTTATGGCATTCCTATTTGTAGAGGCGTTGAATAATATTCCTGCTCTTCGTCTAGTAGGTGGTATCCTTCTGTTATGGATCGGTTACAAACTCGTTGCTGATGATGAAAGCGAGCATAATATCAAAGCTAAGGATAACTTGCGTGCCGCGATTACAACAATTGTCATTGCAGATGGTATCATGGGCATCGATAATGTTATCGGTGTAGTTGGTGCTGCAGGCGGCCATATGACAATGGTAGCCATTGGTATGTTGATTACTGTACCAATCATCATTTATGGTAGTACTTTGTTTGTGAAAGTTATCGAACGTTTCCCAATTATCCTATACGCTGGCGGTGGTATCCTTGGATGGGTAGGTGCCGGCATGGCAGTAGAGGATACATTGATTGCTCATACTGTGGAACCATATGCATTGTATATTAAAATCGCTGCAGTAATTCTCGTAGTAGGTGCATCTTTGTTAGTTAAAAAACTTAAGTAATAATACAATATATCTCTTCTACTAGGAATAGGAGGAGAGATTTTTTTATGCAAAATATTAGATCCCTTATAGATGAGAAAATAGAAGATTTATGGTATAGTTAAGGGATAGTTATTGAATTAGTAGACTGAATTGAGGTACGTACAGAATGGAGTTTTTAGAAGTTGCCACATGGGTAACCATTGGTAAAATTATTTTGATTGATATTTTATTAGCTGGCGATAATGCTGTAGTAATTGGTATGGTAGCAGGTAAGCTAGCTCCAGAATTACAAAAGAAAGCTGTTATCTGGGGCACAGTAGGGGCCATTGCTATGCGCCTTGTATTTGCTACTCTTTTAGTAGAGGCTCTTACCCTCATTCCTCTTATTCATTTAGGTGGGGGTCTTGTACTCGTGTGGATCGCCATCCAACTATTAAAAGGCGGAGATGAAGATGCTCATATCGAAGCTAAGAATTCTTTAATGGGTGCCATTTGGACGATTATTGTAGCTGATGCCATGATGAGTATCGATAATGTCATCGGTGTAGTAGGGGCTGCTAAAGGTCATTTAGAGCTTGTTATTGTAGGTATGTTAATTACTGTTCCAATTATTGTATTCTGCTCCACATTATTTGCTCGTATCATTAATAAATTCCCTGCTATCCTTTGGGCCGGTGGTGCATTACTCGGTTGGGTTGCCGGTGAAATGATCGTGGAAGATCCACTTCTTATGCCATATATTCAAGGCGAGGAATTACTCGTGAAATTTGGTGCTGTATTCTTCGTACTTATTGTGACAGGTATGATTAAAATTTGGAAGAAAAGAGACGCGTAATGAACGGTACAAATCGTACATCTCGTAAAAAGAAATCTAAACAACAACATAGAAGTGGTAATCGTGCGAATCAAGGTCAATCACTTACTAGTGCATTATCTAAAAAACAACAGGCTATACTGAATGCTCCTGTAAAACTAGGTGATGAAGTATTAGTAACCATTCACGGCATTGGTAGCAGTGGTGAAGGGGTAGGTCGTGTAGATGATTTTACAGTCTTTGTTCCCTTTGCTTTGCCAGGAGAAACTGTAAAAGTATCCATCAATATGGTTAAAAAGACGTATGCTACAGGTAAACTCATTGAAATTGTTACTATGGCTCCTAATCGTATCGATCCTAATTGTGACCTTTATGGATTCTGTGGAGGCTGCCAACTGCAACACATAACATATGAAGGACAGCTTTCACTAAAAACACAAAAGGTGAAGGACGTTATTAAGCGTATCGGTCATCAAAATCCAGACCTTGTTAAACCAGCATTGGGACCTAAAGACCCGTGGGCGTATCGAAATAAGATGCAAATGCCTGTAGGCGGTATAAAAGGCGATATTCAAATGGGATTCTATGCGATGGGCTCCCACGATATCGTGCAAGGTACAAACTGTCCTATACAAGATGAAGGCAATAATATCATTGCTCAAGCATGTTATCAAATCGCTAAAGAGTTTGATATTGAACCATATGATGAATATACAGGCAAAGGTGTACTACGTCATGTAATCGGTCGTATTGGCCAATCTGGATGGATGATTATCCTTGTAACTGCTACTGACCATTTACTACACCAAGAAAAGTGGGTAGAAAAATTAACAGAATGCATCCCTCAAGTAGAAACTATCGTTCACAATGTGAACAATAAGCGTACTAATGTTATATTAGGGCCTAAGAATCATATCCTCTACGGGGATGGAACAATTACAGACCATATTAAGGATTTACAGTTTACCTTATCACCACATTCATTCTTCCAAGTTAACCCAGAACAAACTACAGTACTTTACGATCAAGCGTTAGTCTACGCGGACCTTAAAGGGGCTGAAACCGTTATCGATGCATACTGTGGTACAGGTACTATTTCACTATTCTTGGCACATAAGGCGAAACATGTTATCGGCATAGAAATTGTAGAACCTGCCATTATCAATGCTCGTGAAAACGCCAAATGCAATGGTTATACTAATACAGAATTCATCGTTGCTGATGCGGCTGTAGAAATGCCAAAACTTTACAAGGCAGGCGTACGACCTGACGTCATCGTATTCGATCCAATCCGTGCAGGCTGTAAAGAAGAAGTACTAACCTCTGCAGCAGGCATGGAACCAAAACGCATTGTCTACGTATCCTGTAACCCTGCAACCATGGCTCGGGACATTGAAATACTTTCACACTATGGCTATGAACTACAAGAAGTACAGCCGGTAGACATGTTCCCAATGACCGCTCACGTTGAGGCAGTGGCTTTGCTTACTAGGAGTGAAACGACGCAGTAAGCATTAGCACTGCCCATGTCAGGGATGTCCAAGAATTCGAACGAAGTGAAGAATGATTGGAAACAGCCTACGACTGAGGCAGTGGCTTTGCTCACCAGAAATTAATTATATAGTTATAATGAGTATTGTTTTTTTAGTTCAATTATTTATATTCACCTTATATATTTATTGGAGAGGGAAATATGTTAAGTAAATTTAAGCAACTAAAAGAGGATATGGAAAAAAAAGAGTGGACAATTACTAGTTTTCTTTTTACTTATAAATCAATAAAATATGTTGTATTAGTTAGAAGGTTTATAGATAATGTAAAAAAAAGAAATCCTTATGCACTTGTAAAATTAGATTTTTTTAAAGCTAATGATTTAAGTTGTACACTTAGCGCCGAGGCAAATAGTAATAGGATACTTATTGGTGCTAGGACTTTAAGAGAGTATTTTGGTATTGAATATAGTGAAAATCTTAGAGATATTCTTAAACAGTTCTCTAAACGTTTTGGAGAGTTTATTCCCGATTCTGTTCCTCTTCAGTTTTCAGAATTAGAAATAGGCTTAATGATTAAATCATTAAGTAAAAGTGATTCAGAAGATCCAAATAAAGTTTATTGCTACAAAGTTAGACGAAATCCAAAAGGACAAATAAGAACTTTATTTAATGCAGATAAAACAAAACTTCGCAGAGAGTCTTTATTCAATTACTTTAAAGATGATAAGAGTATAAGTTTTTGTTATTCAATAGATAAAAATGATGAGAATGACGATGCTACGATTTTGTATAACTTTTCAAGTAATAAGTTTAAAAATATGTAATTTTATAGTTTAAGTTAATAATTTCTTGTGATTGAAAGCAACAAGCCCTTCGCTTATGCGTAGGGCTTTTACTATACACTCATACTTATAAATGTAATATAATGTAATTAGTGATAATCATTTTAAAAATATAGTTCATGGGAGAGAGACATGATAGATTTAAAGGATTTAGGTACCTTTGAATCTGTACCTGAAATAGTAATAGATATTGTAAAAGGTAATATCGTAGCTTTAGAAAACGCATTAGCAGAGGGTTGTGATATTCATAAACCTATACAATTGGGTAAGTACAGTGAGTATTCCCCTCTAGAATTAGCATTAGTAATGAACTGTTTTCCTAGTGTTCAATGGTTAGTTGAACATGGTGTAGATCTAAATGATGAAGAAAATCCAAGTTTTTTGCTAGCTGTACGATATGCTGATCAAAAGGTAATAGATTATGTTGTGGATCATGGTGCTAATATTCACGCATTGAACTCTGTGGAGGTAGATGCTTTTCAAGCTGCCTTATATGGCAAGCAATATGAGAACCTACAACTGATTCATGACTTAGGCCATACAGTACAGAAGTATGGCGGTAAAGCTTTTAGAAATGCTATTACAGACAAAAATTATGAGGTTCTAGATTTCTTTATTCATAATGGTGTAGATATTAATTACAATAAGCCTGATTCTGTATATCCCTTTAAACCGACACCATTGTGCGTAGCAGCGCGGTATGTTGATTTACAGATGTGTAAATATTTGGTAGAACATGGCGCGGATGTGACTATCACGGAAAAGGATGGTATGCGTCCTTATAGCATTGCCATTGAAAAGGGCGATATGAAAATGGCGGAGTATTTTAAAACATTAGAGCCTGTAGAGTACCATGATAAACAAAATAAAATGGATCAATTAAAACCATTTAAACTCCCAAAAGCATTAGTATCGTTTTTAGAGGGTGATACACTTTACTTTGAATTGCCAGACTCTGATTTTATATCGGTTGAGTTTTTACCTTTACTTGATACAGTTCCATTTAAAGTGGGCCGTCGTAAACTATTACGACTATCTAAAGAGCTCGGCGAGTACAACGATTGGCAAATTGTATGGGACCCTAAGTCTAAAAAATCAGTTGTTATGATACCGAGCATCAAGAGCTACATGAACTTTGCAAGTTTGATGAGTTTATAGCAGATATGGTAGGTCAATTAGAAACCTTATTCTAATGTATATTGTAAAGTTGAGGAGATACATATGGCAGATGCAGTTGAGAAAACTTATACAGATTGGTCAATTGATGTAGGTGACTATAAGTATGAAGGAATTACATTGAATGAGGTTGAGCAAAATCTCTACGCTATTGAGGATCAAGAGCAAGATTTTGTAGTTATATCACCAGCAAAGGCAATTCCGATAGATTATAAAATATATAACTTTGTGCAAGTTTGTAGTGATCAAGATACCGATCTATTACATATAGAGCTTAGTGTAACTAATGATGGTGAGCAGGGTGCTATCATATACGGTAAAAATGAGCTAGGACATCAAGAAGCATTCCAGATCATAGAAGAATTTATTGCACATCAAAAGGTACCATCATTAGATGATTGGGAAGTCGTACTAGATTTAAGACCGAAGATGGAAAGCCTGTAAAGGATACTGTGGAGTCTATTATGTTATACACACCGAATAACATTTTGTATAAGTATATTCGCTATCGATTTAGACGGATTCAGATTCAGTGCAATATGTTATATGATATAGCACCAGAGAAAGAAGATGAGGTTTGTCATAATCTATTAAAAAAGAGAGTGAAGATATTAATTCCCGTTGGCATAGTATATTTTTTGCTTTTTGGGATTATCTTTGCTTGGCTAGTAGGAACAAGTGAGGACTTAAATCCATTAATGCAATGGGAATTAAGAGTGATAGATTATGTTATACCCATTTTAAATACCATAGATATTAAGTGGTATGCATATCCTCTAGATCTATTATGGGTGGCAATTATATTAGCGCCTATAGCGATTATAAATGCATCTCCTTATATCATTGTTTCCTATATTGTAGATACTATTTTGATACGACGTGAGGTAAAAGCTTTAATCAAAACTTATTCTATGAATGAGTAATTAAAATTTAGATTATATCGGTTTAAACTAGGAGAGAGTATTATGTGTAATCTAAAAGACTTTGATTGGATAGGATTTTGGAACGATGTTGACTATGCATTTGAATCCTATATAGGTAAACCTGTTACCGATGAGGATATTAAAGATGCTGAATCAGAATTAGGATATACATTTCCCGCAGCATATATAGAGTTACTTAAAAATCATAATGGTGGTGTAGTAAAGAAAAATTGTTTTATTAACGATGATGACGATTGTGTATATATAACAGGAATATATGGCATCGATAGAGATAAAAAATACTCTCTTTTAGGTGAGATGGGAAATGAGTTTTGGATTTCAAAAGTAAAATATCCCCCTATCGGTGTCGTTGTAGCCGATACGATTTCTGGTGGGCATGATATGATTTTCCTTGATTATCGTGAATGCGGTCCTACCGGTGAGCCTAAGGTTGTACGGATAGACCAAGAAGGTGATTACTCAATTACTCCCTTAGCAGATAACTTTGGTGAATTTATTAAGAACTTATATTTCAATATAGAAGAAATTACGGATGAAGAGTTTCAAGCATTAAGTGATGCAGAAAAGGTTAAGCTTCTTAATGAACAAGAGAGCATCGATTTCAAGCGTGCGATGGAGTTATTAACTAACATATGCATTGATAATTTGTCGCCTATATTGTTAAGCACCTTAGGACGTATGTATAATAATAATGGCCGCGCAGCAGAGGCTATCGATTTATTTAATCGTATTGATGAAGCGTATCGTGATGCGGTGTGGTATTATCGCTGTGCCTATGCGTATGGATCTATTGTTTTAGATAATAATGAAGCGTACACATCTGATACTATGCAACAGATGCTAAGGTTAGTAGATCAGGGGGTACGGCTAGCTACGGAATCGGAACTAGATGATATAAAGGCGTATTGTTTTGAAGTCCTGGATATGTGCTATATGCAAATGGACTTTGAAAAATGTGAAGCTGATTATCCTGATTTATGTGCTGCCTATAATGAGTACGTAGTAGAGAAAAAGAAGAAGAGAGAAGGTGTACCTCGTCATCGAACAATTACTGTAGAAGAAATTTTAGCAACTGATGATATATGGACTATTAATGAACCTGCTTATTGGACTATCAATATTTATGGTTCTTATAATGACTATTTAGAATCTGCTAAAGGTTTTACTTTAGAGCAACGATACCTTAATGCTATCTATTGGTATTTCGTAGAGGTTAGTAATGGTGGTCATCATCAGTTCTTTTATAACTCTACCGGCATTGTATGGGAAGATGCTTTAGTTGGTTTACGTCTATTCAAGATGGATGAACTAGCAGATAATTTACAATCCGTAATCGATTATCTTGGCGGCTCCGTACCATTTGATCGGGAAGAACGATGGAACATTTTAAAAGATTGGGACGATGAGGTCTTTGATTTCCTCGATAAGAAAGATGATGTAGTATATGAATATGATGGAATCTATGAAGATACATTCGTACATGAACATCCTGAATTATTTGTATTTGATGGGACCTATAAAGTTCCAGAATAAATTTGGTGGAATAATTAGGTTATATAATAGTAATATGACTATAAATATTACTTTCATCAAGCGTAAACTATATATTAGAGGTATTATATGTTAGATAAACAAGGCGTATATGATTGTTTACGTGACCATCATATCGATTTTGAAGTTACGGACCACGCACCGCTATTTAGTATGGATGACAAGCCCAATGTAGAGCTGCCATATCCTGAGTGGGACGCGAAGAATTTATTTATTCGAGACCACAAGCGGGAACACTACTATCTGATTACCGTTCGCGGTTCTAAGCGTGTGGATCTAAAACAATTCCGTAAGGACCATAAGCTGAAAAAGATTTCTTTTGGTTCTGAAGAAGAGCTATGGGATATATTAAAGATTAAACCAGGTCACGTATCTCCATTCTGCTTGCTTCACGATGAAGAGCGTAAGGTACATTACTATATTGATGCGGATTATAAAGATAATCTAATCGGTATCCATCCAAATCAAAATGACGCTACTGTATGGCTACAAGGAAAAGACTTAGTTAAATTAATTGAAGAACATGGTACAATAGTAAAATATATTACATTGTAATTTAGTCGAATCGGAGTATGTATGAATAGAAAATTATTAAAACGTATTCTTGTCACATCTGCTATTGCAGTATTAGGCGTAAGCACATCCTTTGCGGCTCTTGTTATGGAACGTGATGAAGGTTTAGATACAGCACCTAGTGTAGGTATGTATCGCTTCCAAGTACCTGCGGAATTACAAGGTGCATATAATAGTACGGGCGT
>CAKPXR010000018.1 GCA_934202215.1 uncultured Veillonella sp.
TTCTTTCCTTTTCTCTAAGAAATTTTGCCGACCCCCAGTTTAACTGGGGGATTAGTCATGCCTATTCGGCGTACATTAAAAGGAATGAGTCCGGTAGAATACCGAACTCATTCCCAAAAAGTAGCTTAATTATATCTGTCCAAGAAAATGGGTGCAGATCAAAAGGTCAGTCCCTTTCCTTATACGCACTCAATATGTACCATTGAATTCAATATAATTAATATATAGATCAGTATATAAAAACGCTAGCATAGAGAAATTCTCATTGCTAGCGTTTTTATATTATGTAGTATTTAATTATGTAGCGCTGAATTATTTAGCCGTTAATTGTTTAGCCTATGAATTGTTGCCATAATGGCATATACACATATTCGAGGAATGTCCATACAACAAGGCCTGCAATAGCCCCAACAATAGCACCATTGATACGGATCCAGCTGAGGTCATCCTCCACCTTAGATTCGATAAAGTAAATAAATTTCTCTGTACTAAGGCCACCTAAAACTTGGCGTATAATTGTTTCAATGAGGTCATAACCTTGTTCAAGCACATATATACCAATATTGTGCAATGTGTCTTCTATACGGTTTCTCAAATCTTCGGATTGACCATATACGGTCCACAATTCAAGAGCAATATTCACGAGAACTTGTGCTGGTGTTTCCCCATTTTCATCCCCTACGAGTAACAATTCCTCTACATAAGGGCATAAATGGTTTTCAATGACAGATTCCCAGTCTTGTTCTCGAATCCAACGTTCCCACGCTTCATCGAGAGCATCACAAACCTCGCGATTCTCTTCTATATGACGAATTGGATCTACCCATTGGCGAAGCCATGCAGTCCGTTCAGGACTATTAGGTCGTTTCCAATTTTCAAGCATAGCATAGGCCTCTTGAACAATCGCCTGTGCCATTTCTTCGTAGTTCACCACATCTGTAGCCTCAGACATGGAGATAAGGAAATCAGACCAAAAGCCTTTTCGCTTTTTCTTATGTGCCTCTTCTGCTACAACAGCTGTAAGCCATGTAACCATAGCTGGATGATTGATACGTTCTTGAATTACGTTCAATACCTGTACAACCATGCCTTCATAGCGATTATGTTCACATAAGTCGAGCAACACGTGTTTTAACACAGGTACAAGGGAATGTTTTTGAAGCAATCCACGAATGCGTTTTGCCCCCCATTGAGCCCATTCCTCGCTCGTTTGAGACTTCCATAACAGATGTAACCCTTGATGAATTACAAGACGTGCAGCCCGTTGACCTTCTGGAGACAACAAAAACTTCTCGAATAGTGGCACAAATTGAACATTGCTCAATAACGCTTTGCACCGTTCCTTCGTGAGCATCTTTGTCTCAACGAGCTTGATAACACCATTGATGAGTCGATCTTTATTACGAGGAATTAATGCTGTATGATACGGGAACCCTAGTGGCTTACGGAATAAGGCAGTTACGGCAAACCAGTCCGCCACACTACCGATAAGTGCAGACTGTACAGCCCAATACAGAGGCTGATACCAGCTTTCACGGCCATAGAAAAATTGACCTATGAAAACAAAACAGTACAATACGGCAGTCAAACCAAGAATACCATTAGCACGTTGCCGTAAGGTGAGGGATTTCAAATACTGAATCATTTGAACACCCCCTCTACCAAAAGGTATAAGCCGTAGAATATACCACCTAAAACAGCCCCTACGAGGGAGCCATTGATACGAACCATTTGAAGGTCATAGTACATCTTACCTCGTACAATTTGAGTAATTTCATCAGGAGAGTATCGAGATAATTCCTGGCCCACCACCTTATCGATGAGAGGGTTCAATTTTTGTAACCACGGAATACACCGTAGCAAGAAGAACCGTTCAAACGGAGCTTGCTTATCCGGGTTCAACAAAATTTCTGTACCGAGCATGTTAAAGCGACCAATAACGATGTCCATGAGGCGTTTCCAGTCCACCGTATCACCATCGATGAGCTTGCCTTCCCATTCTTCGAGAACCATCTTAATCCATTGATCTTTATGCTCTTCGATGAAAGCTTGCCACTCTGCATTAGTTTCCAAATTATTGAAGAAACGAATGGCTTGTCCCCATACGTAACGACCTAAAGCGGAGTCAATGGACTCATTACCCTTAAGAAATTGAACAGCCTTTTTCTGTACCGTTTCTACCAATCGTTCTGGTGAAAGCCCATCACCGCCAAAGGCAATGGCCAATTCACGGAAGAAGGAGTCCTTCGTATAGGTTTTCATAATATCTAGCATAACGCGGTACAAGTACGGATATACTTGATTAGATGCAATAACACGCTGACAAGTACGGTTAAAGTAAAGCCAGAAAATGCTGGCCGTATGACGTTCTAACATACAACGGCCAAACAAAATAACGAGCGGTGTCGCCTTCCAGTTTGTAACGCCTTTGTATATGGCTTTATTGATTTCCTGACGCATAGGTTCAATGTCCATATGAGACAAGACCTGATTACCTACACCATATAAAATATCGCGCATTTGGTCTTGTCCTACATCACTCATGCCATATTCAATAATGCGGACCATAACCCGTTCTTTTTTGATGGCATAGTACATTTGAGGCACCCGCAATAGTTCTTCACTGAGCATAGTGCGCCCCATTTGTATAAGACGTTCCTTACTGCGTGGTAAGATAGCAGTCTTAAAAGGTATCCCCAAAGGTTTTGTAAAGAGCGCCGTTACTGCATACCAGTCTGCTAAGCCACCAATCATGGCTGCCCCAGATACGTGCATGATAAACGCCCAAAACATATCTTGCCGTTGTGGATATGAAATTAAAAATATAATAGCCATGACAACTAATAGGGTAGTTGCCACTGGTTTAGTTTTCATCATCACTTGATCCTAACTTACTAAATTACGTATACAGACTCTCCCCATATAACGTAGTGACCATAGAGGCCACGAACTTTCACGGACTACAACAACTTGTGAAAGTATATTTAATATGCGTATCCATCATCTGCTAGAGCATCTGATTAACACCTCAGTTAAAATGTGCATTCATCGCCTTCTTTTTGAGGTTCCCATACAGGGACATCGCCAAAGAGAGCTTTAAAATACACAGATGGTGTCCATAGTGGACCATTTAAATGCATCGGAACAAAGGCTTTTTTCACCTCTACACGGCGCAAAAACTCAATGGCGCCCCACTCCATAGCCTCTTCCAAACGATTATCTACAGGGAACATCGCTACATCGACAGACAAACCATCCAATTCTTTGAACTCACGCCAGGCCATACGCTTTGCATCAGCATTATTCTCCGGCGTATCGCCAAGCCAATGCCACCAGTTAAGGTCGCCAGCGTGGAAGATAGAATCAGAATCGATATTAGCAGTATTTGTCTTTACGTAGAAAGAGCCACCTTCATCGGTACTGCCATACATATGAATGCCTACATCATCTAATGTCGCATCATGACCTGGGCGCATGGTAATGCATTTCTTTACCTTGCCTTCTAAGGGTACATCTTGATGGCAAATGTAGCGTGTTTGAGGACCATCAAATTCTGTAATGGATGGATTAAAATGATCTGCATGAACATGGCTTACAAAGAACCAAAGCTCACGACCACGCTTTGCTAATTGCCAAACAATATTGTTAGGATCTTTATAATAATCAAACACATAGCAACGCTTACCGTCGTCTACAAGGAAGCCGCTATGCGCTAAAAAAGTAACATTCAACATTATTATCAATACCTCTCATTTATTGAGAATTTATATCATTCGTATTGTTTATTATACCATATTTTTCTTAATACATGGCAGAAAAACACAGATACTTTAAGATATATTACCATATTTGCTATTCATCATGGATACTGTACAAATGATTAAGATATTCCTATAATAATCTTATAATAACCTTGTTCTAATGACTTAATATACATAGATAGCATTTTAACTTTCACAAAAGAGAAAGGAATATAGATATGAATGAGCAACAATTTCAATTACCTCCTGATTGGAACGTTCCCGAAGCAGATTTCTCTAGCTATGCACGTGCTATGGCAGAACCGGAACCCTATAAATTACACGAAGATGCAAGAAAAAAAGAGACCACTCCTACAGGCACTCTACATGCTTTTACATTAGAAGATTGTTTAACCTATCCAAAGGTAAGCCACGACTATTGGTTATATGTACCGGCACAATATGAAGGAAGTACCCCTGCAAACCTTATAGTGTTCTTAGATGGCCTATTATATGAAGAGCAATGCCATGTATCAACAGTACTAGATAATTTAATTGATACAGGCGATCTACCTCCTACTATCGCAGTTTTTATCGCCCCAGGCCCTAACGGTCCAGGTTTGCCAATCTATGGCGGTAACGACAATCGCAGCATAGAATACGATAGTGCCAATGAGGCATATGGTACATTTTTAGAAACAGAATTACTACCTATTATAGAAGAGGAATATGTTATTTCAAAAGATCCTACACACAGAGCTATTTGTGGATATAGCTCTGGCGGTTTAGCAGCTTTTGGCACAGCTTGGTTTAAACCACACCTCTTCAATAAACTACTATTAAATAGTGCAAGCTTTACTAATATCCGCGGTGGTCATGAATTCCTAACTAAAGTAAGAACCGAGGACAAACGACCACTTAAAATTTGGCTAGGTACAGGAAAAAAAGATTTAAATGTTATCTTTGGTAACTGGAAAATTGCCAATGAATACATGGCTTCATCGTTAGCCTATAAAGGATATGAGCACCAACTTCATATTAGTGAAGGTGGTCATACACTTCACTATCTATCCTCTGTCTTACCTGATGCATTACGTTGGCTATTTTCTAATCATAAACCTTAAAATAACCACAAAGGGCTATCCCTCATCATTATCATGAGGGATAGCCCTTTCTTAGAATTTATAATAAATTCAATTTAAATACGACCTGAAGATTTCATATAATCAATATATTGATTACCCCAAGTTTCAAGGGATGCGAGAACAGATTTAAAGCCTGCCCCTACCTCAGTAAGGCTGTATTCAACCTTTGGTGGAATGGTGCCATATACCTCACGGTGTACGAGGCCATCATCCTCAAGCTGGCGCAATGCTCTTGTAAGCGTAGCTTGTGTAATAGGATGTAAGCGGCGTTCTAGTTCACGAAATCGCACAGGACCTTCTGCCAATTCGTGCATAATCAATAATGACCATTTGCCGGCTAATAACTTTTGACTCGTTGCAAAGGGACAGCGCCCTACCAATTCGTGAACATTTACGAGTTGCTCTGCCATGGTAATTCTCCTTTTCTATTTCTATAACGTTGTTCAAATCATATCACAAATTTTTAGTATTGCAAGCATTTTATAGTATCTTTTTTTAGGGTACAAAACTTTTTGAAAAATTTTTATCCAGTAATCATCATAATTCTATCACTTTTGATAGTACCTATCCAAAATAATTCTACTATTCAAAATATTTGCACACCTATATAATGAGGTCATCAGCTGAACACAATAACAATTGCTAAGTAAACTTTACTAACATGTATATGGATATAAAATACTCAATTACATTTAAAGGACTATGCTCTCAATAAAAGAGACTTTCACAAAAGGAGAATCAACATGAACATTTTAGTAATCGGTGCAAACGGTAAAGCAGGTCATCGCATTGTAGAAAAAGCCCTCAAAGCAGGTCATCAAGTAACAGGCGTTGTTCGCCGCGAAGGTGCGATTAAAGGTATTCCAACCATCGTAAAAGATGCATTGCAATTAACAAAACAAGAACTAACTCAATTTGATGTAGTAGTAAATGCCACAAGCGCTTTCACACCAGATATGTATCATTTACCAGCAGATTTGACATTATTATTAGTGAAAACATTGACTAATACAAATACACGCCTCATAGCTATAGGTGGTGCAGGCAGTCTCTATGTAGACGAAGAGCACACAGTTCAACTAAATGATACACCAGAGTTTCCTCCAGAATTCCTAGTTCGTTCCAAAACTCATGCTAAATCTGACGATATCTTGCGTAAATTCAGCAATGTAGACTGGACAATGTTTACCCCACCACCAATCTTAGATGCAGAAGGTCCAGAATCTAATGACTATGTATTAGGTAATGAAAATGTTATCTTGAACAAAGAAGGCAAGCCTTATATCTCTTATGATACATTCGCACAAATTCTAGTAGACGAAATCAACAATCACAAGTTTGGTCGTCAACGCTTTACTGCAGTACAAAATTAACTCATATAATAAGTAGGTGATATTATGAAACGCATGCCAACATTATTTATCGGGCACGACAGCCCTATGATGGCTTTAGAACATACAGAAACAACAAATACATTTAAAACTATTGGTGAAAATATAATCGACAATTACGGAAAACCAAAGGCCATCCTCGCTATTTCAGCCCACTGGTATGCCGACGGCACCTATATTCAAAGTGCAGAGAACCCAAAGCAGATTTATGATATGTACGGATTTCCGCAAGAGCTTTACGAAATTGTATATCCTGCCAAGGGCGGTAGCACGTTAACAAACAAAGTACAACAATTACTGGGTAACTCCGTTTCTATAAATGACAGCTGGGGGATCGATCATGGTATGTGGACCATTCTTGTTCACATGTTCCCTGATGCATCGATACCGGTTGTCCAATTATCTATCAACAAATATTTAAGTCCTAACGAAATGTATGAACTAGGCGTAAAATTACAAGCATTACGCGATGAGGGGTATCTCATCATGGGCAGCGGTAACATCGTTCACAATCTAAGACAATTGGAATGGGATAATCCGTCAGGCACCCCTGCTACAATAGAGTTTGATCAATACATTAGTAATGCTGTTTTAAATAATGATGTTAACACCATTATTAACTACACAGAACATCCTCATGCCAGTTATGCAGCACCTACACCAGATCACTACCTTCCATTAATATACATTATGGGCGCTAGTGAAGGTGCTAAACCTACTGTTTTTAATCAAAGCTATAACACTGGATCATTATCTATGACTGGATTTATATTTGAAGACAACAACAAATAGAAATAAATAGTAAGATTACAGTATACAAAAACTATAAAAGAGCCTCTATGGATATTCCATCACCAACAAGGGATCCATAGAGGCTCTTTTTATATATTAAGTTTATACTTCAACAAGTTGTTTTACATCATATTTGAAAGCAGCCGTTCTTTCAGCAGCCGTTTTTTTGCCATTCTGTAGGTGCTGTACCATCTTTATCAAGGAAATATCCAGAGTCAAGGCAACGAATGATAATATAGTTGGAATCCTTTTGATCAAAACCATTACCACGACTGAAGTCGATGCCATGTCCAGTATTTCGCGTTACGATGGCTTCTAATAATGGCAATGTAATAGCGTTCAAGGTGATTTTCATATCAGGGGAGTCGAAAATCTTTTTAAGGAAGGAGCTAGGTTTCTCTTCTTTATAGACTAAAAGCTTGCTGATTGTACCATTAGATGCACATACTACGCGGCGAATTTCATGAATAGGAATATCTACCTTACCATTTGAGATAATGCCGTTTTTAATAGTTATTTCACGTTTACCCATAATAGAATAATCCAATGGTAATTGAAGCGTATCTAAGTTTGCAGGGAAGTCTGCAGTCAATTTATGGCGAGCAAAGGCAGCAATAATCGCCTTTGTTTCGCGAATATTATGACCGCCATTATCTGTACGGTCAGTATCTAAATCTTGACCTTCAATATTTTTCCAATTGTGATCTCTAAAAATAATCGTATAGTTAGAATTTGAATTCAGATATCTTGTAAGATATAACTCATTTACATCTTCAAAATCAATGTCAGTTATAACCGTACCATTTGCATCTTTACAAAGTACACCATTATAGCTAATCGTTAATGTGCGATCAGAAGTTTCAAAAACAACAGGATTTGTGTCAAATACAGAAATCATAAGTCCTCTCCTTTTCACGACTTCAAACACAACGACACTTGTACACATCAAGTGCATTCACTCAGTATATTGATTAAATCCATTAATCAAATATTCTTAACTTAATCATACACCTTCTATATAGATTTACACAAATAAAAAAGCTGATTCCGAAGAATCAGCTTTTTCTATTTCATTGAAATATTTCAAATGTAGTTTTAGTTGAAATTAGATGCTTTCAACAGCAGCGATAGCCGCAACGTCTACAACGTCTTGAGCGGAGCAACCACGGGAAAGGTCATGAACTGGTTTAGCCAAACCTTGAATCAATGGGCCAAGAGCGTCAGCGCCGGAGAAGCGTTGTACCAATTTGTAACCAATGTTAGCAGCTTGAAGATCAGGGAAGATCAAGATATTAGCTTTACCAGCTACGTTGGAGCCAGGAGCTTTCTTTTCTGCTACGGAAGGAACGATGGAAGCGTCCAATTGTAATTCGCCGTCGAATTTGAAGTCAACGTTTCGTTCTTTCAAGATGTTAACAGCTTCAACCACTTTGTCTACTTCTGGAGTGGAAGCGGAACCTTTTGTGGAGAAGGACAACATGGATACGCGAGGGTCAGCCATACCAACAACTTTGCGAGCTTTTTCTACAGTGGATTCTGCGATATCAGCTAATTGTTCGCTAGTTGGGTTAGGCAATACGCCGCAATCGGAGAATACTAGCATACCATCATCGCCATATTCTTTTTTACTTGTGAACATGAACATGGAGGAAGATACAGTTTTAAGACCTGGTTTAGTACCTACAACTTGCAATGCAGCACGCAATACGTTTGCAGTTGGACAACCAGAACCAGCAACCATACCATCTACTGCGCCAAGGCGAACGAGCATAGCGCCGAAGAATAAGCAGTCACCTTTCATAGTTGCGTCAGCTTTTTCAGGAGTCATACCTTTTTTAGCGCGCAATTCTACGAATGTATCAACCATTTCTTGGTAACGATCATAGTTAGCTGGATCGATGATTTCAGCACCTTCGATGGATACGCCAACAGCTTTAGCAGCTTCTGCGATTTCAGCAGGGTTACCTACTAATACAGGTGTTACGAAACCTTCTTTCAAAATGATTTCAGTTGCTTTCAATACGCGTTCATCTTTGTATTCTGGCAACACGATTTTTTTACCTAATGGTTTTACTTGGTCTTTTAGTTTTTGAATTAAGTCCACGATTTTTGCCTCCTTAACATTGGCTTATGCCACATCAATACTATTATTATAGCAAGTTAACAGCTCTCTAACAACCATTCTAAAACATTTCGTTGTTGAATTCCGTCATAATTTGCATTTTTATTTAATTCATCCAAGGTGAGCAAAAACTTAGGATATTGATCTTGTACAGCCTCAAGAGGTGCAAGTTCACGGTTTAACGTATTAGGATCTAATACAGTTTCACTTATTTGATAATATTCTATAACACCTGCCTTTTGTGCTACAAAATCAATTTCGCCCTTAGCTAATTGGCCTACATATACTGTATAACCACGACGGATGAGTTCGAGAAAAACAATATTCTCTAAAATATGTCCCGTATCACGACTAGCATTTCCAACTAATAAATTGCGCAATGTTACATCAACACTATAATACTTTGCATTAATGCGTAACAATTCTTTTCCACGCACATCATAACGATTTACCTTATATAACAGTAAGCTATCTTGTAATCCCTGCAAATAACGTTCTACGGTTTTATTGTCAATTTTACGACCAGCACTAACGAGAGAGTTAGCTATTTTATTTGGTGAAAGTAGGCTTCCTACATTCGCCATAATATATCGCACAATGTCTTGTAAAATAGTAACATCATTGATTTTTAACCGAGCTACAACATCATGCAATAACAAGGTATTGTATAAACCGCGTAGATATTCTTGAATATCAAAATCTTCGCCCCCTAATTGCTGAGTATAAGGGAATGAACTTTCACGAAGATAGGACTCATACGCAGGGATTAAAGAATATTGATTACCATCATATTTACTATGGTAAAACTCACTAAAGGATAGTGGTAACATTTGAATTTCCACATACCGTCCAGTCAATAATGTAGCAATATCAGAGGACATAAAGTATGCGTTAGAGCCCGTAATATATAAATCTGTATTCTCTTTTACAAACAAGCTATCTACGACACGATGAAATTGATCTACATGTTGGATTTCATCAAGAAAAATATAGTTCATTTCATCAGACTGCATACGTTCTAAAATATATTGATATAATGCATGGTAGTCTCGTAGATGCTCGTACTCCAACTCTTCAAAATTAATGGATATAATCTGTTCAGGCTTTACATTATCTGCCAATAACTCATCCTTAAACAGCCTAAACAATGTGGATTTACCACAACGACGTATCCCTGAAACGACCTTAATAATAGGCCGTTCCCTGTTACGTCTCAAAAAATCTAGATAGCCTTGTCGCTGAATTAATTTCATAAGGGCCTCCTCATCTATGTATGTGCTCATAGATGGAACCCATGTATTAGTATTATCAGAAATCATGTTGATCACACATTAACTTTGGATTCCATTCCAACTTTGTATTAATTTTATCATAAAGTTGGATTTCATTCCAAATTTTTATCACTCAGCATACAAATATGGATTTAATTCCAATATTTTATTTCAAAAATCTATAATATTATAATAATTTTTTATCTAAAACAACGACCTTTTTATTGAATAGTCCTCACGTAAAACATTACAATACTAGTAATAGATAATACTTTATATTACGCATGAGGTAATTTTTACCTTATATTAAATTAAGAAATACGGTTTACCTCACTATTTTATATAAAATCTTGGAGGACTTATGGCCAATATAGAAACGACGATCAACGCAGTTATCAATCCTCAAACTAACGATACCCCTATCAATATAGAAAAAACCATTAAAGCCTTAGAGCGCAATAAATTTGTAGTCCACTATTTTGAAACAGGTGTTGAAGCTATTACTTATTTACAATCTCGCATTCAATACAAATGCGTAGCCATTGGTGATTCACGCACATTATTGGAGCTCAAGGTTCATGATGCCTTATCCAAAGTCAACGATGATATAACAGATATTCAGCGTCCCCTTCCTGGTGAAAGCTTTCGCGACACTGCATTGCGTACCATGGGCCGCGATGTATTTCTCACCTCTGTCAATGCATTATCTCAAACAGGGGAGATGGTCAATATCGATGGCACAGGCAATCGTGTGGCTGCTTCTTTATTTGGCTCCCAAGAGGTGTTCTTTGTACTAGGTGTTAACAAGATTACCCCTGATTTAGCATCAGCCATTTATCGAGCACGAAATGTAGCAGCACCACTAAACAGTAAGAAGAATAAGAAAAGTTCCCTCAATCCGTGTGCCAAATTAGAAGAAAAATGTTATGACTGTGGATCTCCCGACCGCATTTGTAACGCCTTAACGATTTACTACAAAAAGATGCGCAACATGCAAACTATGGAGATTGTTATCATCAATGAATCCTTAGGCTTCTAATAGATTCGGGTCCGTTTAAAAAATCTTGAATGCTCATCTGACCAAAGCCATTAACAACACGATAAATTGTAGACCATCTAGGATCAACAGCTCCACTTTCAAGATCGCTTATATAAGATTGAGCCAACCCAGACTTATCAGCTAATTGATATTGAGTCATCCCCAATTGTCTACGCCATACTAAAATCAATATGCCGAGCTTATGGACTTCTTGCCGAATTTGAAGATCTCTACAACATACGATAGAATTCATGACAACCTCTGTCTACTTTCACACTTAACACATACTTATGCCTCTACTATACGTCTAGCTTAACATCCTGAATAGTAGCAGTTGAAATGCGATAACAGAAAACACGTGATAAAAAACAAGATATACATTAGTTTTATAGAGTCAGTTTTCTTTGTATATTACATTATGTACAATTTCATCATTTCGTGTATTTTTTGTATAAATAGAAATCATTAGTGCTAAAAATGTAATGCATCATGTCAATAAAGATATATAATATCAAGATTCTTATAATTTCTATACATTATTCATTCATTATGAATAAACTTGAATAGTAATATTATCAGTTACTATACACAAACAAAAAAGAGGACTATACATTGTATACTCCTCTTTGCATATCTCTATAAAACAATGAATTATAAATTCATGAGATATAGGTTTATTGATTAATGCTTTCTTGTGCTTTTTTAATTTCCATGTATTTAACCATGCCATCAACAGCTTTTTTAGCTTCACGCATCGCCAATACTACAGTAGCAGGTTTATGTACAACGTCACCGCCAGCAAAGACACCATCACGATTAGTCATACCATATGGATCTTCAGATGTAACGATGTAGCCTTTTTCGTCTACTTTCAAGTTATTGCCTTCACCGATAAGACGTGCATTTGGTTTGTGACCAGCAGCGATGATGATTTTATCGACAGGCATAACTTGGAAGTTACCAGTACCATGGATACCTGCACCATCTTCGTTAAGAGCCATCACTTCATATTTGAATCCTTCTACCTTGTCTTTACCTTCTACGCCTACTGGAGAAGCGAACCATTGGAATTGAACGCCTTCAGCACGAGCTTCTTCGTATTCAGACAACAATGCTGGCATTTGTTCTTGGCTACGACGGTATGCTACAGTAACGGATTCACAGCCTAAACGTACGCATGTACGAGCCGCATCCATCGCTACGTTACCACCGCCGATGATGATAACACGGTCGCCTTTCTTAACAGGAATTTGAGCTTCATCAAGCTCTCCATTTTCTACTAATTGTACGTTAGTCAACAAGTACATCGCTTGGAATACGCCATGTATTTCATCGTTTTCCATGCGTACTTCTTGAGGAATATGTGTACCAGTACCGATAAAGATGGAGTCAAAACCTTCTGCAAAGAGTTCATCCAATGTTTTATCTTGACCGATAAATGTATTACATACGAATTTAACGCCTAAACCTTCAAGACGAGCGATTTCACGACGTACAACGGATTTAGACAAACGGAATTCTGGAATACCGAATAAAAGTACACCACCTGGTTCAGATTGACCTTCAAATACAGTTACATCATAACCGAGTTTTGCGATATCGCCGGCTACGGACAAGCCTGCAGGGCCAGAACCTACAACGGCCACCTTACCAAGATCTTGTTTAATCTTCTTAGGTTTGCGAAGTTCATTGATACTTTCAAAGTCAGCAGCAAAGCGTTCCAATTTACCGATGTTAATAGGCGGTTTCTTAGCCTTGTTCATGATACAGTTGCCTTCGCATTGGTTTTCGCGTGGACATACGCGGCCACAAATGGACGGCAAGTTTGTACGTTCTGCCAAGATATCATTGGCTTCACCAAAGTTACCGTGTGCGATAGCTTGGATGAAACGTGGAATTTCGTTTTCAATAGGGCAACCCATACGGCACAATGGTTTTGGACAATTTAGACAACGTTTTGCCTCAGCGAGCGCTTCCTCCATTGTATAATCCGCATCAAAATGTAGTGGTTTTAATTCGTTACTCATGGCACATGCCTCCTAACAAGGATCCAGTACTATACTTATACAGCGTTGCATGCACCTGAACAATCCGATGAGCCCTCTCACATAGGGATGTCGCCACATGCTGCTAAGATTTATCTTTTGTAACCATTCGATAGACGTGTGGTCACTGGTCAGACACACACTATTCTATAGTATATTCTAAATTGTGAAAGTCCCAACAGTCAAGCAAATATAACACCTTTTGTATACGAATATAGCCCCTATTCATGCAAGGATTGCATAGAAACGAAAGATACGGTAACGCTATTTTCTAAGTGTATATTTACATATACATCTATGCATGTATACTGATAATAGATAGAATGATTGATAGATTCTTAACAACTTAACATACACTGATACCTTAGCATACACAGATAGAAATTAATGATACCAATCCAAGATATATATTTATACGATGTTCCTTGTGAATACATCAGAATATAAGAGTTTCCTATGAACACAATAGACTTTACTAAAAAATACTATATTAATCGCCGCGGTTCCCATTCTCGCAAATGGGACGGCGAGCACTTAAAATTTAGCCGCACCGATTTATTACCACTATGGGTGGCTGATATGGATTTTATGCCGCCTCAGTGCATTCAAGAGGCCATTTGTAACTATGTGAAAGCCAATCCTCTAGGCTATACCATGACAAATCCCGATTATATAGAGGCCGTCATTAGTTGGTATAAACGACGTCACAACTGCAATATTGAACAGAGCTGGCTCACCAGTTTGCCCAATGTCATTACCGGTATTATGTGGTGTATTGGGGCTTTCACAAAACAAAATGACGCCATCGCCGTCCTAAGTCCTGTATACGGCGCCTTTGACGCTAGTGCCAGCGACGCTCGACGCCAAATTATCGCTGTTCCTATGAATCGCACCGAAGATAACCGCTACACCGTCGATTATGAGGCCTTTGAAAGGGCCATTACCGAACACGATGTAAAACTATTCATTCACTGCAATCCACACAATCCCGTAGGCCACGTATGGACCGAAGCGGAAATGGACCAATTATTTAATATCTGCAAACAGCATAATGTACTTATCATCAGCGACGAGATCCATCAAGACCTGATCACAGGACCAACGGCCTTTACATCTGCCTTAACGGTAAATAATGGGGCCTATGCGGATAGCATGATTGCAATGTCCTCTCTCTCAAAGTCGTTCAATATGGCTAGCTTGCACCACTCAGAGGTTATTATTCCTAACGAACGACTACGAAGCCAATTCAATGTATATAAAGCGCATGTGTACCACACAGACTCAGACGTCATTGCTGAAGCGGCCATCACAGCAGCCTACACGCATCCAAAGGCAGAAGCATGGCTCACAGATGTACTAGCTGTCATTCGGGAAAACTATGAATATCTGTGCCGAGAACTTGGTATGGCATTAACACAAATCCGCATCAGCCCTATGGACGGTACCTATTTAGCATGGATTGATTTTGGGGCCTATATAAAGGCGGAAGATATGCACGACCTATTCGAAAATAAATGCCATATAGCACCAAGCTTTGGAGAATGGTTTGGAGGCGAAGACTACGCCACCTTTGTGCGACTTAACTTGGCTACAAGCCTCGAAAATATTAAGACTGCTACCCATAATATAATCAAGTACGTACATCCTTAATAGGCACCTCTCATCAGGAAATACATTAATTCAGGAAATACATTAATCATATTAGAGAATTCATTTTGTACAAATAAAAGAGGCTGCTCTAGCATTATTCAATGTTAGAGCAGCCTCTTTGTATTATAGCCTCACTGTATTAGCTACTAGTATTACACTAGTTTTTATTTAATTCTAGCGAAATGTTCCTTTGCAAATTGCATGTCTTGTACAAGTTCTAATGTACCAATATAGTTATTGTTTTGATCGCGTACAGCCATGTAGTTTACATAGAATGGACGACCTTGTTTTTCAAGCCATACAGCTACATTATCACGGTCACCCTTACGGAAGGAGTCGATGATACCACGTACAATAGGTTCAACCTTTGGTGGATGGCAGGAATACACATCACGGCCAATAGCTGTAGTAGGACGTTTGAATACCTTTTCACCATCGTTGAAGTAACGGTTAATATCTTCATGATCAACGAAGGTTACTTCCATTGGCATTGTGTTAAGTATAGCATCGAGTTGATCTACAGTTAGTGTACCACCAATTAAGCCGATAGTATTGTCATCACTACTTTGTTTTGTAGTTTGTGTAGTTAATGCTGCATCAGCCTCAGGCCAAGCAATGCGTTTTACACCAAAGATATCTTCATACTGTGCTGTATCTTTGTAAATTTGATACCATTCTTCTTTACTGAAGTTTTCTGCACAGATTGGGAACAAAATATTTTGTTCTTTATAGATCATTTCTTGAGCGCGTGTAAGAAGCTCATCAAAACGTCTATACCAATCATCTACACTTTGACTAGATTTTGCTAAATCACCTAGTTGGTCGCGGATATCGCCATCAACAGTCCACATAACCATAGATGGGCCACCGATAGCATAATCTACCTTCAATTTTGGATATAATAGGTCGCCTTTTTTAGCATAGTGAACAGATACCTGGCGAACTGTATTTACATCATCAATAGTAGCTGTTTTATCAGCTACTTTAGGACGGATAGATTCAATCAACTCATCGAGAGCTTTATTTTCTTCTGTTAATTGATTGAGTGGATGACCTACAGTCTCTACCAAGGTCACTACGCTCTTGCTCTTTTCTTGAGCTTCTAAGACAGCCTCTACCTTAGCATGTTCAGACTCCATTTGTTCATGAATGGTAGAACCATGGAACAATGCAGAGTGAAGGTCGCATAATTGTTGTACCTCTTCTAACCGTGTACCTTCGCGCATAAGGCCTTGTTCGGCTTTCATAATTTCGCTAGCCTCAACATGTTTGAATTGACTCGCAAAATCTTCACGAACAGCACCGAGCTCTTCGCCAGTGCCCAACCGTTTCAAGAAGCCTTTCAATTGCTCTACACGTTCGCTATCTGTAACAGCATCCTCTACGTTAGTCTCTGCACCTTCGCTAGCATTAGCTTCTGTATTTTGGGTAGCGTTAGCTTCTGCATTTTTGGCATCCTTAGATTGCTCTACTTGAGTAGCAGATGCCTCTACAAGAGCCGCCTTAGCAGCTGCTGCATCTTCACCGTGTAGGTTTGACATTTCACCTTCCAAGGTAAAACCTGCTTTCATAAAAGCACCCACGATATCCATCATGGATACGCCTTTCATCTTAGCCCCTTTTGGAATGGTCATGATCTTACCAACAGAGTTCAACATCACCTTATTAGTGATTTCGCTAAACCCTAAGCTTTTCATAATCTCTGTTACTTCAGGATATTCTTTTACCAAATCATATACGGATTTGGACAAATCTAATTTCTTTTCCATTTTGATCCCCTCGTGTCAAAAATATTGTTTATTACTTATATTAGTACGCCTCTATACGTTTTCCTATAGGAGGCAATATACACTGTGAAAGGTCTATACCTTACGACCTATGACACTATGATAAACGATATGAATTAAAAAATCTGTGCCCATGGCTATACTTTTGAAAGTTCTTTTCAAAACATCGAAAATTTTTCATATAAAAATAACGGATAGCTTACACTTCAAAGACATCTAATCATTTAGAATGCTTTGAACCGACTATCCGTTATCTATTAACGTAAGTATCTAGTTTTAAGAGAGATGAGAGTTCTAAGAGATTTATTAGTTTTGAATAGTTTAGTCTTTTAATGCTTTTTCGTAGTTTTCAGAAACTTTGTCCCAGTTAATAACGCGGAAGAATTCCTTAATATAATCTGGGCGACGGTTTTGGTAGTGCAAGTAGTATGCATGTTCCCAAACGTCTAAGCAAAGGATGGCTGTTTTACCTTCTAGTAGAGGGTTATCTTGGTTCGCAGTAGATGTCACTTCTAGTTTGCCATCTTTGTTTACCACAAGCCAAGCCCAACCAGAGCCGAATCGTGTTGCCGCTACAGCAGAGAAGCTTTCAACAAAGGCATCATAACCACCAAGATCAGCGTCGATAGCCTCTTTCAAAGGGCCTTCCAATTTAGAAGTATCTGGTTTTGTCATGATGTCCCAGAACATTGTGTGGTTCTTGTGACCACCACCGTTGTTGATAACTGCTTGACGGATATCCTCCGGAACATTAGCAATGTCACCGAGGATGCAATCTATGCAACCATAGGCAAGATCAGGATATTTAGCGATAGCTGCGTTCAAATTATTAACATACGCTTGATGGTGCTTGTCATGATGCAATTTCATTGTTTCTGCGTCGATAACAGGCTCAAGGTAATCATAAGCATATGGTAATGGTGCGAGTTCGAAAGGTTTCATAATAGTCCTCCTTAAATCTAGGGCACGAACGATTTTGAATAATACGTATCGTTCTTGTGAAAGCGTTTCGATGCACCTGCATCTATATTGTATTTAATTGATATGAATTATCATTCTTTGTTTATTGTACATTGTATATAGAAAATCGTCAATGTATTTTCCCATAGAAAAAGGCTATAGGATTTCCTATAGCCTTTGGGTTCGATAATAAGGTAATTATTCAACGATACATTGGCACATTTTCATGGTTGTTAATGCCGCTTGGTGGGATTCTTCCGTTACACCTGCACAGCAGCTAGAGTCTACGTAAACAGGAATTTCTGGTAAGCCCGCTTTCAGTATAATCGCATTAGAAACAACGCAAATATCAGTACATAAACCAACGAGCATAATAGACTCAATAGGGTTCACCGAATTCATGCCTTCCAAACGAGATAATAGCTCAAAGGATCCAAAGTTTGGCTTGTCTATAAAGGATACAGGGCTCATGATAGGACGCCCTTCTGCTGCTTCGATTAAGCCAGGCACAATATGCCAACCTTCTGTATTCTTCACACAATGTGTCACAGGTAAGAACTTGCCCTCTTGGCTTTCAAGATAATCAGTATCATGCGTATCGCGCGTAAAGATGATTGGTCCGTCAAAGTTCTCAATTTTTTGGCGCACATTATCTACGATTAACTGCGCTTGCGCTGAACCAAGGGCGCCATCTACGAAATCTTTTTGCATATCGATAACAACTAGAACCTTTTGCATAGTTCCTCCTGTATATAGTCTACATAGAATACATTAATTATTCATTTCACTACTAGTTATACTCTTAATTTTTAATAACATCAACGAAAAAATTTATGCTTTTTCCTTAGCTAACTCATGACGCACGCGGTGTGGCTCATTATGAGCTAACATTCTTTGTAGATTCCATAACCGCTCCTTTATTTTTTATGAGGATGATCTCCTGATACGATTACAATGCTAACTGGAATTGTTACAACTAATGCTTCATCAGTATCCACATGTTTTGTATGCCAAGCGGCCTCTTTTGCAGCCTCTTCAAAGATTGGATATGCATCGCGATCTACTTTCCAATTATTAGGCCCTGCTTCAACAGCTACGATATTGCCCTTGTCATCGGTCTTAATCTCCACGGGAACAATCAAGGTACCGTCAGCACTCGTTTTGAAAGCCTCACTAGGAATGATGACATTATAAGAGATTTGTTGCTGTAATTCATAGGTACGCTTATCTGTGGGCTTTAAATCCGCCGCTAGAGAACAAACAGTTCCCATCATAGATGCCAACACAGCCAGTAACACAACACGTTTTATCATAATTTCCTCTTGCCTAAATACTCTCACACTACACGCATTCTACGTTGATTATACCACGAAAAAATCCCTACCAAACGTATCGGTAGGGATTTCTCAGATTAGATTTTCTTAACCATTTCAGATTTCAATGCCATTGCACCGAAACCATCGATTTTACAATCGATATCATGGCCATCGCTCGCATCAGTGATGAGGCGAATGTTTTTAACGCGTGTACCTTGTTTCAATACGCCAGCGCCTTTTACTTTGAGGTCTTTTACAACAACAACGGTATCACCATCAGCTAATTCGTTGCCATTAGCATCGCGGATAATACCGGCTTCTGCTGCAGCCGCAGCATCGGCAGCTGTCCATTCATGACCACACATAGGACAGATGTACATATGACCATCTTCGTATGTGTATTCGTCGCCACACTTAGGGCAGTTAGGTAAATTTGCCATTTAGATCTCCTTTTTTCACTACATAATGAAAGTATTATACCATACCTTGGAAACCGAGCTCTATATTAATATGATGACCATCGGCATCATATTGATACAAGGGCTATATAATAGCTACAATAAAAAACCTAATTAATCTCATTTCTCATTTTTCTTTATTACAGTTTCATACAACTCTAACTTATCTTCTAGATTATTCTTATAGCCTTTCAATCGTTTGATTTCGGCCTCAATAAATCGATAGTGATCTTGCAACAGGCTCATTCTTTCATGGACCGTATGAGATCCGGCATACCTTAAATCTGCATATCGTTTGATATTCGCAAGCGGCATCCCCATGTCTTTCAGCCGTTTTATAAACTGCACAAAGCCTACATCCTCCGCATGGTAATTGCGAATGCCGTTCTGCCGCTCGATATGAAGGAACCCTTGATCCTCGTAATATCGCAATGTAGAAATGGACAGTCCCACCAATTTTGAAAATTCACCGATTTTCATACTTTCACCACCTTGACCTCAAGTATACTCGAGCATATATCATACGTCTAGACGGAGGTAATAATTATGAAAGAAACACGTTTTAACATCGGTATGAACACATTGAAACAAATTGACGGACTGCACGGCGAGGAGGTGTATAACACAATTCAAGAGATTTCACCGGCCATAGCCGATTTATTGGTCGAGCTGTTCGGCGACATCTACACGCGCCCCAACCTGAATTTCAAGGAACGGGAACTGGTTACGCTCGCGTCCCTGTTAACACTGGGCGGTTGCGAGGCTCAGCTGAAAGTACACACCAATGCGGCACTCAACGTCGGTATCACGCCCGAGCAAATCGTAGAGATCTGCACCCACTGCATCCCCTATGCGGGATTTCCACGCGTGCTGAACGCACTGTTTACGGTGAAAGCGGTCTTTGAAGAACGAAATGTTCTAAATTAAGAGATTAGCTACAATAAAAATCTATTAATATATATTAGCCTATTTATAGCTAACAAAGGGAGACTCTTGATGGAGTCTCCCTTTTATTCACTACCCTCGTAGTGTTAATTCTTAAGAAATAATCAGTTATTTGATTATAAAATAAGATAAACCTAACGTTTAAGACTAAGTACTGCAATACTTAGACACGTTAGGTTTATCAAATTCCAATTCCTTTGATGAGCCTAACGCCTAGAACACGTTAACTGGCTCTTTTGTACTTATAGTATAGTCTGAATTCTAGCGACTGTCAATTTACTACCCAAGGCGTTTACGCAAGATTGCATAAAGAATCATGCTAACGATAACGCTCATAACAGCTTGAATGGTGTTTGTCAAAACACCGGCAATGGCTACGCCTGGATCGAATACAAAGTATTCAGCGATGAAGTAGCCTGCTACGATAACAATACCACCCACGATAGTTGACACTAAAGCAGAAGTAGTTGTCTTATGGTTATAGACAGTACCGACAAGATAGCCTTCAATGCCTTTCACCACAAAAGTGATTGGTACAAAGACTGCGTAGCCGAGGAATAAATCAGCTAGCGCTGGTCCAATAGCACCAATATAGGCACCATATTTTCGACCTAATAATAAAGCGGATGTCATAATAACGACATCTCCAACATTAAAATAGCCGCGTATGCCAGGTACTGGAATTTTCGTGTACATTGTAAGCAATGTAGCGAGGGCAATCAATACGGCTGTGAGTACTAACGCGGATGTAGTACTTCGGGTTTGAACGTGTTGCATAGCGTCCTCCTTATAAAAATATAGACATGTGATTAAAATCATCACATGTCTATACTATATACCCTTATAGTAACACCTGCAAATAGAAGGAATTAATTATAAATACTAGAAAAATAGATGTTCCGATTCTGTAACGCTTCCATCATCTTCATGGAAATAGCACGCATATACAGGTTCACGATGCGCTGCATCATAGAATTTTTGTAAAATAGGTGAAAGCTTCATGTCTATGGGCATATGCAAAGCTTTCACAATGGGTTCCCAAAGTTCCATTGGTGAATAGGAAATAATATCTAACTGCTTATTCTGACCATATTCTTCAAGTGTTGACATATCCGTATACTTACGTGAATCACAGTAATCATGCCAACAAATACTAAAAACGATCAAATGAAACAAATCGTCCATACTTTCAGCCAAGCGACCGGCGGCACCCTCGCTACTCCAATATCCTATGGATCCGTCCTCCAATAGATGATATTCACCACCAGCACCATCAACAGCAAAGGTCATACCAGGCAAGGAGAATGTACACCGGCCTTCAGCGGTATCACGTTCTTCCAACGTATCTAGCAAGCGAAAATCAAACAACGCATCAAAATCTTCAGCTAACTTAGCATCATTTCGCAATATATCTAAATAGCCCATGTTATCTACTCCTTTAGGACTCTCGTAATGCCAATAATGCAGAAACTTCATTCATATCGAGATTAAACATGTTACTTTCAAGATCGATAAGCTCGAAATAGTAACGAACTGCATCTGCACCAAATTCATCTTCTAAATTGGCCCATTCTGTCCCTGAAAGCACGGTAAATCCGAGCGTATCGTTTCCAAGGCTTTCAACAAACCAACGCACCTCATAATCAGGCTGAACGAAGTCATTGAAATATTTAATGGTCACATCCCGGTCTTGCTCATCACCGTAAGGAATTAAGAGCTCTTTATCGCCCTTTTTGAGCACAATATCGTCACCATAAGGCTTGCCATTGCTAACGGTTTGAATATCAATAGGCTCATCTAGCATATCATTAAAATAGTTCACTACATCTTCGTCATACTCGCGCCAGTCAATCCAAATAATAGCCTCTGAGTCAAATAAATCATCTAAACCCATATCCTGACTAAAGAAATCTTTGACTAATTTATACATATCTTCCATCGTCTCTCTCCGTTAAAATATTATCCTGCAATATCCGCATGTACAGGATTTCCATCCGCATCAATATTAGCGATAATGCAGTGGCCCCAGAAAATATCGTCATCGTCATAATAGACCTCTATGGTGCCATCGTTACGAAACGCCAATTCTCCCATCGTAATACGCTTGGCAAATACATCTGATGTAATCGGGTCTTGGTCGTCATTGTCAAGCCAATAATTAGCGAGCTCTAACAAGGTCTCACTAATATATGTACTAATTCGTTGTTCAAATGCTTTGAAATTATCGATTGTATTGAAAGCAGCCAATGCTAGGGTGCAGCTTTCATCAGAACCCTCATCTACATCAAGGGTGAATGCATAATCATCAATTCTCGCTGTGTAATATTGATACTCACGATTTAACAGGAAGTCTCCCCTATCGGTATGAAGGTATTTAGGGGTTTTCAAATACGCCGACAAGGCCTCTAACTCGCTATGTTTAGCATGTTCCTCTAACACCTCAAGCACATAATAGCGATTATTCCAAGAGGGGCGCATATAGCCCAAATCCTCTAAGGGTTTTGCTTTCTTAACTAATAATTTATAGACCCCATGGGGCTCAAAAGAATAACCCCATCTATCGTCAAGACCCTCAATAATCCACGTCAGAATGCCTTCGCTACGGTCAAGCACACCAGTTCGAGTATCTAGGATAGCATCGGTGTCCACCAGTGGTCTATGGTACTTATCTAAATAAGGACTAGCCCCATTCGCATCACTGCGCGGCAATGCATAGATTTCAAACTCTTCTGGTTCAAACTCTGCTTCATATTCTGGCAAACGTACAATACTCATATGCCTCTCTCCTTCTTATCTCATTTATATGGTGCAAACTGGTTGCATCACAACCGTTCTGCTACATCAATTCTATGTAACAGCTCTTTTGCTAGTTCTTGGGCTGTTTTAAATTCCTCATGTGAAAGCACCAAAAGCACAAAGCTATCTGTTCCTATGTCCATGCCTACTAACGTATGGGTTTCCCATGTAGAATTAAGATCCGCACACCAGTCCATAATGCATTGGTTTTCATCTAGTGCGGCTGTATCAATAGTTAGATTTTCGCTAATATCTAAAGACTTATTATCTATTAACTTCTGTACATAATAAATAAAATCCTCTAGTTCACATTTACAGTCTAACTCTACGGCATACCCTTTAGAGACTAGTTTCTCATAGAAGTTCCACCAGCTATCTTCCAATTCTTCCAGGGAGCTCAACTTTACCTTGGACATAAACGATTTAGCTTGTTTTGCATCGCCTAGCAACAACGTTGCTAATTCTGTAAATGTAGATCGCATCTGATCAATATCTAGATACACTGCTTCTACACACAAACTATAATCAGGTACTCTGCGTTTTTTCATAAAAGCCTGCATCATCTTCACTGCATCAGGATAACTTACATCAGCCATACGATAGGTCTTGCCATCTATATCTAAGAATAAATCTACTGCATCCTGCGTTTTACCTACACGTGCTTTCATGGCTGTACATCCATCGATGGCATGAGGTGGGTATAACTCCATGTACATATAAAATCCATCATGCATAGCCTTTAAGGTATTATCTATTCCGACTATATTAAAACCGTTTCCATTAGAACCAGGACTCCTCAAACGCCATTCTTCGTATTCATCAAATAGTTTTTCTTGAATCCAATTGTAAAAGCTCATATTGACTCTCCCCTATCTATTACCGTTTACATGTAATATGAATCTTAATATGTATCTGAACATATATATCAATATGTATCTTAATTATATCATTATTAAGACATACTTATAATAAAAGCACGCACTTTTACATGTAAAAGAAATACATATCATAACGGTATTATACATTCACATTGAAATGGAATACTTATCATAAAGGCACTGTACTTTCATATTTAATAGAAAAAATACTCCAACAAGATACATCTTGTAGGAGTATTAATCATACTATTTAGATTCTTATTTGAATTCTTATTTAGATTCTAATTTAGCTGCTAATTCAGTATATTTTCGTTCTAACTCATTATACTTTTCAGATAGGGCTTTCATATCTTTTTTGAGTTGTGTAGCATCTTCAGTAGTTACCTCTTCAGAGCTTTTACCAAATTTAAAATTGGCACCTAAGCTAATAGAATTACGGCCGTTACCAACGGTAGTAGCAGCATTAAACATAGTGTTTTTATTAGGACGATAGAACGCACCTAACGCCGCTGCATTAGCATTTTTATAATTACCAAAGCCAACGGAGTAGGACCATTTGTCATGTTTATCGAAATCTAATGGATGCAATCCAGCAAGTGCTGCAGAAGCGGCTGCTACGCTAGATACTTGTTGATCAGTGTAGGATTTAGCTTCATTTAAGCTATTAGCGCCGCCATTAATAATACGATTATTTAATGTATTAATATCGCCTTCTATCGTAGTGATACGGTTTTCATGATTATCTACTACATCCTTAATAGCATGTAGTTGAGATCCATTGACTGCATCAGTAGATGTCGCAGATACACGGCCTGCCGCTACATTTGTAATCGTACGTTCTGCACCACTATCACCAATGCTCAATGTACCAACCGCATTTCCACCAGCAAAGTTATAAGTTCTGCCGCCGATGACACCGGAACCAGTAGATACAGCTGTGTCAGTAACAGACTTAGCACCGAGTGCAATGCTGTTATCTGTAGCAGACTTCGCATTTGTACCAATGGCAACGGAATTTGAATTAAGAGCTTTAGCTGTATCGCCTATGGCAGTAGCACTTTTACCAGAAGCCTCCGCTACAAAACCAATAGCATTAGATGCATAGCCTGTCGCTTTAGAAAGGCCGATTGCATTAGCCGCTCTGCCAGAAGCTACAGAAGATATGCCAAGTGCTGTGGAATACGTTTCAGATGCTTGTGCATTGTTACCGATAGCTGTAGATTGAACTCCATTTGCCTTAGAAATAGTACCTACTGCAGTACCACCCCAGCCCATTGCTGCAGAATCAGTACCAACGGACACTGCTAGTTCACCAGCAGTTGTCTGCCTGCCGATTACAATGCTCCCAGCTTTGCTGATATTGGCTGCTTTACCAATAGCAATAGAGTCAAGGCCATCTACAGTTGCATTTGTACCAATGGCAATACCATATTCCTTTGATGTAGTTGCACTATAGCCAATCGCTGTCCCCATTGAGTTATTAGCCTTTGCATTGTTACCAATAGCAACTGTATTTTGAGCAGTTGCTTCTGCGTTACGACCAATAGCATACACATCATCGTATGTTGCTTTCGCACTGTCACCAAAGGCAATAGCATTGTTACCTTGAACCTTAGCACCGGTCCCCCCGACTAAACCATTATTACCTTTAATGGTATTATTCTTCCCCAACGCCACAGAGTCATGTCCGTCAATGCTATTATGTGTACCAACTAATAAAGAATTAATCGCATTGTCATTATTGGCATGGTTAAAGCCGCCTACGATATTATTAGTACCACCAACAGTATTGCTAGTACCTACTACCAAGCTGTGAGTAGCAGAGTTTGTATTATACCAACCTGCTACGATACTACCAGGGCCAGATGCAGTATTATTACTACCAGAAGTGATAGTATCATTAGCGGAAGATCGAACTGTATTCTTGTCGCCTCCGAGCAATATATTATTTACAGGGGAGAACATATTATTCTCAACTTTGTTATTTCCACCATAAGCAATAGAATTCTTCATGCTTAATGGCGCAGCACTGGTAGCACTAATATCTAAGTTGGATGTTGCAAACCCTGTTGTAGTAACACTTGCAATAATCATTGTAGTTAAAAGTAATTCCTTTTTCATGTATTTTGCCCCTTTTTAGACACACCCTAATTATAAACACAAAAAGATTCAAATTTATCTAGTAAAACCTGAATCTCTTTACAACGCTCTATACATTTTTTACGTTTTCAAAACATGAATAATATATGAATTTCACTTTTATTATAATTCTGCTCATTACAAATTGCAAGAATACAACAACATCAAAATACACGTTCCCCAACAGTTTTAAAACAGCTAAATTAAAACTTCTTCGCTATAGGAATATAGCTAACATTATTTCTCTTCTTTTTTATCATTCCAAAATAATAAGGCACCAATAGCATTAAGAATATAAAAAATATATTTACCAACAT
>CAKPXR010000019.1 GCA_934202215.1 uncultured Veillonella sp.
GAGTCCGGTAGAATACCGAACTCATTCCCAAAAAGTAGCTTAATTATATCTGTCCAAGAAAATGGGTGCAGATCAGAATTAGAGGTTACTTCTTTTTTTTGTTGAGTTTAAAAATAACTGAATTTGTCGATATTAAATTTTTTGATATATAAATCGAGTTATACCTATTAATATATTTGATAACTTTTTACGTCATACCTGTTTAACCCTTTTAAATAAGCTTTTTTTAGTATTTAATAATCTGTAAAAGACGATTATTGCTATAAATATTTGTGATATATAAATGTTTTATACATATATTTTTTAGATTAATAATTTTTAATTCGTATATTTTTATGATTATAAAAATATACAATAATTTTATATGTTGTTCAAAAATATTAATAATACAGATAAATAAAAGCTTTTACATGGTATTGGTGGACTGAATTCTAAAAAAACATATTTGTATATTCATTAAAAGTACTAGTCTTATTGTTTGAAATTTTATACACGCTGTGTTATGATACAAGTGTAGTGCAAGACAGTAAGACAATATATATATTTTTAGGAGGATGTTACCATGTTAGGTAAAGTAAAATGGTTCAGTGCAGAAAAAGGTTATGGATTTATTGAACGTGAAGACGGTAGCGATGTATTTGTACATTACTCTGCGATCCAAGATGAAGGTTTTAAATCTTTGGCAGAAGGTCAAAATGTAGAGTTTGATATCGTTGATGGTAACCGTGGCCCTCAGGCAGCTAACGTTGTAAAAGCGTAATTACATACTAAAAAGTACATAAAAGTAACATATAACAAAACTCTGGTATCGTATGATATCGGAGTTTTTTTATTATGTCTAAAAATAAGATTTATATTTTTTCAAAAAATATAAAAAAAGATATTTATAAAAAAGGAGTTTTATAGATTGATGTAGAAATAATAATATAACACGAAAAATAAGTGGAAATACTACATACTTATATTTTGTGGATGATTTTTAGAAAGGGTGTTGACTTATGAAAGTAGCAATCAGAGGTAAAAACATTGAAGTGACAGGTGCTTTAAGAGCATATATTGAAAAAAGATTGAGTAAATTAACTCGTTACTTCGATGATGAGTTAGATGCACAAGCGGTTTTATCCGTTGTAAAAGATAAATCTACTGTAGAATTTACATGTTTCATTGATAAGATTGTTCTTCGTGGCGTAGAAACAAATGATGATATGTATGCCGCTATTGATCTTGTGGTAGATAAGATTGTACGTCAAATCCACAAACATAAAACTCGTTTGGCAAAACGTTTTAAAAAACAAGAGGCTTTCCATCCAGAAGCTTTGCCATCTCCTGTAGAAGAGGAAACAATCGAAGTTGTAAAACGCAAACACTTTGCAGTACGTCCTATGGATGTAGAAGAAGCTATCTTGCAAATGAATCTTATTGGGCATGACTTCTTTATGTTCTTCAATGCTGAAACAGAATCCATGAATGTAGTATATCGCAGACATGATGGTTTCTATGGTTTGATTGAGCCAGAATTACAATAACTTATAATATCGGCTGACAATAATCCTAACTCCTTTCTACTTTTAAATCAGCCGATTATTATACCAAGGTGGATGACCATTTTGAGTCATCCACCTTTTTTATAAAATACTATAAATAATCGTGAAATGCCTTGAATTCTTTGACTATTCAAGGCATTTTCGTTATAATAAATTAGATAAAATAATGTAAGATGTCCTATAGAGGAGTGATTTGTTTGTTAAGCTTTTTACAAAGGCTATTAGGCAATAATAACGCAAAAGAAATAAAAAAAATGCGTGCTATTGCTAATCATATTAATGAAATTGAACCGAATTATGTAAAATTAAGTGATGCTAACTTAGTAGCAAAAACAGATGAGTTTAAACGTCGTTTGCAAAAAGGGGAAACGTTAGACGACATTTTACCAGAAGCATTTGCTGTAGTTCGTGAAGCATCTAAACGTGTGTTAGGCATGCGTCATTTTGATGTGCAGTTGATTGGTGGTATTTGTCTTCACAGAGGTAATATCGCTGAAATGCGTACTGGTGAAGGTAAAACATTAGTTGCTACATTGCCTGTATATCTAAATGCATTGACAGGTGATGGTGTACATGTTGTTACAGTAAATGATTATTTAGCTACTCGCGATAGTGAACAAATGGGTCGTTTATATAACTTTTTGGGCCTTTCTACAGGTCTTATTGTGGCTAATCTCGATTTTAACCAACGTAAAGAAGCATATGCATGCGATATTACATATGGTACAAATAATGAGTTTGGCTTTGATTATTTGCGCGATAACATGGTATCCGATGTATCTCAAATGGTACAACGTCCGTTAAATTATGCAATTGTCGATGAAGTTGACTCTATTCTTATTGATGAAGCGAGAACTCCACTAATTATTTCTGGTCCTGGTCAACGTTCCACAGATAATTACTACAAGTTAGCTAAAATTGTTCCTCATCTTGTAAAAGATGAAGATTATACAATTGATGAAAAGCAAAAGACTATTGCACCTACTGATTCTGGTATCGCAAAAGTCGAAGAAATGCTTGGTGTTGAAAACTTGTATGATGCTGAAAACATCGAGTTAAACCATCTACTTGGAGCATCTCTACGTGCTTATGCTATGATGCATCGCGATACGGATTACGTAGTTAAAGATGGTGAAGTTGTTATCGTTGATGAATTTACAGGCCGTTTGATGTTTGGTCGTCGTTATTCTGATGGCTTACATCAAGCCATTGAAGCTAAAGAAGGCTTGAAGGTTGAACGTGAAAGTCAAACATTAGCTTCTGTTACATTCCAAAACTATTTCCGTATGTATAAAAAGCTTGCTGGTATGACTGGTACAGCTAAAACTGAGGAAAAAGAATTCATCGATATTTACGGTTTGGAAGTATTACCTATTCCTCCAAATAAACCATTAGCCCGTGTAGATTTGCCAGATCAAATCTTTAAAACTAAGGCTGCTAAATATCGTGCCGTAGTACGTAATGCTGTAGAACGCCATCAAACTGGTCAACCTATTTTGATTGGTACTACATCCATTACACAATCTGAAGAGCTTTCAGATATGTTATTACGTGCAGGGGTACCACATAAAGTATTGAATGCTAAACATCATGAAAAAGAAGCAGAGATTGTTGCCGATGCTGGTCAAATGGGTATGGTAACAATTGCTACAAACATGGCTGGTCGTGGTACTGATATTACACTAGGTGAAGGTGTACCTGAATTAGGTGGCTTGGCTATTTTAGGTACTGAACGTCATGAAAGTCGCCGCATTGATAATCAGTTGCGTGGTCGTGCTGGTCGTCAAGGTGACCCAGGTTCCTCTCAATTCTTCTTGTCCTTAGAAGATGATTTAATGCGTATCTTTGGTGCTGATAACATTACAGGCATTATGGATAAGCTTGGCATGGAAGAAGATGAACCCATTGAGCATTCTTTAATTACTAAATCTATTGAACGAGCTCAAAAGAAAGTAGAAGATCATAACTATAATATTCGTAAATATGTACTTGAGTATGATGATGTTATGAATCAACAACGTGAAGTATTATACGAACAACGTCGTCGTATTTTACGTAATGAATCCTTACGTGACACAATCAATGAAATGATTGATAAACTTGTTACTGAATCTGTAGATGCTTATGCAGATGAAAAATTATATCCAGAAGAATGGGATTATGAAGGTCTTTATAAGCATTTAAGTCAATATTTCTTAACCGAAGAGATTATGTCCTCTCAAGATATGGAAGAATATAGTCGCCAAGAATTATTAGAACGTTTGCTTGAAATTGCTCATGCTGAGTACCAAGATCGCGTTGATATGCTTGGTGATGCTATGTTTGGACAACTTGAAAAGGCCATTATGTTGCGCGTTGTTGATAATAAATGGATGGAACATTTGGATAATATGGATATGTTGCGTGAAGGTATCGGACTTCGTGCATATGGTCAAAAAAATCCATTGGTGGAATATAAATTTGAAGCCTTTGATATGTTCCAAAATATGATTGCTGCTATCCAAGATGAGACAATTATGGCGTTATACAAAATTCGTGCACAATTGATTCAAGAAATTGAAGAACCAGTTGACCACTTAGAAGGTGCACAATCCCATCATGAAGATGTGTTGGAGCCACAAAACATAGATTAAGATTTGTTAATGGCACGTTGCTCAATGGGATTCCCTTCTGGGCAGCGGCCATTTTCTATTTTATTAAGGTGATAGTTTATCGATGTAATAAGCTAATAAGTTAAAGGTGGTGAACATAAATTGTTAGAAGATTTAAAACCAATTATTTCTAATCTTGAAGAGCGTATTTATGGAATGAGGGATTCACTTTAACATCGCTCAGAAGGAAGAGCGAATCTTTACACTAGATGTGCAAATGAGCGACCCTACATTTTGGGATGACCCAGACAAGGCTCGTGAGATTTCTCAAGAAGCCACACAATTGAAAAATGCTGTAGAAAGCTATAAACAACTTGTTAGTGATATTGAAGATGCTAATGTAATGCTTGAGATGGCAATAGAGGAAGAAGATCGATCTCTAGAAGGTGAGATAAAGGATTATATTCAACAAATAGAAGAAACTGTAGAAAAACAAGAGGTTCTTTTATTGCTCAGTGGTGAATATGATGCTAATAATGCGATTTTAACATTCCATGCTGGTGCAGGCGGTACAGAGGCACAAGATTGGTGTTCTATGCTGATTCGCATGTACTTGCGTTGGGCTGAGAAATCAGGATTCTCTATTGAACTGATGGATGAACAACCAGGCGATGAGGCCGGCACAAAATCTGCTACATTTTTAATTAAAGGTGAAAATGCCTTTGGCTATTTGAAATCTGAAAAGGGTGTACATCGTCTAGTTCGTATTTCACCATTTGACGCTGCGGCACGTCGTCATACATCCTTTGCTGCTGTGGATGTAATGCCAGAGATTGATGATACAGTAGAAATTAATATTGATATGAAAGATGTACAAGTAGATACATATCGAGCTAGCGGTGCTGGTGGTCAGCATATTAATAAAACAGATTCTGCTGTACGTATGACGCATAGACCAACAGGTATTGTAGTACAATGTCAAACCCAACGTTCTCAAATGCAAAATAGGGAACAAGCATTACGTTTATTGCGTGCCAAATTATTTGAATTAGAATTAGAAAAACAAGCAGAACTTAAAGAGCAAATTGGTGGTACATATCAAGCGATTGAATGGGGTAGTCAAATTCGTTCGTATGTATTCCACCCATATAATCTCGTTAAGGATCATCGTACAGGGGTTGAAACAGGGAATGTACAATCCGTTATGGATGGTAATTTAGATCAATTTATGGAAGGTTTCTTGAAAAAAGAAGCGAATTTAACAATTTAGGAGTTCTTATGAAAAAGTTTTTACTATTCCTAGTAGTTCTGATTATTGCTTTAGTAGCAGCAACTCAATTTTTATTACCTTCTTATATAAGTTCTCGTATTGAAAAACAACTTAATGATTCACTAAAACCATCTGCTCAAACGGTAAATGTCGAATCTCAACCAGGATTCAAATTACTTTATGGTGAAGCTGATCATGTGTATGGGTCCTTAAATGATGTAAAACTTGGTAAATTAAACTTTGCAAACTTTAAGTATGATGCAACACAAATTCTTGTGAATCCAATTTCATTATTGGCTAGTCAAGACATTGATGTAGTAAGTGCTGGTAGCTCTAGTATCGATGGTACTGTGACTAATGAAGATTTAGCAACATTTTTAAGTACTCAAGCGGGTAGTGAAATTCAAGATGTACAAGTAAAGATTAGTAAAGATAATATTAGTTTAACAGGCAAGATGAATGTAGGTATGGTATTTAAAGGATCTGTTAAATTAGATGGTAATTTAGAATTAAAGGATAATACTTTACTATTCGCACCTAAGAAGTTCACCATTAATGGTGCTACTATCCCAGGTTTGACATCTAATGTATTAGAGGCTACAGAAATTTATAACTTCAATAACTTCCCAATTCCTGTGAAAGCTGAAAGCTTAACTGTTGATAATGGTGAAATTCACATCAAAGTTAAACCTGTACTTAACTAGAAAGGATTTATCGTGAATCATCGGAATACACAAAAAAGTAAGTACTCTTGGATTTTAATACTCTGTATTATAGTGGGACTTATATCCTCTTTATATTTAGTATTTGAACGCCATCAGATTGAAAAATCTCAAAATCATATTGAAAATATCGTAGATTATGATGCTGTTTTAAGAGCAAATGCCTTTGAAAAGCGCAGTCAACAAGAGGCTTTTGATGCGCTTCGTAATGCAGGTGTAACAGCATTTGCTATTTATGATCGCACCTTAGAAAAAGCCAAGGATGCAGGTCAAGTTAAGGTGTTAAGCTCAGAAGAGATGGATGCAGTCCGTGTTAATGGGGCATCCGTTAAACACGGTGCAACCTATGTAGCGTTAATTTCTGGTAAAGAAGGCTATTATAAAGAAATTCGCGAAGACTTATATCATCGTATTGGTAAAGATAAAGTTAAAGAGCTTAATACTAGTATTGGTCCAGTCCTTGAATTATATGGTGCTACTGCAGATAGTTATCTAAAAATGAATCTTGGTATTTCCAAGTTACAAGCTCAAGAAGTTGCTAATCGTGGATTCAATGTTATAGTTCGTCCTACAAATTATAGAAATGTAACATCTGATGATCTTCAATATGTGTTTAAGCGTCTTGAAGGAATTCCACATGTAACAGGCATGATATTTGCTGGTAAAGAAGCCCTAGGTGCTCCTAACTTAACGGATGAAACATTAGAACTGTTACATAAAAATCATATTCCTTTAGTTGGTATCGAAGCCGTTAACCAACTTCAATATGAGCCACAACAAGGTTTCTTGGAAATGGCGGCTAAAGATAATTATAGTGTGGGCCGTGTGTATACAATTGCTAAGGATGAATTAAAGAAAATTACTCCTGAAGAAGCAGCTCAACGATTCTATATTAGTGATATCGAACGTAATATTCGGTTTAATTTGTTCCCTATGTACGAAACAGGTGTAAACAATGAAACGGTATTACAAACAACTATTAACTATATTGATATGACTACTGAAAAATTATCTACTAAAGGTTATGAATTTGGTCCAGCGGATATTTACCCTCCTTATACTCCTAATCCTTTATTAGTAGTCATTACAATGATTGGTGCCATTGCGCTTTTTGTCTATGTTGTTCAAATGCTACTTCCAATGCGTAAACATACACAATTAGTAGCGTTCTTTGGTATTTCCCTTGTATCTGTAGTATTATTTATTATTACAAGCGGTACATTGATTACTCAAATTTGGGCTTTATCTAGTGCGGTTATGGCGCCTGTAGGTGCTATGATTCGTTTGATGGAAGAATGGCGTCGTTATGATGGAGCTCGTCCATTAGGTGCTATTAAATCAACAGTATTAGCAGTTTTTTATCTCGTAATTGCTGCATTGTTTGCAGCTATTGGAGGAATGTATATTGCATCTTTATTGGGGAATACTAAATTCTTCATGGAATTTGCAATCTTTAGAGGTGTTAAATTAACATTCGTGCTTCCAATTCTTTTAGTTATTATTGCCTATTTACAACGTTTCCCATTGTGGAAAGGCCGTATGATTAATTCTAAAGAGGAAGCAAAGAAATTTGTAGTTGAATTCTTAACGATGGATGTTAAATTTTACATATTTTTTGTAATGGCAACCCTTGGTGGTGTAGCGTGGGTATTTGTTGGTCGTAGTGGCCATACAGCTGGGGTTCCTGTACCAGGATTTGAACTCATGCTACGTCGATTCCTTGAAAATACAATGTATGCAAGACCTAGAGAAAAAGAATTTATAATTGGTCATCCTGTATTAATGTTGGCTACTTTTGCATTCTTACGTAAATGGCCTACAGTGATTCATTTCTTATTAACTATAGTAGGAGTTATTGGTATAGCTTCTATGGTTGAAACATTCTGTCATATTCGAACTCCTGTATTCATGTCTATTATGCGTGGCTATGATGGTTTATTAATTGGTGCTCTCTTAGGGTTGCTTCTTATCATTGCAGTACGTTTCATGATGTATGTAACACAATGGTTCCAAGCTCGGGAGGTTGACCATGAGTAATATTGTTATCTCTGGTTATTATGGTTTTGGTAACGCTGGTGATGAAGCAATGCTTTGTGCGATTATCGATGCCATTCGCAAAGAGGAAGCAGATGCGCATATTACTGTTATTTCTGGTAATCCTACAGAGACAAGCAAAAAGCACAATATTCATGCAGTGGGGACATTTTCTGCATTTGGTATTTTAAAGGCGATTGCCAATTCTGATTTAGTTATCAGTGGTGGAGGTAGCCTTTTACAAGATGCTACAAGTATTCGTAATACATATTATTACTTAAGCATTATGGCTTTAGCTAAAATGATGGGGAAAAAGGTAATGCTTTATTCTCAAGGTATTGGGCCGTTAAATCGTCCATCTACACGTAGAGCCGTTAGCTTTGTATTGCGATTTGTGGATACCATTACAGTTCGTGATTCTATTTCAAAATCTGAATTAGAATCCTTAGGAATTGAGGATGTAGAGGTTACAGCTGATGCTGTTTTGGCTATGCAAGCAGCTGATTTGTCTATTGGTAAACGTATTTTAGAAGGCTATACATCTAAGCTACCTAAATCTTTAGAGAATCCTAAACGAATTGGCGTTGCTGTTCGTAGTTGGAAAGATGATACAGAATACCGAGAATCATTAGCCAATGTGCTAAGCCGATTACAGGAGCAGGACAATGTCGAGATTATATTCATCCCTATGTCTCATCCTGAGGATACAAAAGAAGCTAAAATTATTGCTAGCTATATGACGAAGGGGGCTATTGTTCTTGAAGGCCCATTCTCTACAGAGGAGCAAGTATCCTTATCTGGAAATGTGGACCTAATGATAGGTATACGTCTTCATGCGCTAGTATTTAGTTCTTTAATGGGGAAACCTGTTATCGGTATTTCCTACGATCCTAAAATTACAAGCTTCTTACATATGATTGGTCAAGAACCAATAGGAACTATGACACATCTTAGAGAAGAGGCACTATATCAGCGATGTCATAAGCTCCTATATTCCAGAGAAGAGTACCAATCCTCTTATGATCGTATTGAAGCATTGCGTATAAACTCTCAGCGCAATGCAGAAATTGCTATTTCATTACTTAAAGATTATTAATATATTGGATCCAATCCAGAAAGTGAGGTCTCTATGGCTACATTAACACAAGATGTTAAAAAACTAGTTCAAGAGAAGGCAAAAGCTATTCGCGTTAGTATTGTTAAGTCTGTAACGGCAGCAAAATCCGGTCACCCAGGTGGTTCTTTATCTATCGCTGATGTGATGGCCTTGTTGTACTATGTAGAAATGAATGTAGATTCGGCAAATCCAAAAGCTCCCAATAGAGATCGTTTTGTCCTTTCTAAAGGTCATGCAGCTCCAGCTTTATATGCTACATTAGCTGAAAAAGGTTATTTCTCTAAAGAAGAACTTTTGAATTTACGTAAAATTGACCATATGTTACAAGGCCATCCTGATATGAAACATACACCTGGCGTAGATATGTCTACAGGTTCCTTAGGCCAAGGTATTTCTGCCGCATGTGGTATGGCATTGGCAGGCAAAATTGACAATGCTGATTATCGCGTTTACTCTATTTTAGGTGATGGTGAGCTTGAAGAAGGTCAAGTGTGGGAAGCTGCTATGTTTGCTGGCCATTATAAACTCAATAATTTAACTGCTTTTGTGGACTTTAATGGTCTTCAAATCGATGGGGATATTACTAAAGTTCTTTCTCCATTGCCAATTCCTGAGAAATTTAAAGCATTCAATTGGAATGTTATTGAAGTAAATGGTCATGATATCGATGAACTTCATAATGCTATTGAAGCTGCTAAAGCTTTCACAGACGGTCCAACTTGCATTGTAATGCATACTGTAAAAGGTAAAGGCGTAACTGAAATGGAAGGTCAAGCAGGCTGGCATGGTAAAGCACCAAGCGCAGAGCAAGGTGAAACCTTTGTTAATGAAATTATGGGGGTACAATAATGGGTAAAGCAACACGTGAAGCATATGGTAATGCGTTAGCTCGCATTGGTAAAGAAAATACAAATATTATCGTATTAGATGCAGATTTATCTAAATCTACTAAAACTGATACATTTAAAAATGTCTGTTCTGATCGATTCTTTAATGTAGGTATTGCAGAACAAAACTTGATTTCTGTTGGCGCTGGACTTGCAGCAGCAGGTAAAATTCCATTTGTTTCTTCCTTTGCAATGTTTGCAACAGGTCGTGCGTTTGAACAAATTCGGAATGCTGTATGTTATCCAAAATTGAATGTAAAAGTATGTGCTACACATGCTGGTATTACAGTAGGTGAAGATGGCGCTACACATCAAAGCTTAGAAGATATTTCTTGTATGCGTACTCTACCTAATATGACTGTAGTAGTACCTGCTGATGAACTTGAAACAGAATCAGTAGTTGAATGGGCTGCATCTTATGAAGGCCCTGTATATGTTCGTTTAGGCCGTGCTGGTGTTGATGATGTAACTGCCGAAGGTTATACATTCGTACCTGGTAAATCTACTACATTAGTAGAAGGTTCTGATGTAACAATTATCGCTTGTGGTGCTTTGGTTGGGCCTGCTGTAGAAGCAGCTAAAACTTTAGCTGAATCTAATGTGTCTGCTCGTGTTATCAATATGGCATCTATTAAGCCTATCGATGCAGAGGCAATTGTAAAAGCAGCCACTGAAACAGGTGCTATCGTAACAGCAGAAGAACATAATATCATTGGTGGTCTTGGTTCTGCTGTGTCTGAAGTTGTTGTGGCTAATAAGCCTGTTCCTATGGAATTCGTTGGTGTACAAGATACATTTGGGGAGAGCGGTACGCCAAAAGAATTGATGACTAAATACGGTTTAACAGCAAAAGATATTGTAGAAGCAGTAAAACGTGTAATCACTCGTAAATAATCAAAGGGGACCCCATGATTGAATTTAAGAATGTTAGTAAAGTCTATGATAATGGTTCTGTTGCATTAGACGATGTATGTTTAACTATAAATGAGGGCGAATTCGTCCTCATTTGTGGTCACAGCGGTGCAGGGAAATCAACTCTATTTAAATTGTTAACTCATGAAGTAGTACCTGATTCTGGTACTGTCATTGTTGATGATTTTGATGTTACGCGTTTAAAGCGTAGTAAAATTCCAAAATTACGTAGAAAACTTGGTGTTGTATTCCAAGATTTCCGTTTATTACCAAATAAAACCGTATCAGAAAATATTGCCTTTGCTCTTGAAGTAATTGAAGAGAAACCAAAGGTAATTAAAGAAAAGGTAAGTCATGTACTAGAACTTGTTGGTTTGATTGATAAAGCAAATGATTTACCAGAGGATCTATCTGGTGGTGAACAACAACGTGTTGCTATTGCTCGCGCTATTGTAAATCGTCCATCTGTGCTTATTGCTGATGAACCGACTGGTAACTTAGATCCTGACACAAGTAAAGGTATTGTAGATTTGTTTAAGCATATCAATAATTTTGGCACCACTGTTATTATGGTTACCCATAATATGGATCTTGTTTCGTATTTAAATAAACGTGTTATTCGTCTTAAAGATGGTCGCGTTCAAAGTGATAATATGAGAGGTGCAGAAATTAATGAAGCCTAGAACATTGAAATACTTTTTTAAAGAAGCCCTCAAATCTATGAAGCGTAACGGTCTTATGACGTTAGCATCTATTTCTACAGTGGCTTTATCTCTATTTATGCTTGGCGTATTCCTTTGCGGTGTTATCAATTTGAATAACATGGCATCTAGTTTAGAAAACCAAGTACAATTGAGCATTTATTTAAAAGATGGTTTAACAACTGATCAAATTATGGCGGTAGGTAAGCAAATTAAAGCTATACCAAATCTTAAGCATTTAGAGTTTGTTAATAAAGAACAAGCGATGAAAGAATTCAAAGCACGCCTTGGTGATCAACAACAATTAGTAAATGCATTAGGCGATGTAAATCCATTGCCAAATTCTTATGTATTAACCTTTGATAACCCTAGTGATGTTAAGGCTACAGCTAAATTAGCCACTACATTCCAAGGTGTTGAAAGTACTCATTATGGTCAAGATATTGTAGAAGAACTATTCCGTATTACCCAAGTTATTAGAATTGGTGGTATTGTACTAATCGGATTCCTAGCAGCAGCTACATTATTCATTATTTCTAATACAATTCGCTTGACTGTATTCGCTCGACGTAAAGAAATTGCCATCATGAAGTATGTTGGTGCAACAAATAATTTTATTCGTTGGCCATTCTTGATCGAAGGTATGTTGTTGGGGTTAGTAGGGGCTATAATCTCCGTACTTTGTGTAGGTGAATTTTACCATTTCATTACTATGGAAGTTTCTGAGTCCTTAGCATTCTTCCCATTAGTACCAATGTTCCCATTCTTCTATGATGTGGCTATCTATATTTTAGGTGGTGGCATAGTAGTAGGTGCTATTGGTAGTACGATTTCTTTAAAACAATACATGAAGGTGTAATGTTTATGAAATATAACACAATCAAATCTCGTCTTGTAGCAACAATTTTAACCGGTATGGTGGTACTGGGAACACCACTATATATTGTTGCAGAAGATGAGGATTTAACGAATCAATTAGATTCAATTCAACAACAAGTTAATCAACAAAATTCTATCAAAGCTGACGCAGAAACTGTCATTGTTAGTGTATCTGAACAGTTGCGACAAATTGAAGAGCAATTGCGTCAGGCCCAACAACAGTTAGTATCTATTCAACAGCAACGTGTAGCAGTCGAAAATGATATTACTGTTAATGAAAAATTACTAGCAGAAGCACAAAAACGATTAGAAGGGCGAGAATCCGTTTTTTATAAGCGTGTACGTGATATTTATATCAATGGTCGTCTAAGCTATTTAGATGTTGTTATTGGATCCAAAGATTTTAGTGATTTTGCAAATCGATTAGAAATTTTAAAACGCATCATTGATTCGGATATCAAGTTAATCGATGAAATCAAAAAAGAACGTGCTGAAATTGCTGCACGTAAACAAGCTCTTGAGCAATCTCGAGCTAAGTTAGTAGAGCTTGAAAAAGCTGCTGTAGCAAAACAAGCTGAAATTGAACAAAAGAAAAAAGAACGAGAAGTGGTTCTTCAGAAGGCACAAAATGATCGCGCTACTGCAATGCAAGCTGTGGAAGAACTTAATGCTTCTTCCGCTCAAATTACAGCTCTCTTAAAAGCGCGTCAAGCGGAACGTGCGGCTGCTCGAGCTGCTGCAGAAGCAGCGGCGGCAGCAGCGGCTCAACAGTCTGCACCAAGCTACTCTTGGGTACAAGGGTCTGGTCAACTTGGTTGGCCTGTAAGTGGTGAAATTACTTCACCATATGGCTATCGTACACATCCAATTTTTGGTACAACTATCTACCATTCCGGCATTGATATTGGTGTTGATGAAGGTACACCAGTTCATGCTGCTGATGGAGGTACTGTTGTTTGGTCTGGTTGGATGGGTGGCTATGGTTACGCCGTAGTTATCGACCATGGTAATGGTATGTCCACCCTTTATGGCCATAATTCTGAGCTTGCTGTCTCTGAAGGACAAGATGTATCTAAAGGTCAAGTTATTGCCTATGCTGGTAGCACTGGTAACAGTACTGGGCCACACGTACATTTTGAAGTTCGTATAAGTGGGGATCCTGTGGATCCTATGGGATATTTATAATATGAAATTTGATACACGTAAGGTGTTATGGAGCCTATTGAAATATATAGGCTCTGGCATCGTTATTATGTGGCTCACGTTTTGGTATTTATCTGGTTCATTCTGGGGATTACCAAGACTATTTGTAGCCTACTATGCTGCGAGTCAAGTCTTTATGACACCGATGTCTAAAGCGACCCTTTATGATGGTATGCTTAAAGGCTTAATTGGCTCTTTGGGAGAGCCCCATAGTATTTATTTAGATGCTGACGAATTTAAATCTATGAAAATGCAAACATCTGGCACTTATGCCGGTGTAGGTATGGTTCTTGGGCATGATGATAAAGGTTTATATGCAGTTAGTATTATGGAAGAACAACCAGCTTTTAAAGCGGGCATAAAACCTGGTGACCATATTATTGCCATAGATGGTCAATCTACAAGTGATATTACTGTAGAAGATGCATCTTCTCGAATTCGTGGTGAGGCTGGTACCGTTGTGGCCCTTGATATAGATCGTAATGGTGAAAAATTACACTTTGATATCACGCGAGAATCCATTGTGTTACCTACTGTTAAAAGCAAAATGCTCACAAGTACAGTAGGGTATATTCGGATTAGTCAATTTGCAGAAAATACGGCTGATGATTTCGAAACACAATTTAAAGAATTACAATCTCAAGGTATGCAGGAATTAATTTTAGATCTTCGAGATAATCCTGGTGGTTTATTATCTACTACAGAAAAGATTTCTAACTATATTATGCCTCCAGGCACACTAGTTACCGTACAAAATAGAGCTGGGAAAAAAGATGTTTATAAGTCTAATGGTCCAGAAGTAGCTATGCCATTGGTAGTTCTTGTTAACAAAGGGTCTGCTAGTGCATCTGAAATTATAGCTGGTGCTATTCAAGACCGTAAACTAGGTACTATTTTAGGTACTAATACATATGGTAAGGGTACAGTTCAAACTATTTACCCTAGCCTTGATAATGAAGGTGTTAAGGTAACTATTGCCAAATACCATACACCAAATGACCGTGTTATTGACGGCATTGGTATTAAACCTGATGTAGAATTGGATTTACCAAAAGGTGTAAATCCATCTAGTACATTGGATGATATTCAAATTAAAAAAGCATTAGAGTTATTACAGCAATAATGCATAGGAGTCAAAGTATGTTTATAGATAGAGCGCGTGTCTTTGTTAAGGCCGGTGACGGTGGGGACGGCATGTCTAGCTTCCGCCGTGAGAAATACGTGCCAAATGGCGGTCCTAGTGGCGGTGATGGCGGTAAAGGGGCGGATATTATTTTTAAAGCGGACAAGAATATTAATACTCTTGTAGACTTTAGATATAAACGTCAGTTCAAAGCACCTGCCGGTGGTAATGGTGAAAGCTCCAACAAACATGGTCGTGGTTCTGAACCTCTTATCATTCCTGTTCCATTGGGTACAGTAATTAAAGAGGAAGAAACGGGCAAAGTTTTTTGTGATCTCATTAACGATGGTGATACATTTGTTATTGCTAAAGGTGGTCGTGGTGGTCGTGGTAATGCTCGTTTTCAAACGAGCGCTAATCGTGCACCAACCTTTGCAGAAAAGGGTGAACCTGGTGAAGAGTTCTGGTTACAACTAGAGCTTAAAGTATTGGCAGATGTTGGTCTATTAGGCTATCCATCTGTTGGAAAGTCTAGTATTTTGCGTAAGGTTTCTAAAGCTCAACCAGAGGTAGCTGCTTATCACTTTACTACATTGACACCTGTACTTGGGGTAGTAACAATCTCTGGAGACCGTAGTTTTGTATTAGCTGATATTCCTGGCCTTATTGAAGGGGCTAGCGAAGGTGTTGGCTTAGGACATAACTTCTTGCGTCACGTAGAACGGACTAATATTTTAATTCACGTCCTTGATGTATCTGGTATGGAAGGACGGGATCCAAAGGTTGATTTTGATGCTATTAATGAAGAACTTCGTAAATATTCTGAAAAATTAGCCAATAAAAAACAAATTGTTGCACTCAACAAGATTGATATGGTCTTTGATGATACAACAATTCCTGATACAAAAAAATATTTTGAAGATAAAGGATATGAAGTATTCCTTATCAATGCATTAAGCGGTGAAGGTTTACCAGATCTCATGGAACGAGCTTACTACTATGTAGAAAATTATGAGCCAGAACCTGAAGCAACTGATGATACAGTAGTATACGAAGCAAAACCAGATGTGGAATTCGTTATTACACGTGGTGATGATGCTGCATTCTATATTACAGGTAAACGTATTGAACGCTTAGTGGCAATGACAAATTTAAGTGATGATCAATCTCTTCGTAGATTCCAACGCATTTGGCGTTTTATGGAGCTGGATGCTAAATTGAAAGAAAAAGGTTGTAAAGACGGTGATGAAGTTGTGATTGGTGATCAACGCTTTACATTCCAAGAGTAGGAGTAATAATGACAGGAAAACAAAAACGGTATTTACGTTCTTTGGCAGCAACAATGCCACCAGTAGTTCAAATTGGTAAAAATGGTTTAGAGAATAGTGTTATTGATAGTGCTCGTGCAGCATTAATGGCTCGTGAGTTAATCAAGGTGAAACTACACAACAATAGCCCTGAAGATAAGACGATTTTCCAAGAGTTAGCTGATATGCTTGGTGCTGAATTAGTCCAAGTCATTGGTTTTAATGGTGTTTTATATAAAGCTAAAAAAGAACCAAAAATTATTCTACCTAAATAAATCGTCATATTACTAACATGTATTGTATGGGTGTTTTTATAACCTGTTAGCCTTAGGAGGTTATTCTATGCGCAGTGCTATTATCAACGCAAAAAGAATAGTAGTTAAAGTAGGCAGTAGTACGCTTTGTTATGCTAATGGTCATTTAAACTTAGAGCGCATTGAGCGATTAGTTCGCCAATTATCTGATTTGGCTAACCAAGGTAAAGAGGTTATCCTTGTTTCTTCAGGGGCAACAGGCGCTGGACTGGCACCATTAGGCTTTAAGGAAAAACCTAGAGACCTTGTATTAAAACAAGCTGCTGCAGCCGTAGGACAAGGTATTCTCATTCATATGTATGAGCGTATGTTTCGTGAATATGGTCGTACAGTAGGTCAAATCCTTTTAACAAAAGAAGATAGTACTGGTCGCCATAGTTATCTTAATTTGCGTAATACATTACATACGTTGTTGCAACTCAATGTTATTCCTATTATTAATGAGAATGACGTGGTTGCCATTGAAGAATTTAAAATTGGTGATAATGATACTTTATCTGCTACCGTTGCAGGTATTGTAGATGCTGATTTGCTCATTATTTTGTCCGATATTGAAGGATTATATACAGCTAATCCAGCAACTCATCCAGATGCTTCGTTAATAGAAACAGTTTCTGAAATTACTGATGAAACCTATGCTATTGCAGGTGGAGCAGGATCTAACATGGGTACTGGTGGTATGTATACTAAAATTAAAGCGGCTCATATGGCCACAAACTCTGGTGTACCGATGGTAATCACATCTGGTGAAGTGGAAGATTCTGTTCGTCGTGTATGTAAGGGCGAACAAATTGGTACTCTCTTTGAAGCGCATGATGCTGGCTTATCAGGAAAACATCACTGGCTTGCCTTTGGTAAACGATTGAAAGGGTCAATCACTATTGATAATGGTTGTGCTCGTGCCGTATTAGATAAAGGAGCGAGTATTTTACCAGCAGGTATTATTGATGTAGATGGGGCATTTGGACCTGGTGATACAATTTCTATTTATCATGATGGTAAAGAAATTGGCCGTGGACTTATCAACTATGGCATCGAAGATATGAAGGCCATTAAAGGTCATAATACAAATGATATAGCTCAAATTTTAGGTATTAATACAACCTATGATGAAGCAGTACATCGTAATAATCTAGTTTTATTACATTGAGGATATCCTATGAACCAGTATGAAGAAATTTGTAAAGATATGGGGCAAAGAGCTAAAGCGGCATCCTTTGAATTAGCTCAAATTGATCAAGGTACATTAGATTCTGCATTATTGGCAATCGCTGATGCTGTAGAAGCACAAGCCGATGAAATCATGGCTGCTAATAAGTTAGACTTAGATAAATCTGGCGATTATAATGTGCCTCAAACCATGATAGATCGATTAACATTGACACCTAGCCGCATTTCTCAAATGGCTGAAGGTATTCGTCAAGTGGCTGCTCTTGAAAGTCCAGTAGGTTCGGTTATAGAAACAATTTTACGGCCTAACGGTTTGACTATTGAAAAAAGAGCGGTACCTTTTGGTGTCATTGGTATTATTTTTGAGGCTCGTCCAAATGTAACAATTGATGCTGGTGTTCTTTGTTTAAAAACGTCGAATGCTACGATATTGCGTGGTGGTAAAGAGGCATTCCATACCAACCAAATTATCGTGACTATTATGCGGAATACCTTAGAATCTTTAGGTATTACACCAGATGCTATTCAACTTGTGGAAGTTCTTGATCGGGATATGGTTGGTGTATTATTACACCAACGTGAATATATTGATGTTATTATTCCTCGTGGTGGAGCTGGACTGATTCGTCGTGTTGTAGAGGAAAGTAGTATTCCTGTTATTGAAACGGGTAGTGGTGTGTGTCATACATATATAGATGAATATGCTAATCTCGATATGGCATTAGAAATTGCAATTAATGCAAAGGTGCAACGTCCGTCTGTATGTAACTCTATGGAAACATTGCTAGTACACCAAGCGGTGGCCGGTGAATTTTTACCACGTCTAGATAAGGCTATACAAGAATATGGCGTCCGAATTCACGGCGATGCAGCTGTGGCTCATTATATGGAGAATACCATTCCTTTAACAGAGGATTCCTTCCATACTGAATATAACGATATGGACTTAAATGTACGTATTGTTGAAAATCTTGAAGAAGCCATTAATCATATTAATTGTTATTCTACACATCACTCTGAGGCTATCGTAACAGATGAACCGATGCGTGCAAGAGTATTCATGAACTTAGTAGATTGTTCTACTGTGTATCATAATGCTTCAACGCGTTTTACTGATGGTTTTGAATTTGGTTTTGGTGCTGAAATCGGTATTAGTACTCAAAAGCTCCACGCTCGTGGACCAATGGGTTTACAAGCACTAACATCATATAAATACTTTGTATTTGGAGAAGGCCAAGTTCGAAAGTGAAGACAGTATATTACTTAATAAGGGCATACTACAGATATATTCAGACCCCTAAAGGTCGATACGAATGGTTATCCTATGGAAAAGCACTGCTCTTATTTATCATTATTTGTGTCATTGTCATTAAGGGTGTGACATTATTATGGTAGAGAAACGTCGTATAGGTATCATAGGTGGAACATTTAATCCTATCCATTTAGGGCATCTAATGATTGCTGAGGTGGCTTGCGAAAGCTTTAACCTTGATAAGGTTATTTTCGTGCCAGCACGGATACCACCTCATAAGCAACATGATGTAATAGATAGTCATCATCGATATGCTATGACTGCAGCAGCCGTGTCAGATAATCCAAATTTTGAAATTTCTGATGTAGAGATGCGTCGAGAAGGCCCTTCGTATACGGTTGATACGATTCAACATTTTAAGGTTATATATGGACCAAATGTTGAATTTTACTTTATAGCTGGAACGGATACAATTCGTGCGTTGCCAACGTGGAAATTTATTGAGGAATTATTAGATGAGGTCCACTTTATTGGCGCTACAAGACCTGATGGATCTAGTGCTATTGATGAAACATTAGATATTTTAGGACCAAAAGCACGAGAAAAAATACATCTTATGGAGGTTCCTGAGATGAAATTATCTGCTACGTATTTACGAGAGCGGTTACGTTCTGGAAAAACTGTTCGGTACATGTTGCCTAAATGTGTAGTGGAGTATATAGAAGAAAACCATATTTATGGGAAGGAATAAAGGATGTTATCATTTGATGAAATACAAGTTAGCGTGAGTCAATGGTTGACCAAAAAACGTTTTAAGCATACTCTTGGCGTTGTTGAATCAGCCACTCATTTAGCTGAGCTTTATGGCGTTGATGTGGAAAAAGCTAGATTAGCCGCATTGTTGCATGATTGTGCAAAAGAGCTTCCTTTGAAGGAAATGCAAAATCTAGTTAGTACTGAATCCTATGAGGCTGACCAAGAATTATTAAGTAATGGTAATCTTTTACATGGATTAGCCGGTATGATTCGTGCTAAACAAGAATTTTCCATATCTGATTCTGAGGTTTTGGAAGCCATTAGAGTTCATACGACTGGTAAGGTACATATGTCTAAACTAGATAAAGTTATATTCTTAGCAGACTATATAGAACCTAATCGAGATTTCCCAGGTGTGGATGAATTGCGTAAAGTAGCAGAACAAAATTTAGATAAAGCTGTATTGCTTGGTTTTGATAATACTATTATTCATCTTATAGAGCAAAAACAATCTATTTATCCTTTGACCATACTTGGTCGTAATGATGTATTACAATCTTGTAAATAATGGAGTTTATATATGGAAGAACGTGAACGAGCAAGAGCTCGCCGTCGAAGAAGAAGACGTCAACAAAAGTCATCTGTTAAATGGCCTAGAATTATATTAGCTATTATTGTAGTAATAGCATTAATTGGCGGTATAGGATACGGTTTATATACTGGCGTATCCTATGCATATAGAGCTATTGTAGGTACTACCGAATCAACTGATACATCTGGAGATAATGGAAATAAACAAGATGGTAATACGGTATCTGTAGAGCAAAAAGGCTTAGATAAACCATTATATATTCTTGTTGTTGGTACTGATGATAATAATCCGAGTCAAAGTGATAGCTTATTCTTGTTATCCATAAACTTAGATCAAAAGACAATGGATGTTATTGGCATTCCTAGTAATAGTAAAATTGATAACAGAGATCAGACTGATGCAACAATGCTCAATAGCATCTATGAAAAAGGTGGTATTGATTTAACAAAAGCTGTTATTGAAGATATGTTCCATATTTCTATACCATATTATGTTGTCGTTAACCAAAATGCTTTCAAAAAGACGAATGATGTATTAGGAAATCAACAAATCTATGTAGAACAAACTATGGAACACGTAGATGCAGACGGAAATAAAGATATCGATTTGCAACGAGGCTATCAAACATTAGATAGTAATAAAGCATTGGCTTATTTAAGATATTCTGATCCAAAACATGATACATTTACACGTGTACAACGACAAGAACGCTTTTTAAAACTTTGGGTAGAAGAAGAGCATAATGCATTCTTCTTAACAAATGCATGGCATATTTGGCGAATTTGGGATCATTATGATAGCAATATTTCTACATTAGATGCTATTAAGCTTGTGTACAACGCTAGCAAAATCAATAAGGAAGAAATCCATTTCTACATTCTTCCTGGAGAAAAAGAGCTAGTAGGCGATATGACATATTGGAAGGTAAATCCAACGGAAGCACAACGATTAGTAGGCATTACGATGGGTAATTTACCAGCTAATGAAATGACACAATTTGTAACAGCTCCAACAAATAGTACAGCTAAGGTTGCACCTGAATCAGAACATAATGGTGGTACTATTACAAAGCCAACAGAACCTGGTGATGAGAGTAGCAAGAAAACGGTAAAAGGGGAATAGTATGAAAAATAAAGAAGAAATTAAAGAAATCGTATTACAGTTAGCACAAGCTGCTTTTGATAAAAAAGGTAGAGATATTGAAATCCTTGATTTAGAAGGTGTATCTATGTTAGGTGATTACTTTCTAATTGCTAGTGCGAACAATATTAAGCAATCTCAAAGTATTGCAGATGAAATAGAAGATAAAGCAGCAGAACTGGGTATGACAGTAAATCATAGAGAAGGTTATCGCGAAGGCGAATGGGTTTTACTTGATTTTGGCGATGTTATTTGTCATGTCTTTGGTGGTAATGAATTGCGTGAATTCTACGGTTTAGAAGAGTTGTGGAATGATGCAGTTCGAGTTCCATTTGAAGGAGTATAATATGGCTACTGAATTGTTGGAAAATACAATTGCCACATTAAAAGTATTGCGTACTAGTGACCAAGGGGCTTTTCTAGATGGTCAAACAGGCAATACAAATGATGATATTTTGCTTCATAAGGATCAACAAACATCTCCTGTTGCCATTGGTGATGATGTAGAGGTATTTTTATATCGTGATCCAAAAGGTCGTTTAACTGCCTCTATGCGATTACCTGCGATGAAGGTTGGGCAAATTGGTTATGTTGAGGTAATTAACACTACAAACTTTGGTTGTTTCGTTGAGGTTGGCACTGAACGTGGTATTTTTATGCCTCATGCTGAGATGCGTGGCCGACCTCAAGTGGGTGAGAAGGTTTGGGTCCGCCTGTATACTGATAAATCTGGTCGATTTGCAGTATCTATGGATGTAGATGATGAAATGCGTCGTGCTTCTAAGTCTGCAACAGAGGCTAAAGTTGGGCAAACAGTAAAGGGTGCTATTTATAACTTAACTAGTGATGGTGCATTCTTTATTACTCCAGAACGTTGGATAGCCTTTTTACATCGTTCAGAAATGACTCGAAAATTAAAGGTCGGAGAAATGGTTGAAGGTCGTGTTACCTTTAAACGTGATGATGGTCGTATTAATGTATCTATGCGCCCTACGAAGGAAAAGGCTCTCATTTCTGATGGGGATATTATTATGGAGTATCTTCTAAACCGTGGCGGTAAGATGCCCTATAGCGATGAATCTTCTGCTATGTTGATTAAAGATAAGTTTAATATTAGCAAAGCCGCGTTTAAACGTGCTTTAGGGCATTTGATGAAAGAGAAAAAGATTGTTCAAGATGATGGTTGGACATTATTAACTGAAATAGGACGTCAATGGACACCTCCCGTTAGTAATGAATCACAAGAAGAGGAATAAAGACGATGAAAATTGTCATTGTAGGTGCTGGTAAGGTTGGCTATTCCTTGGCACAACGCTTGATACAAGATAATCATGATGTGTATGTTATCGATCGCTCGCCAGATCGTATACAAAATCTTGAAAACACATTAGATGTTAGCCTTGTTCAAGGTAACGGAAGTGATATACAATTACTGAATGAAATCGGTATGGATGATGTAGGAATGTTTATCGCTGTTACTGATTCCGATGAAGTAAATATGCTATCCTGTGCTGTAGCTAAAATGACAGGTGTTCCTACAACGATTGCTCGTGTTCGAGATAATACTGTAGCAGAACATATGGATGATGAGATGCGTTCTAAACTAGGGATAGATTTATTTATCAATCCTGAAATGGTTACGGCTCAAGAGCTTTTACAAATTTTAGAAACACCATCAGCTATTGATGTTGAGGAATTTGGACAAGGTTCTGTGCGTCTCATGGAATTTAAGATTACAGATGATATTCCATTAATAGGACAACCTTTAAAAGAAATTAAATTCCCTGAAGGTGTCTTACTAGTAGGTGTTTTACGCTATGGTGAAATGATTATTCCACATGGTGAAAGTGTTTTACAAGTTGATGATAGTGTTTTCTTTTTAGGATTGAAAGAATCTGTTGAAGAGGTAGAAAATCTTTGGTTCCATAATCATAATACATTCTATAAACGGGCAGTTATTATTGGGGCTGGTTTATTAGGTAGAAATTTAACAGTTCTTTTAGAACAAGCTGGATTCTCTGTAAAAGTTATTGAAAAAGATTTTGACCGTTGTGAACAGCTAGCTAATCTTGTAGATAAATCAATGGTTATTAACGGAGAGGCTACAGATTTTGACCTTTTAGAAGCAGAAGAAATTGCTGATAGTGATGTTATCATTGCACTTACAGATGATGATAAACTCAATCTATTAGTTGCCCTTGTAGGAAAGCATATGGGGATTCCTAAGACTGTGGTTCGAGTAGGTCGACCTGAGTACATTATGCTTATGGAACAAGTAGGCATTGATGTCGTATTCTCTCCACGTTTATTTACAGCTAGTCAAATTTTACGTTTTGTTCGAAGCGGAGAAGGGGTTTTATCCATCTCTACTTTTGAAGGTGGGAAAGCGGAATCTATTGAGGTTGCTATTACAAGTGAATCACCGGTGGCCGGTAAAAAATTGAAAGATATACGTTTACCAGGAAAGGCTTTAGTTGGTGTTATTTTACGTGGTGATGAAGCTATTGTGCCACGTGGTAATACTGAGATTTTAGATGGAGATCACATTGTTCTCTTTGCGTTACCTGAATCAGTAAGTAAATTACTTAAATATCTAACCTAGTTTGGAGGGACTATGCGCATTCAAATTGTCATGTCCTTAGTGGGGCGGCTATTATATATATTTGGGATTTTTACATTAATTCCTTTTATATATGGTGTAGTATTTGAAACTGCATATTGGTCATTTTTGATTACTACCGGTATTTCATTCGGCTTAGGTGGACTTTTATCTTATTATGGCAAAGAAACTCAAAGCTTTAGTCTCCGGGATGGGTTTTTAGTAGTATCAGCTACGTGGATATTAACCGTTATCTTAGGCTCCTTACCATTTCTGGGGAGTGGTATCTTAGTCAATGTATTTGATGCACTATTTGAAGCGACATCAGGGATTACGGCAACTGGTGCTACTATTATTAATAGTGTAGATGATTTACCGAATACATTTGTATTATGGCGTGGTCTTATGCACTGGATTGGTGGGATGGGGATTATTGTCCTAATTTTATCCTTCTTGAATAACCTTGGTGCTGACGCAGCTCATATGTTTAATGCAGAAGCATCAGTACCAAAACCAGGTGTAGTTATGCCTCGTATTCAATCTATGGCTACAAAACTTTGGCGCTTATATGTTGCTTTTACCGCTATTTGTTTCGTTATGCTATGGGCTGGTGGTATAGATCCTTTTGATGCACTTAATTATGCATTTTCCATTATTGCTACGGGTGGTTTTGCGCCTACATCTGCAGGTACATTTATATATGAATCTAGCAACTATATCTGTTTTGTATTTATATTTTTCATGATACTTGCTGGTGGTAATTTTGCAGTATATTACAATGCACTTCAAAAAGGGATTCGCGTTTTAATTGATGATTTTGAAACACGCATGTATTGGCTTGTTGTATTAATAGGGATAATCATAATCGCACTATCTTTGGCTTTACAATCATCTATGGATAATCCAATACAAATTATTAGAGATGCGGCGTTCAATCTTGTATCGATTCAAACTGGTAGTGGGTTTGCTGTTAGTGATTATGATTTATGGCCAGCAGCTGCGCAGATGATGCTCTTTATTTCATCATTTTTTGGTGGTTGTAGTGGTTCTACAACAGGGGGCGTAAAAATTATTCGGCTCATTATTCTCATTAAGAGTAGCATTATTTATTTAAGAAAAGCAATTCACCCTGAAATGGTACAAGTAGTTCGAATTAATGGTAAACCAATGCCTACTAAGTGGATACAGATGACACATCAATTTTTATTTTTATATTTAATGATTTATGTGATATCTGTATTCCTTATGACTTGTTCGGGAATGTCTACTTATGATGCTATGCAAATTATAACAGCCTTTCTTAGTAATGTAGGCATTGGCTTTGGTGGGTTTGGTCCCACAGATTCATTTGGTGCTATGTCCGATGGTGCTAAATGTGTTGCTATAGCAGACATGTTATTAGGGCGTTTAGAATTATTTACCATTCTTGTTATGCTTCATCCTCAATTCTGGGAAGGGTATTTTATTAAAAAACAACCTTCCAAGCGGTATCGTATCCTATAGGAGGGCGCGAATAATATGAATATTATAAAACGCCCTCTAGGGCTTTATAAAGCGAATTGCTACGTACTCGTTAAAGATGGTAAATCTTTAATAATTGATCCTGGATTTCATAGTAAGCATATCATTGAAATGGTAGGGGATTCTGAGCCTATAGCAGTTCTTTTAACACATGGTCATTGTGACCATGTATCAGCTCTTGATGAGGTGTGTGAGCATTATAATATTCCTGCTTATTTACATCCTTTAGATCAAGAATTGTTACAATTAATTCGTCGCAGACCAAGTGTTTACAAGAGGAAAATGTATACTAATTGTAACAATTTAGTAACAGGTAAACTACAATTGGGACCTTTTGAAATTATTGTCCATCATACACCTGGTCATAGTGCTGGTTCTGTTTGTTTTGAAATAGAAGGACATCTATTTTCTGGGGATACTGTATTCAAACAAAATGTAGGAAATACCGATAACTATAAGAGTAATCCAGAGGATTTAGTCACTAGTTTAAAGCATATATTAACATTGTCAAAGGATTTAATTATCGATCCAGGACATAAAGAATCTACAACATTAAAAGATGAAGAAGAATTCATCAAAAATATTGTAGGATAGTGTTGACAAAA
>CAKPXR010000020.1 GCA_934202215.1 uncultured Veillonella sp.
TCCACTCAGCTAATAAAGAGCCAAACTGATAATGAATAGGTTGTGCCTTAACCATTGATACAACACCTCCATATAGGGTCCGCCATGTAAGGCACACCAACCACCAAAGCATAGAAAGGGACCAAATGGAATATATCGATTACGATAGCTTGTTAGAAAGAGATAGAGAGAACCAACACAAAAAGCTACGTAAAAGAAACATATAATCTCCCATGGTGTAAGCCACATAGCAATAGCAGAAAACCATTTCACATCACCTAGTCCAAATCCTTTATGACTAATAAGGCGAAGCCCATATGTAATAGCGCCTACACTCATAACACTTATAATGGTTGTAAATATAGACTTATCATTTATAAAACTATACAAAATACCACCTATAACAAGTATTAATGCTCCTTCATCAGGCAATATATAGTAATACATATCGATGGTAGCACCTGCTATGATAATGAGTGAAAACACCGCATACAAAGCAACGTGAATGATGGATATTGCCTGTGTTGAAACTATAATAGGTAGAACTATGGATAATATATATATGATAAGTCCTATTACATAATGAGTCCCTTTCATACTTTGCCCTTCCATAAAATTAACTGTAGTTATATTAAATATTACAAACTAGATAACAACACTAATTAAGGTGTATCAGGAGCTTTAACTACAACCGTCTTTGCTGTACCACCATTAACTGCTTCATATGTAATGGTATATTCTTTATCTTTTGCTGTTTTAACATGTTCTGTAAGATAACCTTCTTTATATAGATTTTCTACAGTAGGTGGTGTATCCACATTTTTATCGATCATATAGAGTTGTGTGGCATTTTTAATAATTTGAATATCTGCGGTTTCCTTTGCACTTCGTGCTTTATCAGCAGCAGATAAGAATTGTGGCATCGCAATAGCTGCTAGTATAGCAATAACTGCTACAACAACCATTAACTCAACAAGCGTAAATCCACCTTTTTTCGACTTATTAATGTTTTCTCGGATGCTAGAAATATGTAGATGTTCTACAATCCATTGACCGCATATTTCTAATCTATGATTTAATCCATAAACAAGATGTATAACAGAACTCATAATATCCTCCTTTTATCATATTAATTCTGTAAGATAATTTTATGACTATGACTACTGACCTCCTAATTTTGCAATAGATGTAAACAATGGATACATAACAGATATAACTAAAACGGCTACGCCAACCCCCATTATGGTTAGTAAGATGGGCTCTAATAGTCGCTCCAAGCGAGCGATATATTTCGAAAGTATAGATTCATAATAATTTCCACAATGATTTAGCATCTTAACGAGTTCTCCACTTTCTTCTCCAATAGAAATCATTTGCCATATAAAAGGGGTTCCAATATTCTCCGTGCGCAAGCTTTCTTCAAATGAATAACCTGTTAATAATTTCCCCTCTACTTTCTCACTACATTCGGCACCATAAATATTTCCCCACAAATGTCTTGTAATATTCATAGTATGAATAATAGAAATTCCAGAATCTAACAAAAGAGCCCATACCTTCAGCATACTTGTATAATAAATGCAGGTCATCCATTGGTATTGGTGAGCCAATTGCCAAAGCCAACGATGTACTTTGCGTTTTATACTATGCTGACGATATGCAAAAACCATTGTTACTATAGCTATACAATGCATAATAAAGAGCAATATGGGATGACTTTTTAACCCTTGTCCTAATGCAAAAAGGGCTCGTGTCATCACAGGTAACGTAATATGCATAGTGGTAAAAACTTTTTCAAATGAGGGAATAATAAACAAGATGGTAATAAGGAAAAAAATATTCATTAATACAAGTAAAAAGAAAGGATATGAAATAGCACTAATTATCTTCTGTCTTATTTGTCGTTCCCAATCATAGTGATGTGATATATATTGCAAGCTTTCACCTAATGTGCCTGCAGCCTCTCCACTTTCTAACAAAGTCAACGCAATTGCGGGGCAACCTTCACATCGTAAAGCTTGAGACAAGGTTTGACCTCGTTCAATCGATTCATATAAGGCTGTATATAAAAGACCTTGTTTGCCCTGACAAAGTAACTGTAAGGCACGTCGTAATGGTACACCAGACTCAATTAGTAGTCCTAATTGATATGTCACATCTACTACCATAGTGTGATTCCATTTATATTTCTTCTTTCCTACTTGTAAGGCAATTCTATAAATTTTATATCCATCTCGTTTTAAACGTGTACCGACCTCCTGTTCAGAATCCGCCCACATCAAGCCTTCTAACGTTTCATTTTGTTCATTTTTTACGACATATTCATAAGCCTCCATATTTGCACCTACGATAATTGTTGATCTAATAGTATATGTAGTTGATGTTGCGATCCATATTGTGCCTTCACATCTCGTACAGCCATTTCTAGTGTTTTCATAGGTAATTGTGTTTCTTGAATAGAAATAATTTGTGGTTCTTTACGGGTACGAATTAAATTCGCTACTGCATGTGTATTTAGCAAAATATCACGAATGGTAATGAACTTTTTATTCCATCTTAGGAGCCGTTGACATATAACAGCACGTAACACTTGAGATATTTGACTGCGCACCTCTTCTTGTTGTTCTCCAGGAAATAGTGAAATCATGCGGTGGACAGCCATCACAGCCCGCTGCGTATGCATCGTTGCCATCACAAGATGACCAGTTTCCGCTGCATGAAGAGCAGCCTCTAGGGTTTCACGATCTCGAAGTTCTCCAACCATAATGACATCTGGGTCTTCTCGTAAGGCATCACGAATACCTGCAGACATAGTTTTTATATCTACTCCTAATTGACGTTGATGAATTAAAGATTTCTTTGGCTTAAATTCAAATTCAATCGGATCTTCTAATGTAATAATATGGCGTTCCATAGTCTGATTAATATAATCAATGCAACAAGCTAAAGTAAAACTTTTACCACTGCCCGTAGGGCCACAGACCAGTAATAATCCATCATGAGACTTGCATAATTTTTGTAAAAGCTGACCTTCACTGTTATCATCTAGTTTAAGTTCTTGATGACACAATAATCGTAGTGTCCCACATATCGTTTGATTAGCCCGATACAAATGAACACGAATACGTACACCACAACAAGAACAAGCTTCATCAAGAGATTGCCATTCATACGATGCTATACCACAACGTCTCAAAATATCTTCAATCAACGTAGTCGTGCATACAAATTGAGTAGCCTTTAATCCATCACCATGTCTCAAATAGATAGGTTCACCACATTGTATATGAATGTCTGTTGATGATAAGTATATTGCCTGTTCAACAATGCTTTCTAAACTTTCACTATTACAGCATAAGTCCACAACGATGCACCTCCTCTATAGATGTAACATGCTGAGATACAGCTTCACGAGCAGATTCCTCTAATGATAGTAGTAAATGTTTTTCTAATTGTTCCCAGTGAGGAGAATTAGCAGGTATCTCTAAGTATTCAAACAGAGCAGTCCGTCCGTGATATGATGTACCATCAAATTTTCTTACTAGTCGTTGTGCAATAGCCCCCATTAAAGTAGCTCGTATTAAATACGGCTCAACCCCCATATCCATGAGACGCGTTACAACACCCAGTGCTGTATTTGTATGAATGGTAGATAATACACGATGTCCCGTTAAAGCGGATTTAACAGCCAGTTCCGCCGTTTCCTTATCTCGAATTTCGCCAATCATAATTGTATCTGGGTCTTGCCTAAGTACCGACCTTAACCCTTTTGCAAAGGTAAATCCAATCTTTTCGTTAATACCGATTTGGATAGCTCCTTTAATTTCAGCCTCTACAGGATCTTCAAGACAGATAAGCTTTGTTTCTTCTAAATTTAACATTCGAAGCATAGCATATAATGTGGCAGTCTTACCACTACCAGTAGGTCCGCAAATGAGTAACAACCCGTATGGACGTTTTAGTAATCGTTTAACATGGTCAAAAATATTTGCACACATACCTAAAGCTTTTAAATCTTTATGACTACCTTCGTTCCCCATGAGGCGACATACTAAAGTCTCTCCATATAAACTAGGCAATGTAGATACACGCATAGTTACTGATTTATCCTTATGACTCCAAACCCAACGTCCATCTTGAGGTAGCCTTTTTTCACTAATATCTAAGGTACTACATACCTTGATACGATTAATAATTAGATCCGCCTCTTCATTTGTTACAGTCATATATGTTTGTAACAATCCGTCTTGCCGAAATCGAACATGTACACCTTTTTTGGTTGGATCAAAATGAATATCGCTTACATGATGCTCTAATGCATATAAAATAATATCGTCTAATGTTACATCTACATACATGGTCACCTCCTATACCTTGCGGTATGTTTTTACCTCACACTAGCGTATGGCGTTATATGGTTCGACATCACATCTTTAATTCCTCTTTTATTTTTGAAAATCCACGAAGCGAAAACTTTTGTATTATAGGCATACAAAAAAGGCGCCCCGAAGGGCGCCCTTATTGGACTATTAGATATAACATATCTTATTTTAAATTATAGAAAACGTCATTACCTTTATATTGAGCTGTTTCGTATAACATTTCTTCAATGCGAAGCAATTGGTTATATTTTGCTACACGTTCAGAACGAGCAGGTGCACCTGTCTTAATTTGACCAGCATTTACAGCTACTGCAATATCAGCGATAAATGTATCTTCTGTTTCACCAGAGCGGTGAGATACTACACATGTATAGCCAGCGCGTTTAGCAAGCTCCATAGCATCAAATGCTTCTGTTAAAGTACCGATTTGGTTAACTTTTACAAGAATGGAGTTACCTACACCAAGCTCAATACCGCGAGCCAAACGTTTTGTGTTAGTTACGAATAAATCATCACCAACAAGTTGTACGCGATCGCCAAGGCGTTCTGTCAACAATTTCCAGCCATCCCAATCTTCTTCAGCAAGACCATCTTCGATGGATACGATTGGGTATTTACCTACTAAGTATTCATAGAACTCTACCATTTCAGCAGCTGTTTTAACTTTGCCTTCACCAGCTAAATTGTATTTACCATCTTCATAGAATTCGGAAGATGCAGAGTCAAGAGCTAATTTGAAGTCTTTACCAGGTTCATAACCAGCAGCTTTAATAGCTTCACAAATGACTTCTAATGCTTCTTCGTTAGATGCCAAGTTTGGTGCAAAACCACCTTCATCACCTACGGCAGTGCTAAGGCCTTTATCATGAAGTACAGATTTCAATGTATGATATACTTCTGCACAGCTGCGAAGAGCTTCAGCGAAGGAAGTGGCACCAACAGGCATGATCATAAATTCTTGAATATCTACGTTGTTGTCCGCATGTGCGCCACCATTTAAGATGTTCATCATAGGAACTGGTAATTCTTTTGCATTAAAGCCACCAAGGTATGCAAATAGTGGCAAATCTAAAGATTCTGCTGCCGCACGAGCTACAGCCATGGAAACACCAAGAATTGCATTAGCACCAAGGTTGGATTTATTGTCTGTACCATCTAATTTCAACATCAAGTTATCGATTGCTACTTGTTCAGTTGCATCATAACCAATAATAGCAGGACCAATTTTAGCATTTACATTATCGATAGCTGTTAATACACCTTTACCGGAATAACGAGATTTATCGCCATCACGTAATTCTACAGCTTCGAACTTACCTGTAGAAGCACCAGATGGAACCGCTGCTGTTGCAATAGTACCATCCTCTAAACATACTTCAACTTCAACAGTTGGATTACCACGGGAATCTAAAATTTCTCTTGCAATGACTTGTTCAATTACTGCCATTTCTTCACCTCATAAAATCTAATGGAATAACTGTCATCTGACAGCCATTATATATTGAGCTAAACCATATAGGCTTATAACTCTAATTGACTATAAATATAGTGAAAGCTCTATATTATGCTTTTTGTACTAAACTATGACCAGTCATGGATTTTGGTTGTTCTATGCCAGCCAAGTCTAATAATGTTGGAGCAATATCACATAATTTACCAGATTCTAATGTAGCTGATTTTAAAGTATCACTCATTAAAATTAACGGTACCAAGTTCGTTGTATGTGCCGTATGCACCTTACCTGTTTCATGGTTAACCATAAGCTCTACATTACCATGATCTGCTGTAATCAACAAATGACCATTTTTGTTCCGTATAGCCTCTACGATTTTACCTAAACAAGTATCTACGGCTTGTACTGCTTTAACAGCTGCTTCAAAGCAACCTGTATGACCAACCATATCTGGATTTGCAAAGTTCAAGATGATCATGTCGTACGTTTCATCTTGAATAGCTTGTACGACCTTATCAGTCACTTCATAAGCGCTCATCTCAGGTTGTAAATCATAAGTTGCCACTTGAGGTGATTTTACAAGGATGCGGTCCTCGCCTTCAAATGGTTCCTCTTTACCGCCATTGAAGAAATACGTCACATGGGCATATTTCTCTGTTTCGGCAATACGCAATTGACGATAGCCACCTACACTGAGTACTTCGCCTAATGTTTCTGACAAGATGTCTTTTTCGTACACAATATGTACTGGCAAGCCATCTTCATATTTTGTCATAGTCGCCATATACAAAGATAGCAGTTCACGGTTAAAGCCATCAAATTCTGGCAATACTAAAGCTTTTGTAAGTTCACGTCCACGGTCTGGACGGAAGTTACAGAAGATAACAGCGTCACCATTCTTAATAGTTCCTTCAGCATCAATCACTGTAGGAAGAACAAACTCATCAGCTGCATCCTTATCATAGGATTGTTGTACCGCTTCACAAGCTGATGCGGCGCTTTCACCTTGACCATGTACAATTGCATTGTAAGCAAGTTCCACACGGTCCCAACGATTATCTCGATCCATTGCATAATAGCGACCACTTACGGTGGCAATTTTACCACAATTAAGCTCTGCCATATATGCTTCTAAATCTTTGATATAACCTTGTGCACATTGAGGTGCTACATCACGACCATCGAGCAATGCATGTACATATACATGTTCAATACCATTATCATGTGCACCCTTGATAACTGCTTTAATATGTTCTAAGGAACAATGTACATTACCATCAGATACTAAACCAATAACGTGTAAGCTTTGTTTTTTTGCTTCATCATATAGTTCACGCATGACAGGACGATTATAAAACTCACCAGATTCAACGTCTTTAGTAATACGAGTTAAATCTTGGTACACAATGCGACCAGAGCCCAGGTTTAAATGGCCAACCTCAGAATTCCCCATTTGGCCTTCTGGCAGGCCTACCGCTAGTCCTGATGCTTCTAATTTTGTATGGGGATACATATCCCATAATTGATTAAAACAGTGCGGCTTCGCCTGTACTACAGCATTGGTTGTATCTGATTGATCTCCCATGCCAAAGCCATCTAAGATGACTAGCATTACGGGAGCCTTTAATTTAGCCATTTTTAACCTCATATTAAGCGCCTATTTGATTCGCCGCTTTAATAATATCAATAAATTCATCAACTACTAAAGATGCACCACCTACGAGTGCCCCATCAATATTAGGTTCTCCTAGGATTTCGAGAGCATTTTCAGATTTAACACTACCACCATATTGGATGCGCACAGCATCAGCAGTCTCATCATCGTATAAAGAGCGTATGTAGTCGCGAATTTCTTTACATACTTCTTCAGCTTGATCAGCAGTTGCCGTTTTTCCTGTACCGATAGCCCAAATTGGTTCGTACGCAACAATCAATTGGCTAACTTGTTCCTTAGGAACATCAACCAAAGCACCTTTAAGTTGAGACATAATCCAGTCAAGAGTATGACCGGACTCACGTTGTTCTAAACTTTCACCAACACAGACAATAGGTGTCAAATTATGATGGAATGCACTTTTAATTTTTGCATTAACAGTCTCATCTGTTTCACCATAATATTCACGGCGTTCAGAGTGACCAATGATAACATAATTAACGCCTACCTCTGTAAGCATAAGTGGTGAAATTTCACCAGTGAATGCACCAGCATCATGATAATCCATGGTTTGTGCGCCTACTGCAATAGCCGTATCGCGTGTTAATGCTACAGCACGCTCAATAGCTGTGAAAGGCGGGCAAACAACTACATCACAGGATAATTCCATATCTTGTAACACGCTGTTAAACGCTTCGATCAGGATAGATCCAGACGCAATGGTGCCATTCATTTTCCAATTTCCTGCAATAATGGGTTTTCTCATATTATGCCTCAGACAATGCAGCAATACCTGGTAGGATTTTACCTTCTAAGAATTCCAAGGATGCGCCACCACCTGTGGAGATATGGCTAATCTTATCTGCTAAGCCACTTTTTTCAATAGCCGCTACAGAGTCACCACCACCAACGATAGTCATCGCATCGGATTCAGCTACAGCTTTTGCTACCGCATTTGTACCAGCTGCAAAGTTTTCCATTTCAAATACGCCCATCGGACCATTCCAAATAATAGTCTTCATTGGCGCCAATGCTTCTACATATAGCTCCCGTGTTTTAGGGCCGATATCTAGAACCATCCAACCATCTTCAATATTTTCAACGTCAACGATTTTAGTGTTAGCATCGTTGCTGAAAGCATCAGCTACTACGGCATCGATTGGAGTCAATAATTTAGCCCCTGCTACACGTGCTTCCATAACAAGGTCTGTAGCGATAGCTTCTTGACCTTCTTCAAATAAGGAGCTACCGATGTCACAACCTTGTGCTTTAATGAAAGCATTAGCCATGCCGCCACCGATGATCATGACATCAACTTTAGGTAATAAATTAGAAATTACAGAAATTTTATCTGTTACCTTAGCACCACCGATGATTGCTGCCATAGGTGTTTTAGGATGTACAACCGCTGCACTTAATGCTTCAATTTCTTTTTTGAGCAAGAAGCCTGCTGCCATAGGAATATAATCAGCAATACCAACTACGGACGCTGCATTACGGTGAGAAACACCAAATGCATCGTTGATAGCTACATCAGCAAGAGATGCTAATTGTTTAGCAAACTCAGGGTCATTTTTAGTTTCTTCATTGTGGTAACGCAAGTTTTCAAGCATCAATATATCGCCAGGTTGTAATGCTTTTACAGCTTCTTCAACCTTAGGTCCAATGCAGTCATCTACAAATGCTACTGGCTTATTGATAAGCTCAGATAAATGTTTTGCACATGGTGCTAAAGACATTTCCGGTTTGCGTTCCCCTTTTGGACGACCAAAATGAGAAGCAAGAATAACCTTTGCTCCTTTTTCAATTAAATAATTGATAGTAGGCAATGCACTACGAATACGAGTGTCATCAGCGATGACACCGTCTTTCATAGGAACATTAAAATCAACACGAACAAATACTGTTTTGTTGTCTACTTGTAAATTATCGATTGTTTGTTTCATCAAAGCCTCCCGATTATAAGCCTTTGCTTGCTACGAATGCTGCCATATCGATAAGACGTTCGGAGTAACCCCATTCGTTATCATACCAAGAAACAACTTTTACCATGTTACCATCCATAACCATAGTTAAATCAGCATCAACAATAGAGCTACGTGGGTCAGAGCTGAAATCGCAAGATACTAATGGTACATCAGATACACCTAAGATACCTTTTAATTCGCCAGCTGCAGCTTTACGGAATGCTTCGTTGATTTCTTCTTTAGTAGCCGGTTTTTCAAGTTCGCAAACAAGATCTGTAGCAGATACATCTGGAGTAGGAACGCGCAATGCGAAACCGTCTAATTTACCTTTTAATTGAGGCAATACTTTTGCAACCGCTTTTGCTGCACCAGTTGTTGTAGGAATGATAGACATTGCTGCTGCACGAGCACGACGAGGGTCTTTATGACGTGCATCAAGAATTTTTTGGTCATTTGTATAGGAATGAATTGTAGTCATCATACCGCGTTTGATACCGAATTCATCGCATAAAACTTTAGCAAATGGAGCCAAGCAGTTTGTTGTACAAGATGCATTAGAGATAATGTGATGTTTTGCAGAATCATACATATCTTGGTTAACACCCATAACCATAGTTAAGTCTTCGTTTTTACCAGGTGCAGAAATCAATACTTTTTTTACAGTAGGTTGATTCAAATGAACTTTTGCTTCCTCTGCGTCACGGTATTTACCAGTACATTCCATAACGATTTCAACGCCTTCTTCAGACCAAGGCAATTTAGAAGCATCGCGGTCATGGAATACGCGAATTTTTTTACCATCAACGTAGATATTTTCTTCATCAAATGTTACTTCGTTAGGAATTGTGCCATGAACAGAGTCATATTTTAACAATAATGCAGTACCTTCATTATCGCCAGTAGCATTGATTGCTACAACTTCTACGTCAGGATTATTAATCGCTGCACGTACTACACATTTACCAATACGACCAAAACCGTTAATACCAACTTTTACTGCCATTGTTAGATCCTCCTAATAACAAAAATATTCTAACAAAATATTCTAACAAAATATTTAACTACCAACTTCATTTATAATGCTGAAATTTGTAACAATTGACGCATACCTTCTGCAGCTTGCTCATCGATGATGAGTATGCCTTTTTGACAAGCTCTCATAACACCAATAATGGCACTCGATTTATCTTGTCCACCAGCCACAGCAATCACATTTGGAATGTTTGCAACATCAGGAAGTGATAAACCAATATTATTAGTGGAATAAATCAACTTACCGTCTATATCGCAATATTGACCAAGAGCTTCTCCAACAGCATGATTATCTACTAACTGCCGACGCACATCATCAGCTATATGACGCTGATCCGCCATTCTCATAGCTGTACCTATACCAAACAAGAGTACGTCAGTCCTACTAATAAGATCACCAATTTCCTTAATTTGAGGTTCACAAGTCATGAGCATATGCAATGAGTCTTGTGAAAGTCCATCAGGCAAGTGGAGCATTTTATAGGTACCGCGAAGCCTTTCTGCAAGCACCGAAGCAATTACGTTAGCTTGATATTCAACTACCTCACCAACGCCACCACGGGCAGGTACAACAATAGGATTAAATGGTAATACGGGCATTTCCTCAGCTACTGCAGCCATTGTACTGCCACCACTAATGGCAACTACAGAATCAGGCTCTAATAACTCCTGTAATAACTTTGCTGCTGCAAAGCCAAGTTTTTTCACCATCAACGTCCCTTCTGTAGGCGTGATGATAACCCTATCGATACGAAGCGCTTCAGTCAATCGATGTTCTAGCTCGTTAATACGATCTAATTCATTTAAAAAATTCCGTAACTTTGGAACAATTGCATGTCCCTCGTCAGTGAGAAAAATCCCTGGTTTATAAATATCTACAAGACCATTAGCACGCATTAACTCAATATGACTTCGTACGGTTCGCTCTGGAAGGTCCGTCACTGTAGCTAAGGTTCTACGTCCTATAGGCTCTTCATAAACTAGGTGGTTTAGTATTTTATATCGCTCCTTTAATACACTCACAATTTCAGGAACAATACGTTCACATATCATTAGAAACTCATTCATTGGCTCCCTCCTTTGCCCGTTGGGATTCTATGAATCGTTTTTCGTCCCATGTGAACAAAATCTGTCCCACCAAAATAAAAAAATACTTTTACATTTGTATTGTATACCCTATGTAAATTTTATTCAAGACTTTATACGTAGAAAACGACATAATTTAGGGATTTTATACAGCTTTGTACCTAAATTATGTCGTTTATATATGTTTATTTTATTTTGTACCGAAGATACGGTCACCAGCATCGCCTAAGCCAGGCAAAATGTAACCATGATCATTGAGTTTTTCATCAAGGGCAGCCACGTAAATAGGAACTTCAGGATGTTCTTTATTTACGGCCTCCACACCTTCAGGAGCAGCTACTAAGCACATTAACTTAATATGTTTAGCACCTTTTTCTTTTAATAATGTAATCGCTGCTGCTGCACTACCACCAGTTGCAAGCATTGGATCTGTTACGATAAAGTCGCGTTCACCTACGTCAGAAGGTAACTTGCAGTAGTATTCTACAGGTTTCAATGTTTCTGGATCACGGTATAAGCCGATATGACCAACCTTTGCAGTTGGAATCAAGTTAAGCATACCATTTACCATACCAAGGCCTGCACGAAGAATTGGAATAATGCCCAATTTTTTACCTGCAATACGCTTGCCAGTCATTTTAGTTAATGGTGTTTGAACCTCTACATCCTCTAATGGTAAATTACGTGTAATTTCATAGCCCATTAACATCGTAATTTCATCGAGTAATTCTCTGAAGTCCTTAGATCCTGTTTCTGCGTCACGCATCAATGTAACTTTGTGTTGAATCAATGGATGTGTCATAACATTAACTTTCATGACTGTCCTCCTATAATACAATATACGTACCCTATTGGTATCCATATAACTTTCATATTTACTCTAACACAGATTCATAAATCATGCCATAAAAATATTAAAAGGGATGTGCCAAAACACATCCCTTTAATTGTATTTAAGTCTTATGTAATTTTAATAAGCTTAATCCAATGATTAGTACAATGGGTACGCTTCGCAAAGTGCTGCTACACGTTTGCTTGCTTCTTCATGAACTGCTTTATCTTCAGGATTTTTAAGTACAGTTGCAATGATATCTGCAATTTCTTCCATGTCTTTTACTTGTAAGCCACGAGTTGTAAGAGCTGGTGTACCAAGACGGATACCGCTTGTTACAAATGGGCTAGCAGGATCGAATGGAATGGTATTTTTATTACATGTAATACCAACTTCATCAAGTAAATGTTCAGCTTCTTTACCTGTTAAACCAGTATTGCGAACATCTACCAACATAACGTGAGTATCTGTACCACCAGAAACGATTGTTAAGCCTTTTTCTTGCAATGCAGCAGCCAATGCTTTTGCATTATCGATAACTTGTTGTGCATATACTTTGAACTCTGGTTGCAATGCTTCACCAAATGCAACCGCTTTAGCAGCGATAACATGCATCAATGGGCCACCTTGAATACCAGGGAAGATTGCTTTATCGATTGCTTTAGCATATTTTTCTTTGCAAAGAATCATGCCGCCACGAGGACCACGCAATGTTTTATGAGTTGTTGTAGTAACGATATCAGCATATTCTACTGGATTTGGATGTAAACCTGCTGCTACAAGACCAGCAAAGTGAGCCATATCTACCATAAAGATAGCATCAACTTCATGAGCTACATCAGCCATTTTTTTGAAGTCTATTTGACGACTGTAAGCACTACCACCAGCGATAATCAATTTAGGTTTTGCTTCTAATACGATTTTACGGAACTCATCATAATCGATTTGTTGAGTTTCTGCATCTACACCGTAAGGTACTACGTTGAAATATGTGCCAGATACGTTAACTGGAGAACCATGAGTTAAGTGACCACCATGGGACAAGTTCATACCCACAATAGTATCACCTGGTTGTAGTAATGCGAAATACACACCAAAGTTTGCTTGAGAACCAGAATGAGGTTGCACGTTAGCATGTTCTGCACCGAATAAGCGTTTTGCACGTTCAATAGCTAATGTTTCGATGACATCAACATTTTCACAACCGCCATAATAACGTTTACCAGGATACCCTTCTGCATATTTGTTAGTTAATACGCTACCTTGAGCTTCCATTACTGCTTGAGAAACAAAGTTTTCAGAAGCAATCATTTCTAATTTATCGCGTTGGCGTGCTAATTCTTGATTGATAACAGCTTGAATATTAGGGTCTTGTTTTTCTAAGAAACTCATGAGTATCCTCCTCGTGCAAAACGAATATATAAAAGGTAATGATGTATTATTGCTCTAATGCTTTAATTTTCTCTACACGGCGTGCATGACGACCACCTTCGAACTCTGTTTCCATAAAGATGGCTACAATATCGTTAGCTAGGCCAGGACCAATAACGCGTTCGCCCATTGTGAGAATATTGGCATCATTATGAAGTCTGCTATACTTAGCAGAAAAGGAATCATGGCAAAGTGCAGCTCGAATACCTTTAATCTTATTAGCGCTAATCCCGATACCAATACCAGTACCACAAATCAAAATACCTCTATCTGCTTGACCAGACACAACTGCATTTGCTACAGGTACAGCAATATCAGGATAGTCACAAGATTCAACTGTATAACAACCAAAATCCTCTACTTCATGTCCCAATGCATTTAATAATTCCTTAACGGATGCTTTTAAATGTAATCCGCCATGATCACAACCGATTGCAACTTTCATAATTTCATCTCCTACGCCTTCTGAGGCACTGATATAAGACCGGCCTCTACTAAGTGATAAATTTGTTCCGCACATTGATTATATACGGTTTGATCAGATCCATATGGGTCAGTAACATCACCATCTTGACCACCCCACTCGGAAATCGTTTTGATTTTACCTTCCTCAAATGGGAATTGACGAAGTAGTACAGATTTGTGATCCTTCGTCATACCAATGATAAGATCTGCTGCATTCACGAGTTCCATCGTCAATGGCCTCGATTCATGATTAGAAATATCTGCAATGGAACGGATAGCTTCAACGGCTTGTTCAGTTGGCTTTGCTCCATAAGCGGCAAATAGACCAGCTGATACAGTCGTCACATCCTTATGTTGCTCCGCTGCAAGGGCCCGTGTAATACCTTCAGCCATAGGGCTACGGCAAGTATTACCGGTACACACAAATAAAATATTCATAATAACATCCTTACTCAATCACATCTTGTGATTACTTTATACATTATAGCAAATTCATCCAATATGTAAAGACATATTTCTATTATCAGTGGACATTTATAGCTCACAAAATTTACTTATAAATGATATGATGGCTCGATGCCTTCTCCATACGATTCATAATAGCAACACCAAAACCATCATCATCAACACCTTCTGCTAAGATTAAGGTAACATGATTTTCGTTAAAATGTAATAGGCTTTTGTAAAAGTCGTGGCCTAAAGATAAGGCATCACCATGGTGGCCAAAACAATGGCATATAAAACGTGTGTCCCCTTTAATCAGGTTGTACGTTTCATGACTTACTAGACAACCTATAGGACCTTCTATACCTTCTGAAAGCTCTTTAAAAGTACATGCTATCCCCTCTGGACTGCCTACAACAACTGTCATAGGTGCATCAGGCGCATAGTGCGTATACTTCATACCAGGAGCCTTTGGCTTAGTGATAGCATTAACTAGAGCAGTATCATATTCAACCGTAGACACAACTGTTTCAAGTTGTGCTTTTGTAATTCCGCCTGGTCTCAATATAATGACCTTATTATCATGAACTTCCACCACAGTAGATTCTACACCAATCGTACATGGACCAGCATCTAAAATATAGGAAATACGGCCATTCATATCATGGTAAACATCTTTTGCCGTTGTAGGACTTGGACGACCAGATATATTGGCACTAGGAGCCGCTACAGGTACACCAGCACGTTCTAATAATGCTCGGCATACCTTATGATCAGGGCACCGCAATGCCACGCGAGGTAATCCTCCAGTAGCACGATCTGGCACTAAATCAGATTTAGGCAATGTAATCGTCAAAGGTCCTGGCCAAAATGTATCCATTAATAGTTGAGTCGTCTTTGAAACCTCTGTTACCAAAGGTTTTATACTTTCACTATTAGGAACATGTAAAATCAATGGGTTATCTGAAGGGCGACCTTTAGCAGCATAAATTTTGTCCATCGCTTCCGGATCAAGTCCATTTGCACCTAATCCATATACAGTTTCTGTAGGAATAGACACCAATTCACCATTACGTAAAGCGCGAGCGAGCATATCTAGTTCTTGATCTGATGGATTTGTAATTATTTGAGTATCCATATTATCCCTCATACACAGCGATTATAACACGATCGTTTCCACCAAGGTCAGTAATACATTGAATATTAGAATACTGCCCTGACTCTTCCAATAAAGCTTTGACGGCCTCGGCTTGATCAAAACCTATTTCAAAGGCTATACGGCCTTGTGGTTTTAAATATGTGCCGCACTCTTTAGCCAAAATACGATAAAATTCTAACCCATCTTCACCACCAAACAAAGCAATGTGAGGCTCATTTAACACGTCCTGAGATAATAATTTAGCATCACTCGTACGAATATATGGTGGATTCGATACGATGAGGTCAAACCTTTCAGCATTACCAGCCAAGGCAGAAAACATATCGGACTCTAACAATTGAACACGATTATTTAAGTTGAATCTTTCACCATTCTCCTCTGCCACTGACAAAGCATCAGCAGATATTTCAAGACCTACACCGCACGCATTAGGCAAATAGTGAAGTAGACTTAACAATATCGTACCAGGGCCAGTACATACATCAAGAATACGCACATCGCAATCTTTTGGATACGTGCTTAGTACATGCTCAATCAAGGTTTCTGTATCAGGTCGCGGAATCAATACTTTATCATTAACCTTAAAGGTCAATCCCATAAAGTCCTTTTCCCCAATTATGGCCGCTACACAATGCCCCTTAGCTCGTTCTTGAACGAGAGGTCTAAAGGCATCGAGTTCCTCTTGAATAAGCGGTTGATCATAATGAGTATATAGATAGATACGATCCTTGCCTAAAACGTGAGAAAGCAGTACTTCCCCATCAAGTCGAGGTGTATCCATCTCCTTGTTTTGAAAGTACTGCTCTGTCCACTGGAGAATACGACCGATTGTCCAAATCTCCTTATGCATTTGTATTAGCCTCCTGCATTTTTGCCGCTTGGTCAGCAGCATTTAAGGCTTGAATAATTTCATCTAGATCGCCATTTAAAATAGCATCTAATTTATACAATGTTAAGTTAATACGATGATCTGTTACGCGACCTTGTGGATAGTTATAGGTACGAATACGTTCACTACGGTCACCTGTACCAACTTGGCTCTTACGGTCTGCTGCCATGCTAGAAATAGCCTCTTGTTCAGCTTGGTCTTGCAATTTAGCACGCAATACACGCATAGCTTTTTCACGGTTTTGTAATTGAGAACGTTGGTCTTGGCATGCGACAACAATACCAGAAGGTAAGTGTGTAATACGAACAGCAGACTCCGTTTTATTGATGTGCTGACCGCCCGCACCACTGGCACGATATGTGTCGATTTTTAAGTCTTTTTCATTAACTTCAATATCAACATCTTCCATCTCTGGTAATACGGCTACTGTAACGGTAGATGTATGCACACGGCCCTGTGTTTCTGTAGCAGGTACACGTTGTACGCGATGTACACCAGATTCAAATTTCATCTTAGAATATACATTTTCACCATCTACAGAGAAAATAACCTCTTTAAAGCCACCAAGTTCAGGTTCATTAGCATCGATAATCTCACAACGCCAGCCTTGGCTTTCCGCATATTTTGTGTACATGCGGAACAAGTCACCTGCGAACAATGCCGCTTCATCACCGCCAGCACCACCGCGAATTTCGATGATGATGTTTTTATCATCATTAGGGTCCTTAGGCAATAAAAGAATTTGTAGTTTTTCTTCTAATTCCTCTTTTTGAGGTTTTAGCTCTTTCAATTCCTCTTGTGCCATTTCGCGGAATTCTTCATCCATGGATTTATCTTCAATAACTTCCATAGCTTCATCAATACCAGCTAATACTTTTTTATAAGTACGGAATGTTTCAACTGTTTCAGATAATTGAGCATGTTGACGTGTTAATTTACGCCATTCATCTTGGCGCGCAATCACTTCAGGGTCACTGATGCGCTGTTCCAGGTCCATAAATTTATCTTCAATAACTTGTAATTTATCTACTAGCATATTTATTCCTCTTCATAAGCATCGCTCTCAGGAGGGCGAACCTCTTCAAGAGCACGTATAGCTACTTCAATTTGATCATCTTCTGGTTCACGTGTCGTCATGTATTGTAATGCAAGACCTGGTTTAATAAGAGCTTGTACAAAGGAATGCTCACTACGACCAGCAAGACGAATGACCTCGTACGCAATACCTGCCACTACTGGCATAAGAAGTACGCGGCTTACAATACGTTCTAACAAATTAGGCCATCCTAAAAAGGCAAATACGAAGATACTTACAACCATAACGATAAGTAAGAAATTTGTGCCACATCGCGGATGTAAGCGACTTTGTTTACGAACGTTTTCTACAGTGAGAGGCAAGTCTAATTCATAAGTATGAATCGTTTTATGCTCTGCCCCATGATATTGGAAAACACGTTGAATATCCTTTGTAAGTCCAATCCCCCAAATATAGAGTAAGAAAAGAACTAAACGAATGACACCTTCAATGAGATTTAATACAACATGATTATCCTGTACACCAGGAATAAATTTTACGATAAATGTAGGCAATGCCAAAAATACAGCTATCGCAAAGATGGTGGAAATAACCATAGTAATGGCAATTTCACTATTAGACATTTCTTCCTCTTCATCACCAGCGGCCTTAGCAGAGAAAGACAAGGCCTTCATGCCAATTACGAGGGATTCATAAAGAGCTACACAGCCCCGAAGAAATGGTTTTTTCAAAATTGGATATGTGTCAGCAATAGATTTTGTAGGCTCTTTTTGAACTACAATGGTTCCCGCTGGTTCTCGTACAGCTGTTGCTGTAACGCCAGGGCCCCTCATCATGACACCTTCGATCACAGCTTGTCCACCGACAAACTTTTTAATACGTTCTGTGTTCACAAGAGCTCCTCTCATAAACAAATAGAGGCAGAGCTCATAGCCCTGCCCATAGATGCTACATTACATGACAAATTATTTGCCGTAACGTTTGTTAAATTGTTCAATACGACCACGAGCTTGAGCTGCGCGTTGTTGACCAGTGAAGAACGGATGGCATTTGGAGCAAACGTCTACACGAAGGTCTTCTTTTACAGAGCCAGTTTTGAATGTGTTGCCACAACCGCAAGTTACTGTAGCTTCTTTATAGTCTGGATGAATACCTTGTTTCATTCTATACACCTCTTTCCGACAATCAATATTATTCTTATAGATTATAGCATGACACTTGTACAAATGCAAGTTGCCAATACTATTCCTTGGATGCTTGTTTTTCTTCAATAGACTCAGCTAGAATGGTTTCTAAGTCACTTTCATTAAGGATATCACGCAACGCGATGAGCTCCTCTAAAGAAAGGGTAATACCTTTCTTCATACTTGTATATTCACTGTCCCAAGCGCGAAGGTCAAACTTAGGATTATATTTGCCCCAGCTAGTGCATGTTAATTGTTTTTTCCAACCATCTTTATCTTCAGATAAAGTACCAATAACTTTGAAGATTTCAAAATTAATAACTGCCATGAGTCCTCCTTTCTTACACATCTGTGTAGTATGTTTCATACCTACTATATTTAGTAGTTCAATTTTTTTAGGATACGATATATTTTAAACTAAATATCGGACTTTTACAATTAGTTTTTATAATCGCTATAGTCTTCAATATCTATAGATGTAGTAGGAGGCATTACTTGAGCACCTAATTCATCTACCGTAGATTTCCAGTTTGTAGTTGCTTCTGTAACAGCCTTGATGTAGGCTTCATCAGCAGACTGTACAGATGAAATTAATTGAGCTTCGTTGTTAACATCTAATACGCGGCGACGCACACTGCTAAGCATATAACCGAAAGACTCATCTATTTGAACAAGCATGGAAATCTCTTGGATCAATGTTTGACCCGTAGTGCTACAGAAGTATGCATACCACATATATGCCAATTCAGCATCTGGGAACATCCAGTAAACATCCTCGGCTGGTGCCTCTGTAGTAATATCTACATCTACATGATCAGCATAGCGTTTAAATGTAAGGAAATATGCGCCACTTTCAATAAGCGCATTACGGCCTAATTCAGAAACACGGCTATCGATGCAGTAAATACCATCTTGTCCCAAGGCCACATCAGTTTGACCGCCTGGTAACAAAATAGAGCGTAAAGACAAGCCATAATTTAATACTGTGAATACTGGTAACTGAGCAAATACGCCATGAGGTAATGGAATATAGTTAATTGTTTTCCACTCATCTCCTACGCGTTCACGCAGACCAACACGCATCTTTTTAACATCGTATTTACCATATACTATTTCATAAGCCCCTAGTGGAGTCCATTCACGGATTGCTTCCACACGCTTTTGATTCAAGAAAAATTGTAATGCCATATTATTTAAGCCCAATTGGTTTTGTGCCATCGTAGCAGGTAAGAATAATTGTGCAGTCCCTTCTGGAACAAGATTATGTAGTCCATTTGCTACTTCTTCCACAATATCTTCAGAGGATTGGAACATGCCAACCGTACCTGTAAAGATATGATCAAAATAGCTACGATGAGGCCATTGATTAATGATTTGAGCCATTGGGTATAAACGTGTCAAAATGCTATAACACACAGGGGACGCCGTATACAGAACGACTTTTTTATCTTCGTAAGATTGAAGAATCTCTTCCACCATACCTGCATATTCTTCTACATAAGCATAAAGAACGAGTTCTCCCGTTTTGCTATGGGCTTCAATACTTTCACGAACAGGTGTTTCCCAAATAGTACCTACATCGAGACCATCTAAAATGCCTGTGTCGCTAATAAAATCAAATAATTCAACTCTAAAGGATGGACCATATAGAGCTTGGAATGTATTCAAATCATATGGAACAGGACCAAAAGACTCGACTGTGGATTTTTCTGCTAACGCATATAAATCATCTGCTGTTACACCCCACTCACGGGAGCTAGCATTACTAGAAATCAATTGATCTAGTACTTTAAAACGCATTAACTCATTTACAATATCAATCCCCTCAATGCCATGAGTCGCACAAAGGGCAATAAATTCTTCGTTATTTACTTTCATATTAAACCTTTCCAACCGAAGGACATAAATGATTTAAAAAACATTCTTCACATAATGGCTTACGAGCCTTACATAATTTACGGCCATGATAAATCAACCAGTGGTGAGCAGCAGCCCAATCCTCTTTAGGGATAGCCTTTTGCAACTTCTTCTCCATCTCTTCCGGCGTTTTAGCAATGCCCAATTTTAATCGATTAGCTACGCGGAATACATGAGTATCTACTGCAATGGCAGGCGTACCGAACAATACGGACACAACCACATTAGCCGTTTTACGACCAACACCTGGTAATTCTACCAGTTGATCAAATTCACGTGGTACCTCACCATGATATTGTTCTACCAAAATTTGACAAGTAGCAATTAAGTTTTTCGCTTTAGACTTATAAAGACCGCAATCTTTAATAAGAGTTTCTAGTTTTGTAACCCCTATTTCAAGCATTTTAGCAGGATGATTTAATTCAGGAAACAATCGTTTCGTAACGATATTAACCCTTTCATCCGTACATTGTGCAGATAAAACAACAGCTACTAATAATTCGAATTCATTTGTATACTCAAGGGCAGGTTTTGCATCAAAATAATGCTCTTGCAACAATTTCAATTGCTCTGCCTTTATCGCTTTTGTTACACGCATACAGCTCTCCTTTCTCACTTGTGAAAGTACAGACGCGTACAACTTATATCTTACCATACGTATTCATTTAGTTCTATGTTATAATAAATCATGTTATTCTAATATAGAATACAGGAGGTCAATATGAGTAATATTAACGATACATTAAAGCGTATAAATGAACTAGCAGCAAAGAAAAAATCTGGACAACAACTCACACCAGAAGAATTAGCAGAAAAAAAAGAACTTTATGAAATCTACTTATCATTCATTCGAGGTCAAATCACAGATACTTTAGATCGCGTTGAATTTGTAGACCCTGAAACTGGTGAACGAACTGCACCTAAACGGGCTCTTGAAAATTTAGCTAAAGAAGCTGACCAAGATATTAAAGAACATAAAGATATTCACTAATATATAAAGATATACATTAATATAAAAAGCGTACGCACAAATGATACATCAAATATGCGTACGCTTTTTATGTTGCGTAGACAAATATATATTTATTTAGAACATCAATATTCTCTATGGAGGAGCATTAATATTCTCTATTGCGGACCATCACCACTAATGATTCGTTCTGCATCATCAGCAGATAAATCATAATGTAAGAATGTTTTGTAGAATTCTTGAGTTTCTTTTACAAGATCAACATCATTGAACAATTCAGGGTGAATTAATTTCGCAGCCCATAAAATTTGTAATGCAGATTCAGCACTGTAACGATCCCAGTTGAAAGTACCTACAGGATTACTGTAAATACGACCGTTTTGTACTGCTTTAAGGCTTACCCATTGTGGATCATTCTTAATCGCTTCAATACCTTTACGAGATTGTGTACCACCAATAATGATAATATCTGGATTAGCTTTAACGATTTCTTCCATTGTTACAGTGATTTGTGGGCCATCAGCAGTAATGGCATTTTTACCACCAGCGTAACGAATCCATTCATCGATGATTGTTTTATGACCATCAACCTTTAATAGATTATCGCCACCTACAATATGCAACACAGATGGACGATCTGCATCAGAGAGATTTTTAGTTTTATCTTCTGCAAATTTAATTTTACCATCTAAGTAAGCAAGATATTGTTTTGCAATTTCAGGTGCTTTACCACCCAATACTTCAGCTGTAATCGTTACTGTTTTGCGCAAGCCATCGTAGTCCACAAAGTTTACACGAACAGCAGGAATTCCTGCATTACGAGCCATTTCAATTTGGTTTTTATTACTTGCTAATACAACTTGAGGTTTTAATTTTTGGATTTCTTCCATTTGCACATCAGTACCTTTTACAGGTGCTGGAATTTCTTTAATGCGTGGGTACACTTGAGCGAACCAAGGCAAGCCTTGAACAGACGTTGTGGTAGACACCAATTTATCCGCCCCACCAAGCATCAATACAACTTGGTTATTAGCATGCCATAAATCAGCAACCTTCGTAATATCTTTAGGAATCGTTACATCAGTTCCATCGATATCCTTTACAACACGCGTAGCAGATTGATTACCTTGGGAGGCATTCTCTGTGCCACATCCAGCCAACATAAATATGGCTGTCATAAGAGCTAACAAAAATACAACAATACGCTTCATACTTACATTCCTTCCTAACCTAATTGAGGAATAACGCATACAGTACGATTAACTGTATCGCTATAGAATAAGCTTAATCTAGTCTTATAAACCTCCTCAAGCGCTTCTAAGGTCACATCACTAACAGAATCATAAAAATCTATAGATCCACCACGACATAAACCGACACGGCTATTTAGCAACAACGCCTGTTCCGGTAAATGTGTAGTGAAAATAATAGCATATCCTTGGGCGCGTAATTGATCAATTGTTTCTAACACAATAACCTGATTACGTATATCTAAAGCAGATGTAGGTTCATCCATAAGTAATAAGCGTGTATCTTGCAATAAGGCACGACCTATGGCAACTAATTGACGTTGGCCACCACTTAAATCACGGCATGGTTTGTCCTTTAACGCCGTAATACCAAGCATATCCATAATAGAATCAGTTTTTTCAAATTCCTTTTTACCTGGAGATGAAAACATGCCGGTTCGCAAGGTAGCACCAAAGGAAATATAATCTCGTACCGTATAAGCTATATCTGCCCCTATAATCTGTGGTACAAAAGCAATTAATCTAGCCCGTTCCTTAATAGAGGCAGTCATTAAATCTACACCATTACAATAAATATGTCCTTGTTGAACATGATTAAAGCACATTAAACAGCTTAACAAGGTTGATTTACCTACCCCATTACGTCCTAGTAACGCTAATGTATCTCCAGCTTTCACAGAAAAGGATAAGTCGCCAAAAATATTGAGTTGGTTCTTATCATAGGAAAATGATATAGAATCAACGACGAGTTCAAATGAATCCATTAGAAGTACCTCCGTTGTTTATATAATACCCATGCAAAGAACGGTGTCCCAATAAAACCACATAAAATCCCAAGAGGAATCTCTGCAGTGGTTAAGGAACGAGCAAATAAATCAGCTATCATCAAAAAGGAAGCGCTCACTAAAATCGTGGCAGGAATTAATTTTTTATGATCATTACCAACTAACATTCTAGATAAGTGTGGTATAACAAGACCAACCCAACCAATAGTACCGCTAAGACATACTGCTGCCGCTGTAAGAAGCGTAGAAATACCGATGATAACAAGTCGTTCGCGATTTACATTTACCCCTAAGCTTTGAGCCTCTTGATCAGAAAGAGACAAAATATTAAGTCTCCAGCGTAAGGCCAGTACTGCGATAGTACCAATAATAATGATTGGCAATACATAGAGCAAATTATCCCATGTAACCTTTGCTAAACTCCCTAATTGCCAATATACAATATCTTGTAATTCTGTATCCGGATCCGCAACATATTTAAGCAAACCAATTATAGCAGCCATAAATCCGGAAACAATAATACCACATAATACTAGAACAATACGCGATTGATTCTGAATCAATTTAGGCAATAACAGGGTTAAGCAAACCGCCAATATACCACCCATAAAGGCTAGTATAGCGACACCATATAACGATAAGTGTAATAGTATGCCTATACATGTACCTACACTAGCGCCATGAGATACACCTAATAAATCTGGAGATACTAAATCATTGCGAAATACGCCTTGATAAGCAGCACCCGATACAGCAAGTGCAACACCTACAGCAATGGCCCCTAACACGCGAGGCAATCGAATTTCCATTACTACATTATACATGGATGCATCCCATGTTATAGGCAGTACTAAAAATTTAGAAGATAAGATATTTATCACTTCATTTATGGGAATAAAGAAACGGCCTATCACGAGAGAGGCCAAAAAAATACCAATACAAATAACTAATGCTATACCCATTGTCCTTACATAATGCTGCATAAACTACCTCAATAAACTACAAATACTACATTTCAATCCCAAGCTAACAAATATACAATTAAATAAATAACACCAGTTATTACATTATATTTAGATACACTAACATACATATTCTATACCCTTAAAATAGATTAAAATGTGATTTTTAATATGCTAAATCTCTACCTTTAACTATACAGCATTTCATATATAAGGAATAATTAGTATTAATGATATAAGGTGAAAAAAAATCCGCTTGATATACCTATCAAGCGGATTTAAGTATTAGTAAAACTTATGTATTATAATTTGCCAAGACGTTTCATAACATTATAGATTTTTTCAGCAAGGCCTTTCATTTGGAATTTAGGAATACCGCATGCTGCAATGCGAATACCATTTGCTAAAGCAATAACATAAAC
>CAKPXR010000021.1 GCA_934202215.1 uncultured Veillonella sp.
GTGGCTTACGCAGATATGTCTGAATTCGATAAATGGGCATTGTTGCGCTTAGAAGAAGTACGTCAAAAGGTTACTGATGCATACGAAAACTATGAATTCCACATGTTGTACCATGCAATTCATAATTTCTGTACAGTAGACTTGAGCTCCATCTACCTTGATGTAATGAAAGATACAATGTATGCTGAAAGCAAAAACAACGTAGCTCGTCGTTCTGCGCAAACAGCAATGTACGAAATCTTGAAAACATTGGTAGCTATGGTATCTCCAGTGCTTTCTTTCACAGCAGAAGAAGTTTGGAAATATATGCCTAAAGAAGACGGCATGCCTGAATCTGTTATGCTTCAAGATTGGCCACAAGGTCATCCTGAACACTTCGACCAAGCATTGGCAGATAAATGGAGTCAATTGTTAGATTTGCGTACATCTGTACAAAAAGCATTGGAACTTGCTCGTCAAAACAAAACAATTGGTCACCCATTGGATGCATCCGTTACCGTATATGCTGAAGGCGCTACATTTGACGCATTGAATGCTCTTGGTGAAGAAGGCTTAGCTAAACTCGTTATCGTATCCGAAGCTCACATCGTTAATGGCGCTGCACCAACAGAGGCTGTAAAAGACGAAGAAACAGGTGTAGCAACAGTAGTAGCTCCATCTGAACTTGAAAAATGTGAACGCTGCTGGATCCACCGTGATACAGTAGGTCAAGATAGCGAACACCCTACACTATGCCATCGTTGTGCAGAAGTAGTGAAAGCGCTCTAATAGCGATTTATTTTAATACAATATAAAAAATATCCCCTCCGATAAGCTCCACCGGCTTTAACGACCTAGCGGTCTAGCCAAAGTCGCTTCTCGAAGGGGATATTTTTATTGGCGTCGGACGCCGAATACATCAAATAATGGGACATTACGTCAGATTTGGTTGCATCGTGGGGATGAGATTTTATTTTCAAAAGTGGGAGAATTGACCTTTAAACAAGAGCCTTTTAACGAGGTCGTTGTTAGCGATATATTAGCATATTTTGATGTGCCTTATATTACGTACTATTTGGATTATATGTCTGATGAAGCAGAGAATGTATCCGTATGTGACTGTTTTACGAATCGCAATGTAGAATACATTCCTGCATGGCAATTGACGGCTAATACAAAACCAAATGATGTGGGTAAATACGCGCATTATGTGAATCAGTTGCATTCAGTTGGACTTACTGATGTGACGAATCAGTTAGAGCAAATAATTGTGCTTGATGCACTCATTGCTAATGAAGATCGTCATTGGGGTAACTTTGGGGCTCTTCGTGATAGTGAAAGCCTAGAATTCATCGGTCTTGCGCCTATTTTTGATAATGGAAATTCCTTAGGGTATAAAGCGGCATCTGTTATGCGCAATCGTAATGCAGATGTGTCTGTAGCCTTTAATAAGACACATACGCTAGAATTGAAACATGTGTCCTCTGCTGTAAAAGTAAACTGGGATGGTATTATTAATTGTTGTATGGAGATTGTAGAACATAGATATAATCAATTAGTAGAACCGGAGTTTGGCATGGATCGGGCACATGTGATTGGCCAATTGATACAAGAACGAGCAAAAAAATTAAGAATTTTTTTAGATTTATGAATTCATTGCATACTACTGTTTTCCTTGAATATATGATGATAATTGTTATCGTCTGTTTTTCCTCATGAAACCTTTATGTGTAAAAATCTACTCGTTTCATGTTAAGATTAACAAACTTGTTTATGATATTTATAGTTAGTTTAGTAAATGAGTATATGAGAAGGAGGAATATGCAATGGTAGTAACAATCATTAAAGCTGTTATGACTGCTCTTACTGGTTTGGTAAACGCATTATTGCCTTTATTTAAATAATAAAGTCTACAAAACCCTCATAAACCCTCAAAGTTTAAGTATATATACTTAGCTTTGAGGGTTTTTCTTTATGTCTATTTTTTGTATATTAGCATGTAAAAACATACAATTTTAATGTTTAAACGATATTTATTATTGGTTTAAATATAAGTACTTTTATTGACTATATCTAAAAATATACATATAATAAAAATGAATTATAGATGAATTGTCATCTAAAAACGTAATAAAGAGAGAATGAGAGAAATGAAAAGAATATTAGTGGTAAAAGCTATGGTTCTTGGGGCCATAGCTTGTTCAATTAGTGCTGTAGGATTTGCAGCGGATGTAGATGCTCAGCATATACAAGCTTTAGATAACACACAACAAAATATACAACGAACAGATACACAGGATGCTGTCCGTTCTAATTGGATGGATCGTACCGACATTAAGGTAGGGGCACAAGCTAAGACCGGTATGCAAGTATCTGTGGACACATTGCAACCATTAACTCATTATGATGAGAATTCTAAGTCCGTACTCTTTGTACAAAGTGGTATCGGTAGAGGTGGTCAAGAACAGTCTGTTAGTTATTTCCATGGTTTTGAAGGCTTTTGGTATCCTTATAATCCTGTTACTGGTAAAGGTGATCAACGGATTATAGCAGAAAAATATGAAAATACTAAAACGGTAGGTGCTGTAGCTAATATTGGTATAGGATATCGGCATCTTAGTAAGAATGAACATGCTTATGTAGGTCTTAATGCCTTTGTTGATCGTGCCTTTTCCGAGAATGCTAATCGTGTAAGTGGGGGATTAGAATATGTATCTGGTCTTAACGAAGTCCGCGCTAATGTATATAGAGGATTAGGGGATACAAACCCTGAATCATATTTGGTACGGTTATCTCCGGACTATTTTACATTTAATTTGAATGGGGCGCCAGCTAACTATACGGTATTTAAGACTCAAAAGGCCATGTCTGGATATGATATAAGTTACGCTCGTACCTTTAAAAATGCTCGTTGGGCTCGTGCTTATGTTGGGGCATATCATTGGAACGGTCGTAGTGTTCTTAACCATACTGATGCATTATTGAAGTCCCTTGAAGTTGGTCACAATCATGGATGGAAAGCAGGAGCTACGTTACAAGTAACACCACATGTATCGCTAGATTTAGGCTATACTTCGGATAGTAAGTATGCTAGTGGTGCCTATGGATTTGTTAAGTATACATTGGGGACATCTAAGTTTGCTTGGCATGGTGGCAAGCATAGTGATAATACGGTTACAAATGCGCGCGCTAGAATGTTAGATAAGGTGGAACGTAGTCCAATGACAATAGGTCGCACATATGAAGAAGACTGGTATGCAATACCTAATGGTCATTTAACCTAATGGTCATTTATAAAATTAATGATTATGTATAAGCATCAAAGGGGAGAAGTTTAGTAATGAAACGTAAGTTAGTATTAACATCTATGATGCTAGGTGTCATAGTGTGCAACATGAATGCCGTAGTGGGAGCGGCCGATGGAGTACAACAGGTGAGCGATACAGCAAAACATGATGCTGTGCAATCTAGTTGGATGGACCGCACGGATATTGTAGTCGGCATTGGTATGAAAAATTCTGAAGAGTCGAGTAGCCATCAATACCATAATTTTATGCCTTGGCAAAATCATCCTATGGTGGGGACTGCTGATAAATCTAAATCTACAGAACTTAACAAGTTATACATTGAGACATTACAACCTGTAACTCATTACGATGAAAATGCTAAAAGTGTTGTCTTTGTACAAGGGCGTATAGGTCGTAGTGGTGAAAAAATATCCTATAATAAATTAAATAACTATTGGGTCCCAGATAGACCTGCAGGAACGTTTACAGTACACAACAGACAAGCCGATAAGGAAGAGTCATTAGGTGTGAATGCGAATATTGGTATTGGCTATCGTCGCCTTAGTAAAGGTGAACATGCTTATGTTGGTGTTAATGCATTCTATGACCACGTATTTAAAGGTGGTTATAAGCGCGTTAGTGGCGGTGTAGAATATGTGGCAGGCCTTAATGAATTTCATGCTAATGTATACCGAAATGTGGGGCCTGATGGTAGAAAATATATAGGGCTCCCTGGTCGAACTAGTGAATGGTATGATCCTACAGGGTTGTATCCATATGGTAGAGATAGTGATACTGGTCTTTATAATTATGCTAAAGTTGATTACGAAAATCATTGGATGTTATCAGAAAAGGTTGCTGCCAGTGGATTTGATGTAGGATACTCACGAACCTTTAAACATGCTCGCTGGGCCCGTGCCTATGCGGACTATTATAACTGGCGTGGTAGATCTGCTATGAGAGTAGGCTATGAAACATTAAATAAACGAGATGCCATAAAAGGTTTTAAAGTGGGTGCAGAATTCCATATCACACCGCATCTTACACTTGATGCGGGTTACAAAACCGCATCTCATCATTTGAGTGGCCCTTATGCAACCTTGAAATATACAATCGGCACATCTAAGTTTGCTTGGCATGGTGGTAAACATAGTGAAAGTGCGATTACAACGGCTCGGGCTAAGATGCTTGATAAGGTACATCGCAGTGAAATGGTTGTACAAGAAATTATGGAAGAAAATTATGACCATGGTGTTACCGATGTAGGTTTATAAGCCATAATAAAATGGTCTTAATTTAATAAAAACAATGCACAAAGGCCTCGTTATTTAATCAATAGATTGAATAACGAGGCCTTGTGTGCTCTATTAGAAGTTACTAGCCGTATTATTTCAAATCCTTTGGTACGCTTAGCGGCTTCCAGTTACCTAGTTCCGGAATGTCTAAGGTGGTAATAGTTCGTTGTATCCAGTAGTTCAAGGATACTTCATTGCCAAAGTGTTGTTCAAATAGGTATGTATTACCTGGAATATCTTGTTGCTTACCTTGCTTATTAATTATGTGCCGTACCGATTCTTTCAAATACAGTTGTACCCTAAATGGTGTGGATCCTTTACCTTTAAAGATAAAATAAGATGGTCCAATGAAGTCGTGGGTACGAATATTGATTTGTTTGTATTGATTGCTTTTTAGACCGTCTAAGGCTGCTTGAATCATAGCGTTGGCGTCATCATATTCTTCTAACAAGAATGGCTCTTGATCTACATCGAGTACATAATGCCAACTAGCCTTTTCCTCATTTTTTTCAATAGCCCATGCATCTGAAAGTTCTGGAATGTGGGGACTTTCATATAGTGTATGCCACAAATGATTCGTCTCCTCAGCGGTAAGTACCGCTTTGTAAATAGTTTCATGTTTCTCGGTTGGATCATAACCATACAACCGTATTTGATACATGTTACGCGGCATCGATTTCGTTTCTAATTTATAAATGTTGTGTAGTGTATCTGGAATAGATAGGCAATGATTATAAAAGCTGAGTACTACCGTATCCTGTGTTGTTAACGCTTTATCGATGGTGGTTATATCATATAATGTTGTGTCCCATTGAAAGCCGTTCATATTGACAGACAATCGTGCTGCGTTTTGTGGCCATGTGGTTGGGGCAAGGCGAACAGTTGTTGAGGATTCGGTCACCCCCTCCTTGTAATACCAATGACCATCTATTTCTTCAAAAGCCGTCAATCGTTCAGCTGCTTCATCATCGACAGGAATGTCTTTAATTTCCTCGCCGCAATTGGCAATATGAGACAGGATGTATTGATGTGAGCTTTCATAATAATGAACTGCATTATCAAGGTCAGGTGATCCTGTTACATAGCCTTTTTCATAGGCATAGCCCAAGGCAACTCGCGTTAAAGCACGAGTAATATCATAAAAAAGAACACGGTTTTCCTCTTGGAGAGCACGTTTTTCTTCCTGTAATACTCGAGCTAAGGATTGAACAGCAAAGAGGGTATTTTGGGTCACCCCGATACCATGAATGCGCATGTAACTCATGTACGGTAAGGAGAATAAAAATCGATCCTTAGTGGCTGCCATGTGTGTTAAATCGGCAATAAGGCCCCAATCAAGCGGAAGATTGCCAATGTGAAACATATAGTTAAACGCAGCTTGTAATGCTGCATAACCAGCATCATTAAAGTCCTTTGTCGCTGCTTGTTGATATAATTCAGTAGCTTGTATAGGATCGTACGGAATAGCAGTGCGCAAGGTCGGTTGTGTATAAAAATGGTAATAGTAATCAGCCAGTTCGGAAATACATTCTGGTTGACCGAGGTCGGCCCCTTTTTTAAACCATGTGAAAGCCTCTGTAAATTCCCCTTTTTCATGATGGTCAAGGCCGGTGTATAACATCATGGTAGGATTACCGAGGTCGGCTGCTTGATGAGCCACACGACGTGCATTTTCGTAATCCCCTTCATCAATATAAATATTGCGCAAGTTTCCTTGAAACATAGCAAGGCCGTGGTCTAGGGCCTTGTTAAACCAGAATTTGGCTTGTTCACGAGCGTTTGCTTGTAATGCATCTTCGTCTATCATGCCACGTAAGGTCGATAGGCTTTTACGTAAGCTTTTGCTTCGCATAGCATGTCGTAATCGTTGACTAAAGGTCGCTTTTTCTGGGTGCAATAGCTGCTTAGCAGGATTGATGATATGATAATCGCCCCAAAAAAAGACATTGCCTATAATATATTGACAATATGCATCATCTTGTTTGGCATAATTATAAATAATATGGAATGCATCAGCAAAGGATAATTGCATATCTCGTCTTACCGTAGGCGTAATTGAGCCAGCTATGCGCAACGCTTGTAATGTACCAATCGGGCTGTGACGACGGATGCTATCATGCAGACATTGGTAGGTGCGCATATTATCCTCTGGAAAGCCAGACTCAGCCCAGGTGAAGAGGGGGCCTGCGTATACGCGTGCCAATAGGGCATAAGCATCTCCCAATTCACGCTCCTCAGGGGATAATGCCTTTTGGTATAGTTCCTTTGCATCGCTGGCACACGCGCTATCTGGCGTTGTGCTCGTTGAGCATAGCTCATGCTGAGATGGCTGGGTATCATTTGACTGATTATTTACAATCGACTCTAATATACGGAGCCCTTCTTGGGCGGATTGTTGATCATAGGACATAAAAATTAAATGGAAGACCCGTTGTAGGCGGTCCGTGAAGTATTGAGCCATAGGCCCTCCTTTCGTTTTTATACAATACACTATTATTATATACCGAATACACAGCTCGTGAAAGGTAGAAGCGGTGATGGTGCCTCTGAAAGCCGACACGCTACTGCGCTTCGCGGAGCCCGAAGTCGTTTTCAGAGGCACCATCACCTTCAACTATCTCGTTCTAGTGTTGATTCGAAATATAATAGTAGTGAAATTGATAAAATCCGTTATCGCCTACCCGACCGTTTGACAGGAGAGTGTGATGGCGTGTCCTGAGAACCTTCACCGGCCAGGTCTGACTACGCTCTTCGGGCTCCGCAGGGCCAAAGTCGGATTTTTGAGTCCATCGGTTCTATCTCTCAATCCATAGCCGACACGCGGAATATAATAGTAGTGAAATTGATAAAATCCGTTATTGCCAACCCAACCGTTTGACAGGAGAGTGTGATGGCGTGTCCTGAGAACCTTCACCGGCCGGGTCTGACTACGCCCTTCGGGCTCCGCAGGGCTAAAGTCGGTTTCAGGACACTTCGTCGCCCTGCGCATTACACTTGGTGTACATTCGGTATATAATAATGTGAAATTGAAAAAATGTTATCGCCAACCCAACCGGGGGACAGGAGGGCCTACGGCCCCTGCGTAGCGCAGTACCCCTCTAGGTATAATAAAAAATAATTTCTACTTACGATGATAGGATAGTAAAAAAAGAACCGGTTCTGAAAACGACTTCGGGCTCCGCTTAGCGCAGTAGCGTGTCGGCTTTCAGGACCGGTTCTTTTTTTTAAACGTATAATACGTAATAGAAATTATTTTTGGTTAGCGTCACCAAACCATTTATCATAGATTTTTTGGTATGTGCCGTCTTCTTTAAGTTCTTTAAGTGCTTTGTTGATAGCTTGTTGCAATTCTGTGTTGCCTTTTTTCACACCAAGAACAGTGCCTGGGGATTGAGTAGGTTCACCTACGAGTTTAAGGTCTTTGTCAGCACCTTGTTTGAGGTAGTACATAGCTACTGCATTATCAATGATGGCACCATCGATTGTACCAGCTTTCAATTCCATAAAGATATTGGAGTTGGAGTCCATTTCTTTTACTGTTGTGTTAGGAATGGCTTTTGCCATATCTGCAGGAACAGTGCCGATTTGAACGCCTACAGTTTTGCCTGCCAACTCGTCCATGTTGTGGATTGTAGTGTTGTCTTTACGAACCACTGTGATAAAACCACCTTTATCAAAGTATACATCGGAGAAGTCCAATGCTTTTTCACGTTCTGGTGTTGCGTTGATGCCTGCTGCAATCATGTCGATATCGCCAGATTGAACTGCAGGAATTAAAGCATCAAAGCCCATGGATTTGAATTCCATTTTCATGCCTAATTTTTTAGCGATAGCTTCGGACAAATCAACGTCAAAACCAACGTATTTATCGCCTTCAGTGAATTCGAATGGTGGGAATGTAGTTTCAGAACCTACACGTAGCACACCTTCGTCGTGTGTCATTTTGCTTTTTTCACTGCCACAACCAGCCAATAAACCCATAGCAGCAACGGCTACGAGTGCGATAGCTGTCAATTTTTTGAATTTAAACATAGTATCCTCCTCAAACACGATACAAACATAATATTCTGTTTCTATTGTACGGAATTTTGAACCAATAGACAATAACATTGTATAATTAAAGATACGTGAACAAATTATGTGGCCAATGGGTATCTTGTATTCATTGAGCTTAGTTATAAATATAAATCCTTGGGAGGATATATGTCTCTTATTGAACAATTTTCAATTGCTTGTGAAAGCTTCGCCCAAGAGGCTTTCACCATTAACTATACATTGGCGAAGCATCCAGAGATTTCTAGCCAAGAATTTGAATCTGTAAAAACTATCGGTGCTGTTCTTGAAAAGCATGGTATGGATGTAGATTATGAGTTTTGTAATTTACCTACAGCTTTTAAGGCGTCTGCTGTGAAAGTAGATAATCCTAAAGGCCGTTTAGCCATATTATGTGAATACGATGCGCTCCCAGATGTGGGCCATGCGTGCGGACACTCTGCTAGCGGATCTATGAGCGTATTAGCAGCGCTTGCATTACATAAGATGCAACAAGATGGTATTGCTTTTAATATGGATATCGATATTATCGGTACTCCTGATGAGGAAGCAACAGGTTGCAAGGTAGATATGTGTAATGCAGGAGTGTTTAAAGACTATGATTTTGCTATCATGGTTCACCTTGATGGGGAAGAAACACGACCTAATTCACAATTCCTTGCATTAGACTGTTTCCGTGCTCGTTATCATGGCAAACCAGCTCATGCAGCAGGTGAGCCTTGGAACGGCATTAATGCGGTAAACGGTGTACAACTTGCTATTCACGCCATGGATATGATGCGCCAACAAGTGCGTCCTGAAACACGTATCGGTACGTGGATCATTAACGGCGGTACTGCGTCTAACGTCATTCCTGCTTATGGCGAACTAGAAGTGACCGTACGTCATACAGAACGGGAGTATTTGAACGGATTATCCGAGCAAATCAAAAAGATTTTTGAAGGGGCGGCCCTTTGTACTGGTACAACTGTAGACGTTGAATTTTACGGTAACCCTTACGATGATATGAACCAAAACCATCGCGGCACACACCTCATCGAAGCAGTGATGACCGACATGGGCCTCGATTTTAAACCAGGTCCAGCCGATATTAGTGGTAGTTCAGATATTGGTAATGTGAGTTATCAATGTGCCGCGTTCCATCCTAAATTGCGCTTGGCCGGCCCAGATAAAGTGTGCCATGCTAAAGAATTTGCGGATGCCATGCTTGAACCAACCATTGAACAAACCATTGTGGACGGTGCCAATATTATTGGTCGTACAGTATTGAACTTGGTTGAAAATCCAGCAATTTTACAAGAGATTGTAGCCGAATTTAATGCAACTAAATAAAGTGCTTTCTATATCTATCGGGGGAGCTGTAATATCGTAGATAGAATTCATTGTCTCTTTCAGCGATGACGGGGATGTATTTAAACTCAAGAAATTCAAATAAACTAGCTATGGTGATGTCATTTGGTACAGTAAATTCTTTGCAATGATGACTCATATTTTTTATTCAATTTATCGATGTTGTATTACAGGAGGTTTCATGTCTTCAACTGAAACTTTAGAAATTAAAAATTATATAGGCCTTACTGGGGATTTACCGATTCGATTTATTGCATCCGATGTGGATGGTACATTGGTCAATGATGCTAAGTCCGTAGATCCAGAGGTGGTCAATGCGGTTCGTGCTGCTCGTGAAAGCGGTATTCGCGTGGCTATTGCATCGGGGCGTGCCTGGCATGAGATGGATGATATTATCGAGGCCATGCCGTGCCTTCGGTACTTTATATGTACTAATGGTGCCTACGTCATGGATAAAGAAGAGCAAAAAGAACTGTTACATATTACTATTGATAAAGCTCGTGCCTTAGGGTTAGTACGAAAATTGATGAATTATGGCGTATTTGTAGAGGCCTATGTGAAAGCTGAGATTTTCGGACAATATCCTGTCGTTGGTAATGAAACTGCCCAAGCAGAATACTTTTTTAGACCGAATATTAGACCTTTCATCTTGAAAACGCGTACAATGGTACCGGATTTACTTGCTCACTTAGAATCGTTACCAGAAGGACCTGAAAAAATTCAGATCTTTTATGGTGATGAGGCTCTATCTGAACGTATTTTGACCGATTTACGAGATGAATTTCAAGGGGCTGCCATGGATGGTAAAGGTCGCGAACGCTTTTACGATGTTCTTGAATCGAGTGAAGGCAACTTAGAATTTGTGTTACCTCATACGACAAAAGGAACCGCAGTAGAGGCATTGGCTAATCATTGGGGATATACAGCGGATGAAGTCATGACGATTGGTGATAGTGAAAATGACCTATCCATGATCCGCTTTGCTGGTGCTAGCGTAGCTATGGGGAATGCACGAGATAATGTGAAAGCTGCGGCACGATATGAAACAATGGATAACAATCATTGTGGTGTAGCTCAAGCACTCTATTCGGCCATTGCATATAATCGTGAATTGGAAGGTAATAAACGATAACGCTGATTACATAAAATAATACGGATCACATAAAACATAATGCCGTTACAGAATCAATAATGTCGTTATAGAATCAATACTTATATCTTATGCTCCATAGAGAGGTGATGTCATATGGGTTATATAAAATTTGATATAGACGATACCTGTGTTAAATGCGGGGCTTGTGCGGAAGACTGCCCTGTACAATGCATCACCGAAGGCGTTACAAAATTTATTGTTGGCAACGGCTGTATCAGTTGTGGTGATTGCTACTCCATCTGTCCTGTTGGGGCCGTACAGATGCATAAGAAATCCGAACGTTAAAAAGTAAACTATAACTTTCATACGGAATATATGGAGTCCGTATGGTTCCTATGGTATAATAGACTGTAATGAAAAATTAGCGTTTTACTTAGTAAGCGCACCCCCAGTACAGGAATGTATGGACATTATACATTGGTGAATATACTTTCATAAATAGATGCATACGGAGGAACTATGGAAAACAAGGAATTTGTTATTGTTGTCGATTTCGGCGGTCAATATAATCAGTTGATTGCACGCCGTGTACGTGAAAATCATGTATACTGCGAAGTATATCCATACAACAAAGCATTGGAAAAAATTAAGGAATTGAAACCGCAAGGTATCATCTTTACTGGTGGCCCTAACAGCGTGTACGAAGAAAATTCCCCTAAAATTGAAAAAGAAATCTTTGAACTTGGTATTCCAGTTCTTGGCATGTGCTATGGTATGCAATTTATGGCGCATACATTGGGCGGCGAAGTTAAATCTGCGGACAACCGTGAATTTGGTAAAACACCTACTAAAGTGGACACCACATCTCCATTGTTCAAAGGCTTGGACGAAGACCAAGTTGTTTGGATGTCTCACGTTGACTATGTAGCAAAGGTACCAGAAGGTTTTGAAATCGTTGCACATACAAAAGACTGTCCTGTTGCATCCATGCAAAATACAGAACGTAAATTGTACGCTATGCAATACCATGCAGAAGTATTGCACACTGAACATGGTAAAGAAATGCTTCACAACTTCTTGTATGAAGTATGTGGTTTTACAGGCACATGGACAATGGCAAACTATGCAAAAACGGCTATTGAAGACATTCGCAACACAGTAGGCGATGGTAAAGTATTATTGGCCTTATCTGGCGGTGTAGATAGCTCCGTTGCAGCAGCTCTTATTTCTAAAGCTGTTGGCGACCAATTGACTTGTATCTTCGTTGACCATGGTTTAATGCGTAAAAACGAAGGCGACGAAGTTGAAGCAGCTTTCAAAGATTCCGGTATGCATTTCATTCGCGTCGATGCTGAAAAACGTTTCTTAGATAAATTGGCTGGTCTTGAAGACCCAGAAGCAAAACGTAAAGCTATCGGTGAAGAGTTCATCCGCGTATTTGAAGACGAAGGTCGTAAAATCGGCTCCGTTGACTTCTTGGCGCAAGGTACAATCTACCCTGATGTTATTGAGTCCGGTACTGGTGAAGCTGAGGTTATTAAATCTCACCACAACGTAGGCGGCTTGCCTGCAGTGGTAGACTTCAAAGGTCTTATCGAACCATTGCGTAACCTCTTTAAAGATGAAGTGCGTGAACTTGGTTCTGAATTAGGTTTGGCTGACTACCTCGTATGGCGTCAACCATTCCCTGGTCCTGGTTTAGCTATTCGCGTAATGGGCGAAATCACGAAAGAGAAACTCGACATCTTGCGTGATGCGGACTACATCTTCCGTGACGAAATTGCAAAAGCTGGCCTTGATCGTAGTATCAACCAATACTTTGCCGTATTAACATCTACACGTACCGTAGGCGTTATGGGTGACTTCCGTACATACGACTATACCTTGGCATTGCGTGGCGTAACAACAACAGACTTCATGACTGCTGACTGGGCACGCATTCCTTACGACGTATTGGACACAATCTCCCGTCGTATCGTAAACGAAGTACAACACATCAACCGTATCGTATATGATATTACATCTAAACCACCTGCAACTATTGAGTGGGAATAAAATATGAGTTTTGAAGGGCTACATAAATTGTGGCCCTTTTTTCTGGTCATATGAAATACGTAAATAAAACATTTAATTATTTTTTTTTGAATCGATTAGAACGTATGTTTGCAAATTAATTTGATTAACGTATTATTTTTGGTATAATAAAGTTAATGATTCTTAGTACAGGGGGTGGTTTGATGAATAATTTGTTATTGAGTCCATTATTGAAATGGGTAGGTGGTAAACGACAATTATTGTCTGATATTATTCCTATGATTGATAATAAATGTTCTACTTATGTGGAACCATTTATTGGTGGTGGTGCTGTATTGTTTAGTCTTCAACCTAAGAAGGCTATAATAAATGATTATAATCATGAGTTGATTAATGTATATAAGGTAGTTCGTGATAATCTTGATGAACTGTTGGAGTTACTTTATATTCATCAAGCAAATAATTCCTCTGAGTATTACTATGAAGTTAGAGCTTGGGATCGTGGCGAGTGTTTAAAGGAAATGTCTAATATTGAAAAAGCTGCACGTATCATTTACTTAAATAAAACTTGTTATAATGGCTTGTATAGGGTTAATTCAGCTGGGCAGTTTAACTCTCCATATGGTAGATATAAGAATCCTAATATCGTTAATGAAGCCGTATTAAAGGCCGTTTCAAATTATTTTAAAAATAATGATATAGATATCCGTAATGGAGATTATAGAGATACATTAATAAACTTGGATAAACGATCATTTGTGTACCTAGATCCACCTTATATGCCAATTTCATCTTCATCTTCATTTACAGGTTATACAGAAGGTGGGTTTGGATATAATCGTCAAGTAGAACTAAAAGAAGAGTGTGATAAATTAACTCGACAAGGCATTCGATTTGTACAGTCTAATTCTGACTGTGATGAAATTAGAGAATTATATAAAGAGTATAAAATTAAAACAGTAAAGGCAAAGAGAAGTATAAATAGTGTGGCTAAGAAGCGTGGAGAGATAAATGAGGTTTTAATTTATAATGTCTAATAAATTTATAACAGCTAATGAAGCATGGAGCATGCTCATAGAAAAATATGATATTGTAAATAGGGTCATTAAAGATGGTATATTTCATATTAAGGCTAGTGAAATAAAAGCTTTTAAGGAGCCTCGGTTAATGGCGAAGTGGGATTGTATAGCTGCTTTGCCGACAGTTTTAAAAAAAAATAATTTAAATATCCTACCAGATAGTAGAAGTTCCTATGTTCTGGGGGATTTTCTTTTATATCAGGAAATACCAGAGTTACAAGAAGAAGTTTTTAATATGGATTATGTTGAAATCCCTGATTATGAAACGATAGATATCAATAATATTTCTTCAGAGGCAGTCGCCATAAATGTTCTAGTTATTTCTGGTATATTGGATGATTTTCTTGGTGTTGATGGAACTGTACAGACTTTTAGTGGTCGAATGGGAACTGGTGAATTTGATTTTGTAGTTGACACAGTAAGAGGTAATAAACAAAAAATTTTTGTTAAAAATGCTCAATGTGAAATAGATGGCGGATTTGAAAATGAGCATGAAGTCGTTATTATGGAAGCTAAAAATGTCTTAAATGAAGAATTTCATGTTAGACAACTATATTTTCCGTATAGATTGTGGTGCAAGAAGGTTACAAAGCCTATAAGATTGATCTTTTCGATATATTCCAATATGATTTTTCGTTTATTTGAGTATAGGTTTGTTGAAATAAATGATTATTCATCTATAGAATTAATAAAAACAAAAAATTATTCACTTCAAGATACAACAATAGATATTGAAGATTTAATAGAAGTTAGAAATAATACTAGGATTTGTTATCAAGATAATCAATATGATGATTTGAAAGTGCCCTTTATTCAAGCAAACTCTTTTGAACGTGTTGTATCATTATTGGAAAATATGAAAGATAACCCTATGACAAAAGAACAAATTGCTGAATTGATGGTGTTTGATGAAAGACAGTCAGACTATTATTATAATGCAGGCGCTTATTTAGGATTATTTGAAAAGAAACGTGAAGATAAGATCAGTAAGGTATTTTTAACGAGATTGGGCGACAATGTATTTTCGTTAAATTATAAGGAACGGCAATTAAAATTTGTTGAATTAATCTTAAAACATCAGATTTTTGCTGATTGTTTTGACATGGTTATAAATAGTGGAGGGGAATTACCTGACATAGAAACGATAGAAAGCCTAATGCGTGAATATAATGTTTGCAATGAAGGACAGATAAATAGACGAGCTAGTTCAGTTCAAGGCTGGATCAAATGGATTTTTAATCTTAGAAATTTATAAAGGACAAAATTTATGAAATGGGAGCCTGATAATTTTCAATTGGAATATAATTCCGTGTGGTCATTTCCGGAAAGAGGAAATTGGGCGACACATGACTCAAAATGGAGGGGGAATTGGTCTCCCTATATTCCTCGTAATATTTTGCTTAGATATTCTAATATGAATGAATTAGTACTCGATCAGTTTGCTGGTGGTGGAACTACTCTTATAGAAGCGAAGCTATTAAATCGAAATATAATAGGGGTTGATATAAATACTATTGCACTTCAGCGATGTAAAGAAAAGATCAGCTTTAAGCATGAGGGAGCTAATGGGAAAATATATTTACGTAAAGGTGATGCAAGAAAATTAGACTTTATTTCTGATGAATGTATTGATTTAATATGCACACATCCACCATATGCTGATATTATTAAGTATAGTGAGAATATAAAAGGGGATTTGTCACTTTTAAATGTAGAAGACTTTATTAATGAGATGAAGTTAGTAGCTATTGAAAGTTATCGTGTATTAAAAAAAGACAAGTTTTGTGCTATTCTCATGGGAGATATTCGGCGGAAAGGTAATATAGTTCCAATAGCTTTTTATGTAATGAAAGTATTTCAGGACATTGGATTTACGTTGAAGGAATTGGTTATAAAAGAACAACATAATTGTAGAAGAACGGAATATTGGAAAACGAGTGGAGTGAATTATAATTTTTTGCTTATTGCTCATGAATATTTGTTTGTATTTAGAAAGTAAAGGGGTTTTATGATACGTATTGTAAAATGTAGTATATCAAGATATCGTTCTATTTTATCAATGACTTTAGATATTTCGCAAGAGTCAAATAGTATTGCAATATGTGGCCCGAATAATGTAGGTAAAACTAATACATTGAGAGCAATTAATTTGTTTTTCTATCCTGAAGACTATGTTAGAGAGATAGATATGCCTAAAATTAAAAGTGCAACAGGAGGGCAGTCGACGCACCCTAAAATTGAATTAACTTTTTGGGATGAAGACCGATCTAGATATTATGTTTTATGTAGAGATATGAAAGTTTATTCAGAAAATTCTTCAGAAACTAGTCTTACAGGTTTCTCCTATGAGCCTCATAATAAAAAGAATAAATTAGTGCTGTCATCAGAAGAAGTTTTAGAGTTATTTGGAAAAATGGAATTTGTTTATATTGAATCAATTAATACATTTATTCCGGAGTTGATTAGAAAAATAACGGACGGTATGATTGATGTTGAGTATGATAAAAGTCGGTTGTCAAAGTCTAAAAGGAAATTGAAAGAGGCTTATGATACATATGTAGATGGATTATCCCAGATATTAGGAACCTTTGCAAATGATATTTCAGATACGTTTAGACATTTTAGAGAAAATTGGAAAGTAGAGTTTGTTGTACCTAAAAATTCGGAAACATTTAAAGATTTGGTGTCTGAAGACGTGAAATTATCATTAAATGATAATGGAAGTATTGGTGTTTTAGATAAAGGTGCAGGGCTGCAGCGTTTAGCGACTATTCTTTTAAATTTTGAAATGTTATCTCGTCTTGATAGTAAGAAAAATATTTTTGTATGTATTGATGAGCCAGATGCTTATTTACATGAAGGTTTACAAAGAAAACTAAAAAGACTTTTTGACGAAAAAAATAATTCTATGCAATTATTTTTTACAACCCATTCAAAAATATTTATAAATGAATATAATATGCAAAACGTATTTTTATTAAATTCAAAGTATTATGAAAAATTTTCAACTAGGAAAAAGAAAAATATTAATGTAATGGAAACGGAAATTGTCGACATTAATGAGCAAAATGGGTATGATCAAATATGCTCGCATTTAGGGATTGAGCCTGTAACTTATGAATTATTGCAATGTAATAATATATTAGTTGAAGGTAATTGTGATAAAAAATATTTAACAGAATTAATTAAGTTTTTTGGATTTGATTGCCCTAATATAGAATCACTTAATGGTGCAGATAATGCCATAAAATATTTGGAGTTTTATAATTCGTATTACCATAATAATACATCCAAATATAAGCCCAAAATTAAAATAATTTTTGATAATGATCCAAAGGGGCGAGAAATATATAATAAGATAAGAGCGAATAATTATCAAAATATAGAAGTGAAATCAATATTAATCAATAACCATATGAATACTGGAAATATAAATGTAGAACATAATAACACCAATAATGAGATTGAGGATTTTATGTATCCAGAGGTTATGGTTTTTTTGATTAATTTACTTTTACAAAGAAAGAATATGGCTAAATTAAATAAAACCAAAATTTGTAAAAAGGTTCACACACGCGCATTTTCTGTAAAAGGGATCTTGGAATTATGTGAGTATGAGAAAAATTCTGTGAATCCAGATAAAGGTGCTGAAATATCGTTTATATCTTCAGGAAATCAAACTAATAGAATAAAAGAAGGCTTAGCGGGTATGTTTAATTTGGAAGCTAACAAACCTTTGTTATCCTTACTAGCAGCGTGTAATGTTAAATATCCTTATGTTAAAGAGGCCCTTAATGAATTGTGTACCTTTTGATAGAAGATATAATAAATAAAGAAATTAATAAAGCGGGTTAGTACGAAATATTTTGATTGAAACTTTTTTGTTAGATTACGTTTAATTATAATTAGTTTTAAACAAAATAAGTAATCTTGTTTTCATATAATCAGAAATTTGTAGTTAACCATATAATTTTTGAAAATTATTATAAGTATTTCGCTACGATATAAGGAGATAGTGAACATATACTTTACAGGTGATATGGTATATGTAATCGATGAGGCCTGAGATGAGTGATTTAGATTTTACGATTAGTTGCACTGTTATCTTCTTTAACTAGAAGATAATGAACCCACCGAATTTAAGTAATGGAAAGTATAGATACCATATTGTTATAAAGGGCAGTGAGGAATATCTTGAGTTCAACTTTATTGATGGTGAAGATCTCATCTTTGATAATCTAATACGCGCCAATGCGTTGTCAGTAGATGAGGATGTAGATTATTCTAGTTTACAAGTTGGTACGGAGTTCCTTATTATAGAAGGTAGTTCAATTGTTGGAGAGGGGCTTGTAAAAAGGAATCTTCCAACATACACCGTATAACAAGAAATAGTTGTGGGGATAATATCCGTTGGAGTTTTTATGATTAACATAGTTGATGGTAAACCGTATTTAGATCAGGTAAAAGAGTTAATTAAAGAGTACACTCATTGGCTCGGTCGCGATTTGTCTTTTCAGAATCTAGATCAGGAATTAGCCGATATTGCTGAGAAATATACAGCTTCGAATGGTGAGTTATTGGTGGCTATCGATGATAATGATGTGGTGCTCGGCATGGTGACGTATTATCAGCATAGCGATACTCGCTGAGAAATGAAACGTCTCTATGTGCGTCCCGAGGGGCGTGGGCATGCTCTAGGTGATTATCTGATTGAAAGTATCATGGACCATGCTAAGGCCTCCGGTTATAAAGAAATGGTGCTAGATACAATTGAACCGTTGCAAGCCGCTTTACATTTATACAAGAAGCATGGTTTTGTTGAATGTGAGCCGTATTATTATAATCCTATGGCTGATGTAATCTATATGAGAAAGGAATTGACTGAGTAATATGATAGTTCGTAAAGCCACCGTGGCAGACTTAGATTTAGTAACACATATAGAATCCACTTGTTTTCCTCCAGCTGAAGCAGCCCCTCGTGAAGCGTTTAAAGAACGCCTTGCTCATTATGCAGATCATTTCCTTATCATCTTTGATGGTGATACGCCTATCGGTTTTATCGATGGTTTTGTATCTGATGATGAAATTTTAACAGATGAAATGTTTGCTGATGCGTCCCTCCATAATCCCAATGGTGCTTGGCAGATGATATTTGGCCTAAATACAATGCCAGCGTATCGGAATCGCGGTGTAGGAGGTCGGTTGATTGAGGCTTTCATAGAACTTGCAAAAGAGGAGCATCGAAAGGGCGTTATTTTGACATGTAAGGAAGAAAAGCTTCATTATTATGCAAAATTTGGTTTTGTAAATGAAGGCGAATCGATTTCTAATCATGGCGGGGCTAAGTGGTATCAGATGCGTATCACTTTTTAATCTATATGGTGGTCCCCCTATACGTTTATTGACACTGTATATTTCGCATGCTACGATGTAAGAAAAATCACATATCATTGGATTAGGTGTCGTTTAGACTTAATAGAGAATTTGGTATAAGCTAAAGCGGTCACGCCACTGTAACAGGGAGAATCTTTGCATAAGATTTTAATGGAATCTTGGTCACTGATGTATATTGGGAAGACGCAAAGAAACGATGAACTGGAGCCAGGAGAACTGCCTAATTAACAATTACCGATGGACCTGCGAGTGACGGGAATGGGAATTTTGATACACTAATGTGCATACTATAATGGTGTGATAGCTGTAGTATTGTGTTTGCTTATCATAGGGCCCGTTTCCTTTTTGTAGGGGATGGGCTATTTATATTTATAAATGGTGATGGTTTGTTTTGGTATGAAGCTCGGTTTGAGAGGAGAGACATGAGGTGTTGTTTCAAAAAAAGTATGTTCCTTATGTAGCAGTTGTATTTCTTATACTAATTAGTATGCTTATCTCTGCATGTGTAGGCCCTAATGATGTAAAAACAGAGTTAGGACAAAATAGTAAACCTATAGAAATTACAGATGTAACGGGGCGGACGATTACATTAAAGAAACCAGCAGAACGTATCATTTTACAATGGAGTGGCGCTGGAGGTCCTTTCTTCACAATTTCTGCTCTTATGGGGAAAGATACACCTAAGGTGATTGCTGGTATGGACACTTCACTACAGGATTATAGGGCGGATATGTGGAAACACTTTACGGATGAACTTCCTGAATTAGCCAAGATTCCTGTAGTAGGAACTGTAGGTGATAAAACATTCAATGTAGAGCAAATTATTGCGTTGAAGCCGGATGTTATTTTTATTCCCTTAGACTTAAAAAGTCAGTATGAGTCTGATGCAAAAGAAAAACTTGATGCTGCCGGTGTACAAACTATTTATATAGACTTTCATGCAGAAAAACTTGAAAGTCACCAAAAGTCCATTGAAGCTATTGGCAAGGCTTTGGGCAAAGAGGAGCGAGCCGCTGAGATCAATCAGTTTTATACAGAGCATGTGACAAGGGTATTAGATCGGGTTAGTAAGCTTGATAAACCAAAACCAACTATCTATATGGAAGTAGGTATGAATGGGCCAGAAGAATTTGGCAATTCGTTTAGTGGAAATTATTCTTGGGGTGCTTTGGCTACGATGTGTGGGGCTGATGTAATCACAAAAGATGTAATTAAGAAATCTTCCCCTATTAATCCAGAAGTTATTTTAGAAAAGAATCCAGATATTATTATGATTATGGGATCCTATTGGCCTAAAAAACCGACTTCTATGCGGCTAGGATTTGAAGCTAACGAAGAACAGTCTCAAGCATTATTGAAAGCTTTCACCACGGAACGTCAAGGATGGGACCAACTGAAAGCGGTAAAAAATAAGCAAGTGTATGCTGTTAATCATGCTCTCCCTCGAGAGGTGTTTGATGCGGCAGTGTTTGAATATTTAGGTAAAACATTCTACCCGGAAGAGTTTAAAGATGTTGATCCAGAAGCTACGCTTAAAGAGTTTTATGACAGATTTTTACCATACTCTTATAGTGGTATTTGGTTTATGCATATGAAATAAATGTATGGTAATAGATCGAAAGGTATGTTGATTACTTATTTTTATGTAACCTGTAAGGGGTGTACGGGGGATTATATTAATGTTATGAAATGAGGTACTGGTATAATGCAGAAAAAGAATTATATGGCATATGTTGCGGCTATGTTTCTATTGATTGTAAGTATGCTTGTCGCTGCTTGTGGCGGGCCAGGTGATATGAAAAGAGATGGGGCGCAAACTGGTAAACCTATCGAGATTACGGATGTATCTGGTCAAACGGTTACGTTGAAAAAACCTGCTGAGCGTGTAGTCGTTCAATTGAGTGGTTCTGGCGGTGCATTTTTAACTATGGCTGCATTAGAAGGTAAAGATGTGGCTAAGACTATCGTTGGTATGGATCCTAATATCAGTAAATTACGTGCCGATATGTGGAATCACTACAAGGCAGACGTACCAGAATTAGAAAAGATACCTATCATTGGTAATGTAAATGACAAAACATTTGATGTTGAACAAGTGATTGCATTGAATCCAGATGTTATCTTTATGCCATTGTATCTTAAAGAGCAATATGAAACTGATTATAAGCCAAAAATGGATGCTGCTGGTATTACTACTATTTATATTGATTATCATGAAGAAAAGCTTGAAAATCATCAAAAATCTATTGAAGCCATCGGGAAAGCACTAGGGAAAGAAGAGCGTGCTGAAGAAGTTAAACAATTCTATACTGATCACTACAATAATGTCATGGATCGTTTAAGTAAAATTATGAAACCAAAACCAACTGTTTATATTGAAACTGGTAATGAAGGTCCAGAAGGTACGGGCTTCTCTTATAGTGATAAGGTAGCATGGGGCGCTTTAGCGACAAAGGTTCGCGGTGATTTGATTACCAAAGATGTGGTTAAATCAGCAGGTCCTGTTAATCCAGAGTTTATTTTAGAACGAAACCCAGATATCATTATGATTATGGGATCTTATTGGCCTAAAAAAGCTACATCGATGCGTCTTGGCTTCGATGCAGATGAAGCGCAGTCTCAAGAATTGTTAAAGGCTTTCACTACAGAACGTCAAGGTTGGCCTGAATTGAAAGCTGTTAAAGATAAACAAGTATATTCTGCTCATCATGGATTACCACGTGAAGTATATGATGTAGCTGTATTTGAATATTTGGCAAAAACATTCTATCCTGAAGAATTTAAAGATGTAGATCCAGAAGCTACACTTAAGGAATTCTACGATAAATTCTTACCATTCTCGTATGGTGGTATTTGGTTTATGCATTTAAACTAAGAAAGGTCTTGGTATAGTGGAAGCGGTAAAACATCAGTATGATTATAAAAAGCATAGTTATCGGAAACTGTTGTTCATCGTTATCGGGTTATTAATTTGTTTAGCTAGCTTTGTTACTGATATCATCGTAGGGCCTGCATCATTAACCTTGCATGATGTATTAGCTGCATTAATCGATCCGTCTGAGGTTTCGAAAAATGCGTATGTGATTATTTGGTCCATTCGCCTACCAACAGCGATTATGGCGTTGATGGTAGGGGCTTCTTTAGGCATTGCTGGGGCTGGTATGCAAACAATCCTAGATAACCCTCTTTCTAGTCCGTATACACTTGGTATATCTGCCGGGGCCGGCTTCGGTGCTTCTCTTATGGTTGTTGTGGGGGCCAGTGCATTAGAATTTTTAGGTGCTTTCATGGTACCTTTTGGTGCCTTTGTATTTGCCGGGTTAACAAGTTTCTTTATCTACTCTATTAATAAGATTAAAAATTTCTCTTCTGAAACGATGATTCTAGCTGGTATTGGTATGATGTTCTTGTTCCAAGCATTGCAATCATTAATGCAGTATATGGCATCTCCTGAAGCACTTCAAAACATCGTGTTCTGGACTATGGGTAGTTTGGCAAAAGCAAACTGGATTAACATTTTTATTGTGTTTATTGTTCTTGTTATCATGCTTCCGTTAATGATGCGTGAATCCTGGCGATTAACGGCATTAAAATTAGGTGATGAAAAGGCATCTGGCCTTGGTGTTAATGTTGAAAGTTTGCGTGTAAAAGTATTCGTTTTTATTTCTATCATTACTGCCGTTGCAGTTTCCTTCGTTGGAACCATTGGTTTCATTGGTATCGTAGGACCGCATATTGCACGTATGCTCGTTGGGGAAGATCAGCGTTATTTCTTGCCTCTATCTGCCATATGTGGTATGGCCATTTTATCGATTGCTTCTATTGCTAGTAAAATGCTAATTCCTGGGGCGATGTTCCCAATTGGTATTGTGACCGCAATCATCGGGGTACCATTCTTCTTCTCGTTGGTGTTAACTAGGAAAAGGAGCTATTTTAAATGATTGAAGTTCATAATCTAACATTTGGGTATTCTACTCAAGAAGAGGAACAGATATTAAAGGGTGTTGATTTTACCGCTAAAACTAGTAAATTAACCGCTCTTATTGGTACCAACGGTGCTGGTAAATCGACTCTTCTAAAAACCATTATGGGAATCTTGAAAGGTAAAGGTGACGTTGCCATTAATGGCAAATCTGTAACTGAATATTCTAATAAGGATTTCAGCCGTACCGTTAGTTATTTGTCTCAAGATAATGATTGTAAAGTGAATCTAACTGTTTTTGAAGTCGTTATGTTAGGACGTATGGGTTCTATGTCTTTCCGTGTAAGAGAGGAAGATATTCAAGCAACACAAAAGGCGTTAGAACGGTTAAATTTACAACAGTTTGCTTCCCGTAGCATTATGGAGCTTAGTGGTGGTCAACGACAACTTGTATTCATGGCACAGGCCCTTGTGAAAGAACCTCAGATCTTAATTCTTGATGAACCTACTAGCGCACTAGATTTGCATAAGCAATTTGATTTATTAACATTATTGAAGCATTTAACGCAAGAACATGGTTTTACAACGCTTGTTACATTGCATCATCTAGATTTAGCGGCTATGTTTGCTGATGAAATTATTGTCCTAAAAGAGGGTAGAGTATATGCTCAAGGGACACCACAAGATATCTTTACAGAATCTATGATGGAAGACGTATATCGTATTAGAACTAAAATCTATATGGATGATAAAGGTATGCCTCATGTTATTCCGTTAGAAGCTATAATTTAGTAAAGCTTTCAATCGATTCTGTAATCTGGAATCACTAACGATGACTATTTAGTTTATAGAATAGCCAATATAAAAGGAGCTGACATCTAATTAGGGTTATAGGACAAAACGTGTTGGTTTTATAGGCGATAGAGTCAGTAGATTACTGGCTCTATCGCTATTTTAA
>CAKPXR010000022.1 GCA_934202215.1 uncultured Veillonella sp.
ATATGAAAACGATTAGTACAGGTAAAGCATTTAATGAATTAGATTCAAAGGAGCTTGGAAAATGGGGCGAACGGGTGGCCATTAAATATATTGAAAAGATCGGCCTTACAGTAGTAGATACGAATTATAGAACCCGGTTAGGTGAAATTGATATCATTGCCAAACGTGATTTAATCTATCATTTTATTGAAATTAAAGCCCGCCGTGGAATGCAACATGGATTGGCTCGTGAAGCGGTGACAAAGAAGAAACAAAAGCATATAAAACGGGCGGCCATGTTATTTCTATATGATTTACATCAAAAAAGACGGCGCTGGAAAGAGTTATCCTTTGATGTAATCGAAGTGTACTTACATGAAGACTTTCAAAGTTCTATTCATTATTTACCACAGTGTTTTTAGAGAGGTTGCCTATGTATGCAAAACTATATGGAGCCACTTTACATGGCATAGATGGATGCATTATTACAGTGGAAGTTGATATATCTCAAGGATTACCTGTCTTTGACATTGTAGGATTACCCAATCAATCGGTTAAGGAAGCTCGTGAACGTGTACGGGCAGCCATTAAAAATAGCGGCTATGAATTTCCTATGAGACGTATTGTAGTAAATCTAGCACCTGCTACGATTCGTAAAAGTAGTGCAGGACTCGATTTAGCTATTGCTTTAGGGGTTCTGTTTGCATCGAAACAGATAAAGGGGCGTAAAGCTAATATATCTGATTTATTAAGTAACAGTCTGTTTATGGGAGAGCTAGCTTTAGATGGCTCACTATTACCAACCTTTGGCACATTGGCTATGTCCCTTGCAGGCTTAGATTCTAATTATTCTACTATATTTACAAGTGTTGAAAATGGTCATAATTTAAAAGCCATACCAAAGATTACCGTTTATGGGAAATCTTCATTACTACATATTATTTCTATTTTAGAGAAACTAGCAAAATCAAAGTACCATAAAGGAAAGAAAGGTACTATTAACGAATCTACAAGCTCAAGAAATCAAAACTATAATCAATCAGTGGAATTGTTAGAGTCATATGAACCTGTAGATTATATAAATGAAAATAGTTGTGTAGATACAGGATCTAATGAAACATATACAGTTGATTTTAGTGATGTACAGGGGCAAGAGCTTGGAAAACGGGCTATGCTCATCAGTGCTGCAGGTCATCATCATTGTATTATGATAGGTCCACCAGGTGGTGGTAAAACGATGATGGCTGAACGATTGCCAACCATATTACCACCTATGACATGGAATGAAATAATAGAGGTGAGTCGTATACAAGACGTAATAAGATTATTAGGGGATTTGGGATTGGTTACAACTCGCCCCTTTAGACATCCCCATCATACTGCAACTTTAGCGAGTATGGTAGGCGGCGGTATTCAAGGTCGACCTGGTGAGGTGACACTTGCCCATGGTGGTGTTCTATTTATGGATGAAGCCCCTGAATTTCAACGTCAAGTTATCGATGCTCTAAGGCAACCTTTAGAATCACGTACAATTACTATCAATCGATCTCAAGGTAATTACATATATCCTGCCGATTTTATTTGTATCTTAGCGGCTAATCCATGTCCTTGTGGATATTATCATGATTCTCATAAAGAGTGCGTATGTACGGAAACAATGGTTAAAAATTATCAGCAACGATTATCTGGGCCTATTATGGATCGCATCGATTTACACATACCTGTTGAAAGGCCTACATTAGAACAATTATTAGATACTTCGGCGTCAACGATGACTAGTGAAAGTATGAGGGAGCAAGTTGTTATGGCGACTTCCATGCAACAGAAACGGTATGAAGGCCTAGATTTTAGCTCTAATGGAGCCGTACCGCATAAGGCCATAAGTGAGCTTTGCCATATTACTGATAAGGCTTGGAGTGTACTCGGTAATATATTTGATCATTTTCATTTAAGTGGGCGTGCGTTTGACCGCATTTTAAAGGTGTCTCGAACCATAGCTGATTTAGAAGGAAATGAAAAGGTAGAACCACATCATATTTCCGAAGCAATGTTATTTAGAATTGGAAAATAGGTGATACTATGACTAGATATGACGACAACATTTATATTGCAGGTTTACAAAGTTTATATAATATAGGGGCTACGTATGTAAGACGGTTTGTAGAAGACTTTGGCTCTCCTTATGATGCATGGAACGCCGTTAAAGATGTGGGGAATTTACAGGGGTATACATATATTTCTGTAGGAGATAAACGTGCTATTGCAGCATCAGCTAAAGATGAAAAACTAGATTATATTATTCAAAAGCTAGACGAATATAAAATGGATGTTACGTCCTTTATAGATAAAGACTTTCCATCTATGTTAAACCAAATATATAATCCTCCAGCTATATTATTTATGAGAGGTAATCGAGCTCTATTAGATAAAAGATTAAACCGGATTGCCATTGTAGGGGCGCGACGATGTTCACTATATGGTCGGAATGTGGCGAGAATGTTAGGAAAAGAACTGGGTAAATATAGTACTATAATTGTGAGTGGCGGTGCTCGCGGCATCGATTCGCATGGTCATGAAGGACTACTAGCAAGTCAGGGGTATGGCATTGTCGTTATGGGATGTGGATTAGATATTGTATATCCTAGAGAGAATTCAAAACTATTTGATAGAATACTGGCTAATAATGGCTTACTCGTATCTGAATATCCTCCAGGCACACCGCCATCTGCTAAACATTTTCCTGCACGCAACCGTATTATTAGTGGACTTAGTCGAGGTGTCATTGTAGTAGAGGCCAAGTCTAGTAGTGGCTCTTTAATTACAGCAGATATGGCTGTTAGTGAAGGTCGTGATGTATTTGTAGTACCTTGTAATCTATTAGATCATACAGCAGATGGTAATAAATTCCTTATGCGAAATGGTGCTTATGTATTGACTGGATATGAGGATATAGTTGAACAATATCATTTAATATTGCGTAACTTTTTCTCGAAAGAAGAGAGACTTTTACAGTCAAAGAAAATAGAAAATAAAAATGTTAAAGAAGAAGATTCATTAAGTAACACATGTAAGGGTGTTGATAGTCATGGCTCGTCTATGTTAAGCTTTAGTTTGGATAAGAGTTTAATCTTGAGTGAAATACCTCATGATCGATGTATCACTGTTAGTGATATTTTGAAAGCAACTCATATTCCATTACAACAACTGCAGCCCTTATTACTTGAGTTAGAGTTAGAAGGGGCTATAGAGCATCAACCGCCGAGAGGCTATATTAATATGACTAGGAGTGATATACTTGTCCATTAAACGATCTATCGTTATTGGCGAGCCAAAAGCAGCTAGTACTAGTAAAGAAACAAAAAAGAAAAGTACTACAAAAGAGAGTACTACGATAAAACGTAAGGTTGCCAAAGAGGCTCTTACTCCTATGGGGATTGTACGGGACAAGTCTGTGTTACAAACCTCTGTGCCACCAGAGCAACGGGAACCTCGTGTATATAATCCTGAAGGCAAAGTATTGGTTATCGTAGAATCTCCTGCTAAATCTAAAACAATTGAAAAATTCTTAGGTCCAAACTATGTAGTAAAAGCAAGTATGGGCCACCTACGAGATTTGCCTAAATCTCAAATGGGTATTGATATAGAGCATGGCTTTACACCGCGTTATAGCAATCTAGTAACCCGTAAAAAGGTTATTGATGAACTTGTTTCCTATGCTGATGAAAGCAGTGCCGTATTACTCGCAACTGACCCTGACCGCGAAGGGGAAGCTATTTCATGGCATTTGGCGTACATTCTTAATGTAGATCCTACGTCTACATGCCGTATTACCTTTAACGAGATTACTAAAAATGCCGTTGCAGAGGCCTTAGAATCTCCACGGACTATCGATATGAACATGGTAGATGCTCAACAAGCACGCCGTGTGTTAGACCGTATCGTAGGTTATAAATTGAGTCCACTATTATGGAAAAAGGTTTGTAAGGGCCTTAGTGCAGGTCGTGTACAGTCCGTTGCTGTTCGTCTCATCTGTGAACGAGAACGAGAAATTCAAGCCTTTGTGCCACAAGAATATTGGACTATTGAAGGAAATTTTGAAACGCCTAAAAAAGAGTCTTTCAAAGCCGAATTAACTCATATTAAAGGCGAGAAAATAGATATTACTACTGAAAAAGATGCACAAGCCGTTGTCGATGCCATAGGCAGTGCCGATGCAGTAGTAACGAATGTAGAAAAACGTAAGCGCTCCCGTAAAGCGGCACCACCATTTACAACATCTACGCTGCAACAGGATGGTGTTCGTAAGTTGAACTTTGGTGCAAAGCGTACCATGATGATTGCTCAACATTTGTATGAAGGTTTAGAAATCGGTTCCTATGGTCATGTAGGTTTGATTACATATATGCGTACAGACTCTACGCGTATCTCTAAAGAGATGCAGGTCATGGCTAAGGACTATATTATTCGTAACTATGGTGAAGATTATTATCCATCTAAACCTAATATGTACGGTGCTAAAGGTTCTGCTCAAGACGCCCATGAAGCGATTCGTCCTACATCATTAGAGTTAATACCAAAAATGGTAGAACCATTCTTGAGCCGTGATGAGCTTAAGTTATATACATTGATTTGGAATCGTTTTATGGCGAGTCAAATGGCACCACAACAAAACGAATCTACTACTATTGAATTGCTTGTTCATGATGATTACACATTTAAAGCGACAGGTTCTCGTGTGATTTTCCCTGGTTTCAGTGCTGTCTATGAAGATACGAAAAAAGAGGATGTTCCTCAATTGCCAGCTCTGAAGAAAAATGATGTTGCTCATACAGTAGAGGTATTGCCTGAACAACACTTCACACAACCACCTCCACGTTATTCAGAGGCGAGCCTCATCAAAACATTAGAAGAGCTTGGTATTGGTCGTCCAAGTACATACGCTCCAATTCTTGATACAATCGTAAGCCGTAACTATGTAGAAAATACGAATAAACAATTCGTTCCTACAGAGCTAGGCTTTGTAGTGGTTGATTTCTTGATAGCATACTTTGAAAAAATCATCAATACAAGTTTTACCCGTGATCTTGAAGAAGAGCTTGATGCTATTGCATCTGGTAAGGATACATATCTAAAGGTATTGTCTGATTTCTATGAAGTATTCGGTAAAGAACTCGAAGATGCGAGCGATGTAGATCGTATTGAAATTGCATCTATGGAAAGTGATGAAACGTGCGAACTCTGTCATAGCCCAATGGTATATAAATTTGGTCGCTATGGTAAGTTTCTTGCCTGTTCTAACTTCCCAGAATGTAAGAATACTAAACCTATTACGGTAGGGACGGGTGTAACTTGCCCTAAATGTAAAGAAGGGGAAATCGTAGAACGTAAATCTCGTCGAGGACGTTTGTTCTATGGTTGTAACCGTTATCCACAATGTGATTTCACATTATGGGATAAACCAACCCATGAATTCTGTGATACATGTGGTTCTATTATGGTTGAAAAGACATATAAAAATGGGACGACTAAGAAATTCTGCTCCAATGAAACGTGTCCAACTCGACCTCCAAAGAAAACTAGAAAGAAAAAGAGCGAAGCTAGTGAAGAAACTGTAAAAGAATCTAAGAAGTCTAGCAAAGCTAACGAGGAAACAACAGTTGAATAATAAAAATGTTAATGTTATTGGTGCAGGTCTAGCTGGTTCTGAGGCGGCATGGCAGCTTGCCAACCGAGGTATTCATGTAGACTTATATGAAATGCGCCCAGTTAAGAGCTCTCCTGCGCACCAAACAGATCAATTTGCAGAGCTCGTATGTAGTAATTCCTTACGTGCTGGCAATATTGAAAATACGGTAGGTCTTTTGAAAGAAGAGATGCGTCGTCTTGGCTCTATCATTATGGAATGTGCCGATGCGACAGCTGTTCCTGCCGGTGGTGCTTTAGCCGTTGATCGTCACCTATTTAGTGAAATGGTGACTGAAAAGGTAAAAGGCCACCCTAATATTACAGTGCACCACGAAGAGGTAACAGAGATTCCTGCTGAAGGTACTGTTATTTTCGCTTCTGGCCCTCTTACATCTGAAGCATTAGGTGATAAGATTAAAGAATTAACTGGTGAAACAGGGTTTTACTTCTACGATGCAGCAGCACCTATTGTTATAGCAGAATCTTTGAATTATGATAAAGTATTTGCCGCTTCTCGTTATGATAAGGGCGGCGCAGATTATCTTAACTGTCCTATGACAGAGGAAGAATATAAAGCATTTTGGCATGAGCTTACAACGGCAGAAGCAGTACAACCAAAAGATTTTGAAAAAGAAATCTATTTCGAAGGTTGTATGCCTGTAGAAATTATGGCTAGCCGTGGTGAAGATACATTGCGCTATGGACCTTTAAAACCAGTTGGTTTGGTGGATAAGCGTACCAATGAGGAGTCTTATGCAGTTGTTCAATTGCGTAAAGAAAATAAGGAAGGCACTATGTTTAACTTGGTAGGCTTCCAAACTCATTTAAAGTGGGGCGAACAAAAACGTGTATTTGGTATGATTCCAGGTCTTGAAAATGCAGAATTCGTTCGTTATGGTGTTATGCATCGTAATACGTATATCAATTCCCCCGAGTTGTTGAACCATGCATTCCAACTTCAAAAAGAACCGCGTTTATTCTTTGCGGGCCAAATGACAGGCGTAGAAGGTTATTTAGAATCTGCTGCTAGTGGTCTTATGGTAGGCTTACAAGTGGACCGTTATTTAGCAGAACGTTCATTTATAGACTTCCCTAAAACTACAGCTATTGGATCCCTTAGTCACTATATTTCTAACTATGAAGGTTCTAACTTCCAACCTATGAATGTGAACTTTGGCATTATGGACCCATGGCCTCAAAAAATACGTAAGAAAAAAGAAAAAAATGCACTCATTGCTAATCGTGCATTAGAAGATCTAGATGCATTAAAAGCTAAAGAAAATTTATAAGCTTTGGTCTTATAAAATAAATTGCTCAATACTACATGAGTTTCTAAGACTTATAAAGAAAAATCCTTCATTCAAAGGGACACCGATGAATGAAGGATTTTTTATTCATAATATATGCTGCTTATTATATGAAATTATTTACGTTTTTTTGTTTTAGGTGCTGTTTCTGTAGTTTCAAGTACAGGTTGGTTTTTCTTTTCTAAGTAGCCTAGATAGATAAATAGACAAATGCCTACGATGATAACAATAAGACTAGTCATTTGAGCAGATTTTAAGCCTAGTGTTAAGTCTACATAGTCACCGCGTAAGAATTCGAGGAAGAATCTAGCTGTAGAGTAGAGAATGGCATATAGTACGAACACTTGACCTTTAGCATGTTTAAAGGAGCTAAACAATAGAAGGGCCGCAAAGATAAGAATGTCGATTTGACCTTCCCAGATTTCGGCAGGCCATAATGGTTGATTGCCGTAAGTGCGATGTGCTAACGTGCTTTCAGGATAGAGAATACCAAAGTTACCACCTGTAGGATGACCAAAGGCATCGCCATTTAAGAGGTTTGCCATACGCCCTACAGATTGAGCCAAGATCAACGCTGGTGCAAATAAATCAGCAAAGGCCCAGAAGTCGATATTGTTTTTACGTAAGTACCAGTAGCCAGCAATGGTGCCTAATACAACGCCACCTTGGATGGCCATACCACCTTGCCATACAAAGGGAATTTCTAATAAATGATTGCCATAATAGTGCCAATCAAAGAAGAATACGTCCCATAATCTAGCACCGATGAGACCTGCTACGGCAACAGTAATGGAAAAATCGATGATGTGTTCATGCCATCCTCGACCGTCTTTTTTTAATAAAACATAGGCAACAGAGGCACCACAGATGATAGCCAAGGCTAACATGGCACCATAAGCCCTAATAGGGAAGTCACCTATAAAAAATAGATATTGATGCATATAAAACTCCTTATGTAATAACTTGTATTGTATAAGGTAAATTATAAATTACATGTACCCTTCATGCAACAACTGAGAGGAATTCTATATAATATGGTATAATATAGAAATTGAAATTATATCCCCTTTAAGGGGCTAGAGTTAGGAGAGTTCATGATTCGTAAATCTACTATTTTAAAATCTTTAACAGCTTTGGTAATGTCTGCATTGTCTAGTACAGCTGTACAAGCAGAAGTATTAGTGCCGCTCGATCAATTCTTGGCGAATACTACGCGTCATTACGAAGCTAATCAATATAAAACATCCTATACGGTATATGTACCTCAAACAGAGTTACAAGGAAATGCCATCGTTTTAAATCCTGCTGCCGTTGGTGAGCCTGTAAAATTGCCAACTACTAGTAAAAATGGCATGACCTATGTCGATATTGAGTCTGATCCAGCTATGCTCGGTGTGAGCTATACAAATGTTAATGGTCAATTAACATTAGGTCCCGCACCACAAGCCTCTACAGTAAAAGCTCCTTATACAATGCAAACACCATTGGCTTGGGCCTTTGACCCTTGGCCAACACAAGGGTCTCCATATCAAGCAAAACTAAATGCTAGTGGCGATAATATCATTTCTCCAAGCTGGTTTAAATTGCATAGCCTTGGCCTTGAAGCAAGTCCTAATGTAAGTATTGATTATGTTAACGATTATAAGAGTAAAGGTTATCACGTGTGGCCGTTGATTACGAATCGATTTGATCCTGGCTTTACTAGTGGTATCTTAGCAGATCAATCTGTATGGAAAAAATATGCACATAACCTCGTGCAATATGCTTATATTTATGGCTTTGATGGTTATAACTTTGACTTTGAAAATATTGACTATGCCGACCGTGATCGTTTAACAGCGTTTGTAGCGTATTTATCTAATCATTTACATCAATACAACATTAAAACATCTATTGATGTAACTGGTTATTCTGATAGCCCAGAATGGTCTTTAGTATATAACCGCAGCGCTTTTGCCAATTCCGTAGACTTTGTGGTTCTCATGGCTTATGATGAAACATGGGCTAAGAGTACAACTGCAGGCCCTGTTGCAAGTTATCCATGGGTTCGCAATCATGCAGAAAAAATGCTTTCTGAAGTGCCATCCCAAAAACTAGTACTTGGTGTGCCATTCTATATGCGCTTATGGCATGATACAAATGGTTATGCTAAAGGTGAAACTTTGGCTATGAAAAATACAGGCAGCTATTTCGCAAATTACAAGGATAAAATGACATGGGATGATCGATTAAAATTGTATTATTTATCTATCCCAACTGGTTCTGGTTCTGACCGTATTTGGTTTGAAGATAATACATCTTTAGGTTTGAAATTAGATCTTGTAAAAGAGTTACAACTTGGTGGTTTTGCTGCATGGCGTAAAGGCTTTGAAGATGAATCTACTATTGCTATGATTCAAGGTAAAGACTTAGGTCGCGGTATTCCTAAATCTCCTACAGCGGTTATTCCTGAACCAGTAGTAGAAGAAACTAAACCATTAACTAAGCTTGAGCAATATAAATTGCGTTTAGAGGAAAAAGAAAAGGCCAAAGCTGCTAAAGCGGAAGCAAAACGTAAGGCTAAAGAAGAAAAAGAATTAGCTAAACGCAAAGCTAAAGAAGAAGCGGAGCAAGCTAAAGCTGAGAAAAAACGTCAAGCTGAGGAAGCCAAGGCAGAGAAAAAACGTTTAGAAGAAGAGTCTAAGGCTCAAAAGGAATTAAAAAATTCTGTACAAGTAGTAAAACGCTAGAGTTTGACTGCTTTCACAGTACGTAGTAAAATAAAAATATTGATTATAAAACGGCAACTTATGAGGTTGACTATATGAGGAGGCCCCTACATGAATGAAAAATATGTAGCCCAAGATATTGAGAAAAAGTGGCAAAAGTACTGGGAAGATAACCATACTTTTAAAACAGAATATGATGAATCTAAAGAAAAATACTATGTATTAGAAATGTTCCCGTACCCATCTGGTAACTTACATATGGGTCACGTACGTAACTATTCCATCGGTGACGTAGTAGCTCGTTTCAAAAAAATGAAGGGCTTCAACGTGTTACATCCAATGGGCTGGGACTCCTTTGGTATGCCTGCGGAAAACGCAGCTATCAAACATGGCATTGCCCCTAAAACATGGACACTCGATAATATCGAGAACATGAAATTGCAACAAAAAGCACTTGGTTTATCCTACGACTGGGACCGTGAAGTTGCAACATGTAAAGAAGATTACTATAAGTGGACACAATGGTTCTTCGAACAGTTCTACAAAAAAGGCTTAGCCTATAAAAAAGAAGCTAAAGTAAACTGGTGCGAAACTTGCCATACTGTATTGGCTAACGAACAAGTAATCGATGGTGCTTGTTGGCGCTGTGACAACCCAGTTGAGAAAAAAGATTTGTCTCAATGGTTCTTGCGTATTACAGAATATGCTGATCGCTTGTTAACTGATTTGGACACTCTTGATCATTGGCCACAACGCGTTAAATTGATGCAAAAGAACTGGATTGGCCGTTCTGAAGGTACAGAATTCTCCTTTGAAGTGCCATCCATCAATGAACGCGTATCTGTGTATACTACACGGGTTGATACTATTTACGGTGTAAGCTATGTAGTATTGGCTCCTGAACATCCATATGTAGAACGTCTTATTGAAAATGCTCCTAATAAAGCTGAATTGGAAGCTTTCATTACACGTATGCGTAATATGAGCGATATTGACCGTACATCTACAGAGGCACCTAAAGAAGGTATGTTCACTGGTTCCTATGCAGTAAACCCAATGTCTGGCGAACAAGTTCCTGTATGGATTGCAAACTATGTATTGGTAGACTATGGTACTGGTGCCGTAATGGGTTCCCCTGCGCATGATGAACGTGACTGGGAATTTGCTCATAAATACGATTTGCCTATTAAACAAGTCGTAGCTCGTGAAGGTGAAGAATATAGCCTTGATAAATGGCAAGAATGGTACCATGAAGATGGTATCCTCGTTAACTCTGGTGAATATAATGGCCAAACATCTGAAGAGGCTCGTAAAACTATCACAGCTGCTCTTAACGAACGCGGCATTGGTGAAGGTAAGGTAAACTTCCGTCTTCGCGACTGGTTGATTTCTCGTCAACGTTACTGGGGCGTGCCAATTCCTGTAGTATATTGTGAAAAATGCGGTGAACAACTCGTTCCTGAAGAAGAGTTGCCAGTACGCTTGCCAGAAGATGTTAAATTTGAATCTGGTGCGGTATCTCCATTGGCTACATCTGAAAGCTTCTTAAATACTACATGTCCTAAATGTGGTGGTCCTGCACGTCGTGAAACAGACACAATGGACACATTTATCGATTCCTCTTGGTACTTCTTGCGCTATACAGACGCTAAAAACGACCAAGCTCCATTCGATAAAAAAATCGCTAACTACTGGATGAATGTTGACCAATATATTGGTGGTATTGAACATGCTATCTTGCACTTGTTGTACTCTCGATTCTTTGTGAAAGTTATTCACGATTTAGGCCTTGTTGAGTGTAATGAACCATTCCGTGGCTTGTTGACACAAGGTATGGTTCTTAAAGAAGGCAGTAAAATGTCTAAATCCAAAGGTAATGTAGTTTCTCCAGAAGAAATTATCAATACTTATGGTGCTGATACTGCACGTTTGTTCATTCTATTTGCGGCTCCTGTTGATCGTGACCTTGATTGGTCTGACCAAGGCGTTGAAGGTTCTTATCGTTTCTTAGGTCGTGTATGGCGTATTGTTGATGCTTACAACGAAGAAGCTAAGAAAAATGTAACTGGTGAACTTACAAAAGACGAAGTTGCATTGCGTCGTGAATTACACCGTGTTATCAAAAAGGTAACAGAAGACCTCGATAACAACTTCAACTTCAATACTGCTATTTCTGCTATCATGGAACTAGTAAATGCTATGTACGCTCATAAGGACAAAGCTGAAACAATCAATAGTGCTTTGGCTAATGAATTGACTCATTCCTTATTACTTCTTTTAGCACCATTTGTTCCTCATATGACAGAAGAGTTGTGGCATGAATTGGGTGAAACTACATCCATCCACACTGAAAAATGGCCTGTATACGAAGAGGCAGCTCTCGTTGTAGATGAAGTAGAAGTAGTATTACAAGTAAATGGTAAAGTTCGTGATAAACTTACTGTTTCCGTAAATATTACAAAAGAAGAATTAGAAACATTGGCTAAAGAGTCTAGTCGTGTTCAAGAGTTTACAGAAGGTAAAAATATTGTAAAAGTTATTTATGTACCTGGTAAACTTGTAAATATCGTAGTTAAATAATGATATTCTATTCATTTAATACTGTAAGCCCCCAACTACATAGGTAGAAGGGGGCTTATTTTACAGTGAGGTAATTATGGCAAAACGTAGCGATTATATTTCCTGGGATGAATACTTTATGGGCGTTGCCATCTTAGCAGCACAACGCTCAAAAGATCCTAATACACAAGTTGGTGCGTGTATTGTTAGCAATGATAATAAAATCTTATCTATTGGCTATAATGGCATGCCTTTGAATTGTAGTGATGATGACTTTACTTGGGAACGCGATTCAGCAGACGATAACAAATATTTCTATACTGTACATAGTGAACTCAATGCTATTCTAAATTATCGTGGTGGATCTCTAGAGGGTTCCAAGATTTATGTCACATTATTTCCTTGCAATGAATGTGCTAAAGCAATCATTCAAAGTGGTATTAAGGCCGTCATCTATCGCGATGACCTCTATAAGGATACGAAAGAGGTTAAAGCATCTAAGCGGATGTTAAAAACTGCAGGCGTAGAGATTATTGAATATAAACCTACAGGCCGTACTTTAAATATCACATTGTAATAGAATAAATTTTTACTACTATCAAAAACCCCTATATACAAGTGTATATAGGGGCTTTTTGTATGTAGTTTTCCATTATAAATTATATCTACTAGAGACATTAGATTAGACGTACAGCTTTTTGCTGTCATCCAAGTTATGATTATTTAGTAGTTATGTTTATACTTGTAAACGACCATCAATCATAATGTCTACTTCTTGACCGTCGCGAGTATAGCCTTTGATGTTCATACGTTCATGACCAATCATAAAGTCTACATGTGTTAAGGAGTGGTTAAGGCCGCGTTCTTTTAATTCTTCTTCAGATAGACCATCACTATCTTTGAGGCATGTTGGATAAGAGGCACCAATTGCTAAATGGCAGGACGCATTTTCATCAAACAATGTTTCGTAGAAGATTTGGTTAGATTGACTAATTGGGCTGAAGTGATCAACTAAGGCAATTTCGCCGAGGTAGTGGGAACCTTCATCACTTTCTACTAATTCTTTTAATACTTCATAACCTTCTTTGGCTGTATACTCAATGATTTTACCTTCTTTAAACGTAAAGGAGAAATCAGAAATAGTGTTACCGTGGTAAATTAAAGGCTTTGTACTGTATACAATACCATTAACGCCATTGTATTGAGGGGCAGAGAAAACCTCTTCTGTAGGTATATTGGCATTGAAAATAGTACCATCTTTAGAAGATTCTTCACCACCTAACCAAATATGACCTTCTGGTAATTCTAATAATAGGTCAGTACCATTTTCACAAGTATAACGCAATGCTTTTAAGTCTAATTTATTTAATGCTTCGCAACGGTGACGCAATTTTGCCATGTGATGACGATACGTATCTTTTGGCTCTACACCTTCAATGCGGCAAAGTTTTAACAGGGTAGTCCATAGTTGTTCAATTTTATCTTCATCTGTACCTTCATAGCCAAGTAAATCTGCCCATAGAACAGTTGGTACAGAAGCAACGCACCATGTAACAGAGGAGTTCATAATCGCTGTATGGTAGAAGGATAATGTTTTATTCAAATTACGAGATTGTAAGGAAATACGATCTGTTGGAATACCTTCTAATGCTTTTGGATTAGCACTAATTAAGGATAAGAAGGCTGCCTTATCATCGATGTACTGCTTGTAGAATTCAGGAATCCAGTTTGCTGGTTTTTCTAAAACAGACTCATTAGCATGCAATAAACGTTGACGTGCAATAGGGGAGCATCTCCAGTTAAGAACAACCTCCTTAGCACCCAGTTCATATGCCTCTTTAGTAACGATTACTGCAAAGTCTTTATTTTCTACATCAACAGAAATAACTAATGTTTGATCCTGTTGTAAATTTACGCCGTACTTTAGCAATGTATGGGCATATTTTTTTAATGTATCTTGATTCATAAATTCTCCTTTTATTCGTCATCAATTGTTAAACTCCTGCTAGTGTGACTAATAGAGTCAGTGGTAGGAGTTTTATTTTTCATAGGGAAATCCTTCAGTAGGAGGTGCACTATGAAAGGTAAATTGAAGCCCTATATGATAATTATATTAATCCTATGTGTTTTAGTAGGAATTTATTTCCTATGGCCTATTATAACAGATGAAAGCGATTCTGTCCTAGCTGAAGGGGGTGTAGATGGAAATTCTTCTATATCTACAGTAGAACAACAGCCTAATAAACCTATCGCTTATATAACAGGTGCAGTAGCTTCACCTGGTTTATATGAGCTTGAAAGTTCAGCTACTGTAGGAGATATTGTTAAGCTAGCAGGAGGATTATTACCCTATGCAGATGTAGAATCGATTAATATGGCTAAGCCAGTTACTGCAGGTGATCATATCCATGTAGTATTTAACTTTCACGGTAATCCTGAAGTGTTATTGCGTGGTAATAAGATTAATATAAACTCTGCCACTGCAAAAGAACTCGATTCATTACCTGGTATAGGACCAGCCATGGCTAAAAGAATTGAAGAATATCGCTCACAAAAAGGTCCTTTTACATCCGTAGAAGGCCTCAAGGGGGTGAAGGGCATTGGTGACGGCGTATTTAAAAAGATTAAAGACAAAATTACAATTTAACCATAGGAACAGTAATGATGATAGAGTGGTCCTAGATGCAAATGTTATTAGCCGTACACAAATGGTGTTAACACATAGTCAATGGGCACATGTTATATTAGGGTCTATCATTATAGGAACAATACTAGGGTATGGAAATTATTTTCCTGTACTCAATCAAATGTACTACATCTTTGCTATAGGGGTAGCCATTATAGGTGTGAGTATTTTTAAAGCCTTACAATCGTTTAATTGGTGGAGTTCACTTGGTAAGTTAATAGTTTTAGTGTCCCTTTTTATAGGACTATCGTATTACCAAACAGATTTGCGGATTATACATTTTAATAGCTATACATCATATTATTTGCAGCAAGAAGGAGAATATCTTGGTACGGTTGTAACTGCTCCTGAAAGAGTAAATTTGAACGGACAGGAGTATTACAAATATACTATTGAAATCCATGGATTACATCCCTATAAGGATACTGCAAAAAATGACTATATTAATGCTCAGGGCCGTTTACAGATATACTCAAAGGTATCTACTACTAAGTATCCCATACGACTGGGGGAATACTCAGTTGTAGAAGGTACACCAAAGTCCTTATTTCTTATCGAAGAGGAAGGTCGTATTAATCTTCGCGGACGCTATATGAGTTCCAATACTCGAGGTCGTATCTATGATGGTATATACCGAGTGGCTACTCATAAAGACTTACAAGCATTTCACTATAAAGAGCCCCTTTCTGAAAAACTATATAGGAAAGTCTTATTTATTTGTGGATCAATACGTGAGTCTATAGATAAAACTATTTCTAATTATCTAGAGGGTCCACAACATGTATTAGCACAATCATTAGCTTTAGGCGGCCATTATAGTGAGCTAGGGGAAGATACAATGAAGGATTTTTCCTATACAGGACTTATCCATATTTTATCTATATCAGGTTCACATATTGCTCTCTTATTAGCACTAATATATGGACTGGGACGACTCATTAAATTAAGAAAACGAACCAGTTTGATTATGGGAATTTTAGTGGCTTGTATGTATTGTGGTGTCGTTGGTGGCGATGCGCCTGTTGTACGGGCAACGATGATGAGCATACTCATGTGCATGGCTTACGTAAAAGGACGATTATATCAAGCTAAGCAGGCGTTATGTATATGTGCCATACTATGTCTAGCATATGATCCTTTTTCTATATTTGATGTAAGTTTTCAGCTCTCTTTTGGTGCGACTTATGGATTGCTCATATGGGGAACGGTATTATATGAACGTATTCAATGGGTACCTAAATGGATTAAAACACCCCTTGTATTATGTGTGTCAGCACAGTTGCTCATCTTGCCGCTACAGCTATATTACTTTCACTATATCAGTATTGCTAGTTTATTAGCAGCTTGTATAGTGGCACCTTTATTAGATTTATCTATCGTTTTAATTTTTATAAGTACTGTTATTAGCTATGTATTGCCGATATCATTTCTATGGTCATTGATAGATGCACTATTACGCATATCCTTATATTTAAATCATGTGTTAAGTCGTAGTGGCAGTTTACTTTGGCTAGGGATGATGCATCCCAATTGTGCTTATTTCTATTTGGTTCTATTAGGTTTATTTACGTATTTTTTAACCCATAGAAAAAGGTATACTGTTTATATAGTGTTATGTTTAGTTTTTATGGTCACAACTTTTGGTGCTTCATATTATGTGACAAAGTATCATAAGGATGGATTGGTCCACTATATTCCTATGAAGCAGTGTAATGTATTACTTTGTATAGAGCCAAATCATGAAGGAGCATATGTATTAATTGATGCGCCAGACCATATTAAAACTACACCTAATGATAGGCTTATCAATCAAGCTATACGGGCATATGGTGTCAATCCAAAAGTTGTAAAAGTAGACTACTTTCATAGTAACGGATCTGCAAAAACAATATATAAAAATAGTATGAAAGAAATCGATGTATATAATGGACAAAGAGGCGAAAAAAATCTAAAATTAAATGATAAGACTAATACATTATTTATTACGAGTCGATCTAGTATAATGAACGAAATTGGTCGCATATTACCGGATAATACTGTTTTATTTAGTAGCCCTCATGATGCATTACGCGATGTGGACCCATCATCAGAACACATGTATATAATGGGGTACAGTTACATTAAAGATATCTATCTGTGAAAGGAGGAACTATGGCACATATTCAACTCATTTATGGCGATGAGCCACAATTAATTGAAGAAGAAAAACGTAAATTTTTAAGTGCCTATCCTGACCTTCCAGTAACCGTATTAGATGATGAAGCTGGGCCACAGAAAATAAGTGAAAAGCTATGTGAAGATTCGCTCTTTGGCGATCAAAAGGTATTTTGTTTAGTGAATTTACCTATTATTCGTAAAAGTGGGAAAAATAGTGATGCTTGGGTTCCATTATATGAACTCATTATGGATTATAATGGAGATAATCCCATCCTTTTGATTTATCATGATATGATTGATAAACGCATTAAGCAGAATAAAGAGATTTTAGATAAAATACCAAATCATCAATGTAAGCGGCTTGAAGGGGCAGACCTTGTGATGTGGATACGTCAGTATTGTACTTCTAATGGCTTTAAAATGACACCTGATGCACAGGAATATGTAGCTCATCTCATCGATTTGTGGCAAGATGTACCGGTTTCATTTATGAGAACCGAATTTGACCGTTATTTTTTACAAATAACAGGTGATAAAGTCATTACGAAAGAGTTCCTCGAAGAAAATGGCAGTGATTATGGAGCTAAAAATATTTTCACCTTTAAAGAGGCTCTGTTAAAACGAGATATTGATACATTACTTGAACTATTTCCGTTTATGTTCGGCTATAAAGAATTAGACCGTGCTATGAGCTATATTGAGGGGCAATTACGTTTACAATTACTGGTCAGCGAATGTCGCCAAGCGGGAATGTCTGTTCAAGCTATACAAAACTTATGTAAGGACCATGATTCGTCATTTAAACCGTATCCGATTAAGTTAGCTTATGAGGCGAGTCCTAGAATTTCAATTAAGGCGCTACGAGCTTTATTAAAAGGGCTCTATGAGATTATTTTGGATAGCCGTAGCAGCAAGGGCGATATTTGGCGATTTAGAGATTTATGTATTACCTATTGTGGGTATAAAGGATAAAAATGAAAGTACGTTATCGTGTTGTACCAAAACAGAATAAGAAATCATCTTTCTATGTAAACTGTCATAGCCAACATGTGACGATTCAAGCGGCGGACTCAGCCTTTTCCACATTACTTAGTTTGCGTGAAAGATTGTCTGCATGGTATAAGGAAAAAAATATCTCTTTTGACGATATTCCAACTAATACCGATACAGCTTGTTGCTTTGCTTGGAAGGTAGATACTGAAACTGGGGAAGGTTTAGATACCTATTATTATGGTGGCGGCTGCGGTGCTGGGGAATGGATTGAAGCTGCTGAGGCGCAACGTGAGGCTGAAGAGGCTAAAAATCAAGCACCTAGAGGCAAGTCCTTTGCTGGTTATGATCAACAAGATGAATATGATGATGTTGACGAAGATGATTTTGCTCCATTTGTAGAGGCTGTTGAGTTAGGCTATTTCAATAATAGTCCAGTTGTTGTGTCTCGTTCTAATCAAACGGCTGCCGCATCTAGTGGTAGTGATACTGTCGCATCTGTAAGCAGTACACCTAAAGCAAGCAAAGGTTTTGCACCTAAAAGTTCGACAAAATCTACTGGAAAAGATAGTGAAGGGGATAGCAAATATCCTCGTCGTGCGCCGAAGGATGCTCCTACTGATGAAGGTATGATTTTAGGACCTAAAATTGAAGGGGTTACCTCTAAGATCATGGGTACCTTAGATACGCCAAGCGTCATCTTTGAAGGTGTATTTGTAGGCTTAGATAAACGTGATACTAAGACTGGTAAAAGTATCGTTAACGGCAGCATCGTAGATGATACAAATAGCATTAAATTTATCAAGTTTATGAATAGTCCTGAAGAAGGGGATGCCTTACTTAAACAGCTAAAAGGTTTACAACGCGTTCGGGTACAAGGTAGCGTTAGCTTTGATGATCGTTTTGATAAGGATTATATCTTATCTATTCGAAGCATCGAGGCTATGGAAACTACGAGCGTGGAACGTACAGAAAACCGACCAGACTCCCGTGTAGAGCTTCACTTACATACAAAAATGAGCGATAAAGATGCCCTTGTATCTGTTAAGGATTTATTCAAAACAGTAAAAAAATGGGGCCATCCTGCGGTGGCTATTACAGACCATGGCGTAGTACAAGCCTTCCCTGAGGCTCAAGCTCTTGGTAAAGAGTTAGGTGTTAAGGTTATCTATGGTGTGGAGGGTTATCTTATCGACGATGAAACGGTAACGCGTGACGAAGAGCCTGTGGTAGATAAGAAGAAGAAAAAAGAAAAAGATAAACGGTACCATATTATCTTGTTAGCTAAAAATATGGTAGGTTTACGTAATCTCTATAAGATGATTTCTATATCTCATCTTGAACATTACAAGGTTCGCCCTCGTTTGCCTCGTTCTGTTATTGAAGAACATCGTGAAGGTATCATTATTGGCTCTGCTTGTGAAGCTGGTGAGCTTATGCAATCCATCGTTCGCGGCGCTACAAAGGAAGAGTTACTAGAGGTAGCCTCTTTCTACGACTATCTTGAAATTCAACCACATACGAACAATATGTTTTTGGTTCGTAAAGGACTCATGCCAGATGAGCAAGCTCTTATCGATATGAACAAAACAGTTATCGAGTTAGGTGAGGCTTTAAACAAACCTGTATGTGCTACTTGTGACGTTCACTATTTAACACCAGAAGAAAAGATTTATCGTGAAATCATGTTAACTGCATGTGGGTATCCAGACGCAGATGAACAACCAGATTTGCACTTGCGTACTACTGATGAAATGTTGGCATCCTTCCCGTATTTAAGTGAAGAAAAGGCCTATGAAGTAGTTGTTACTAATACTCGTGCTATTAATGATAGCATTGAAGATATCAAGCCAGTTCCAGATGGCACATATTCTCCAAAGATTGAAGGTGCCGATGAAGCTTTCACAGAAATGTGCTATAGAAATGCAAAGGCTATTTATGGTGATCCATTGCCACGCGTTGTACAAGAGCGCCTAGATTATGAATTAGATTGTATTATTTCTAATGGTTATGGCGTATTGTATTACATTGCTCATAAGCTGGTAAAAAAATCCCTTGATGATGGCTACCTTGTAGGTTCTCGTGGTTCTGTAGGGTCTTCCTTTGCAGCTACCATGTCTGAGATTACAGAAGTAAACCCGTTACCTCCACATTATGTATGTCCTAACTGTAAATATTCAGAATTCTTTGAAAAGGGCGAATATGCAGGTGGTTTTGACTTGCCTCGTAAAGACTGTCCTGAATGCGGTCATGCACTACAAACAAATGGCCATGATATTCCGTTTGCTATCTTCCTTGGTTTCGAAGGTGATAAGGTTCCAGATATCGACCTTAACTTCTCTGGTGATTACCAAGCAAAAGCTCACAAATATACGGAAGAACTATTTGGTCGTGATAATGTATTTAAAGCAGGTACTATCGGTACTATCGCTGATAAAACTGCCTTTGGTTATGTTAAAAAGTACGCAGAGATTAGAGATATTCAAGCTCGCAATGGTTTCTTTGAACACTTAGCAAAAGGTTTTACAAACGTAAAGAATACTACAGGCCAACATCCTGGTGGTATCATGGTTTGTCCTCGCGATATGGATGTGCATCACTTTACACCTATACAACATCCAGCGAATAAGAAGGAAAGTGGTGTATTAACGACACACTTTGACTATCACTCTATCGAAGGTCGTATGACTAAGCTTGATATTCTAGGCCATGATGATCCGACTATCATTCGTATGCTAGAGGATTTGACTGGTATTGATGCAAAAACTATACCATTTGATGATCCAAAAACATTGAGTTTATTCTCTTCTACAGAGGGGATTGGTTTAACACCTGAACAATTACAAGGTGACCAAGTAGCTAGCTTGGCTGTGCCAGAATGTGGTACGAAGTTCGTACGGGGCATGCTTGAAGACTCTCGTCCGCAAACATTCTCTGATTTAGTTCGTATCTCTGGTTTCTCTCATGGTACAAACGTATGGCTCGACAATGCACAAGATCTCATCAAAAATGGTACTTGTAAGTTGAACGAAGCCATCTCCACCCGTGATGACGTAATGAACTTCTTGATCCATCGCGGCATGGATAGAAAGCATAGTTTCTTCGTAATGGAAAACGTGCGTAAAGGGAAGGGCATTGAAAAACGAAATAAACAAGGGCAAGCTACGACGGAATTTGAAGCAGAAATGCGCGAAAATAATATTCCTGAATGGTTTATTGAATCTTGTAAAAAGATTTCCTATCTATTTCCACGGGCCCATGCGGTTGCCTATGTAATGATGGCATTCCGCATTGCGTGGTTTAAGGTATACCATCCATTGGCATTCTATGCAGCATACTTCTCCATTCGTGCAAAGGCATTTGACTTACGCATCATGACAGGGGACCTTAAAACTCAAATGACTGAGTTTAATCGTATTAAGGCTCTTGATCGCGCTGCCAGTCCTAAAGATAAGGACCTTATGAGTGCATTAGAAGTATCTATGGAAATGTACCAACGTGGCTATCGCTTTATTAATGTAGATATTCAACACTCCGAAGCAAGACGTTTTAGCATTAAAGATGGTGCTCTATTACCGCCATTCTTAGCTATCGACTCCTTAGGTGAGACAGTAGCTGATGCTATCGTTGCTGAACGAGGAGAACGCCCGTTTACATCTCTAAAAGACTTGCAACGTCGTTGTAAGGTATCTAATACTATCATTGATCTTATGAAAGAACTCAAATGCTGTGGTGAACTACCTGAAGACGAACAAATGTCACTCTTTGGGGCATAATAAAATACAAGATAAGACTTAAGTATAAAGTAAGCACTATATACCCAAAATGTGATATAGTGCTTATTTTTGTATATTTTGCTACAATAAAGTTACAAATTAAAAATAAATGATATATATGTTTTGCTGTGTTTAATTAAAATATTATTGCTGGCCAAAAGGACTGTAAGAGGATAAAATGATTTTTCTTTTTATAACATTAATGACTATTATTACAATAGTCATTCTAGTTAAATCAAAAGAAATGTATTTTGTATCTGTTTCCTTTAAAAGAAATAAATCTTTTTTATTTATACAAATCTTTCAAGTTTTAGTAATTTATTTAGGTTTAATTTTTGCTGATTATAGTAATAAGATATTTTCTATTGTTCTATTCTTAGTATCCATATCTGAATTGCTTAAATTGGTTTATGTGAAAAAGATTGTAAATCAAGTTATTAATAAAGAGACGAATTTGCTTTATAAATTAACTGATGTTATTAGTCGATTTAGTATATATAGTCGAATTATTTTTTTGATAGCACTTAACATTATAGGAAATTGGTTTGTATTTAAATAGAGTGCTCTAATAAAGGGAGTGTTAGGAAATGATAGATAAAAACAAAAATCAACCTGTAGAGATTGAATTTTGGGATATTGAGCCTGAGTATGTGCCTGTGTTAGAAGAATCCGATATTCCAGGTGTATACTTTAATGAATTCCGAGAATATGTTGATGAAGAGGGAAATAGGCTATCTCCATCAGAGGTCGATGAGATACGGTATAAAGACGATTACGAAGATGATTATTATAGATAAAAATAATTAAAGTTTGATATTTATTGTGTTTATATTATTGCTAGTTGGTGAATTATGAGAGTTCCAATATATGAAGCTATATCACACTATAAAAGGAATGAGGAGTTACCTTATACAGAGTATTTTGGCTTAGGCTTTTTTTCTACGTTATCACTAGCCGAAAAGGCTTTAACTGATTCAAAAAATTTGATAGGGTTTTCTAATTTGAATGATGATTCTTTTTCTATAAGAACTCATTATTTGAATGATTGTGCTCATATAGATAATGAAGTAAGTTATGAGATTATAAACAATAAAATTTATGGTGTTTGGTATGATTATGATTTTGATACTAATTATACTTCTTCTGGATATATGGGCGTATTTAGCACTTTAGAATATGCAGAGAAGGCATTAGATTGGTATAAGACTTGGGATATATTTAAGATACATGGATTAGAGTTTTTAGGAATATCCCCTATTACACTTAATCTTAGAGGATGGACTGAAGGTTTTATAACAGTATATAATTAAAATCATAACCACCCGTAGAACGGGTGGTTTGCTCTGACCCTATAAGGGTCTTTCTCTAGTGGTAGCCCTCTAAAG
>CAKPXR010000023.1 GCA_934202215.1 uncultured Veillonella sp.
TATCATATCGTAATTGTTGGACGTGGCCCTCTGAAAAACGCTACCTACGAAAAAGCGGAAAAGGAAATTTTGTATCTTTTGCGAAAAAGCAAATTGTTGATACAAAATGATAAATAGGACCACAAGTTAGAAGGCTTTGGTCCTTTTTTGTGTATATGGAGGTTTCCATGAAACGCTGTATAACCGCGCTTTTACGACTTTTAATTAGGTTCTATCAGCTTGCCATATCTCCCTTAAAACCTGGATGTTGCCGTTATTATCCGACATGTTCCACATATACTCTGCAGGCCATCGAAAAATATGGTCCTTTGAAAGGTAGCTGGATGGGTTTAAAACGCATTCTTCGCTGCCATCCTTTTCACAAGGGTGGCTATGATCCAGTTCCTTAACCCACATGGGTTTAGGCTGATTTTGCGGTCTGTGAAAGTTACTTTCACAAAAACTATTTAGCACAGTTTTGGAAATACCTGAGTATCTGTATGGATGAAATTTAGACCATACCATAACGATATATAGATGCGCAAAGGACGATTTCGGACTGTATGAAAAAGGAGAAACAATGGACTTTTTAAGTGGTATTTTCCAACCTATCGTTGATTTAATGAGCACATTGGTAACTTATGCGTTCCAATTGACTCAAATGGTAGGTTATCCAAGCTACGGTGTGGCTATTATCCTTTTAACAATCGTTATTAAAGCGATTTTGGCACCACTTACTGTTAAACAAATCAAATCCATGAAGGCTATGCAAGAGTTACAGCCTCGCATGAAAGAATTGCAAGACAAATACAAAAATGATCCTGCAAAACTTCAAGCAGAAATGGGTGCATTGTACAAAGAAATGGGCGTTAACCCATTGGCTGGTTGCTTGCCATTATTGGTGCAAATGCCATTCTTGATCGCTATTTATTGGGCTTTGAAAGATTACCCATACGATCCAAACTTTGTACAATTCTTGTGGTTGCCTAGCCTTGGCGAACCAGATCCAATGTATATCTTGCCAGTTTTGAGTGCATTATCCACATGGGTTATGTCTCGTCAAACTAGCAGTGGTGCAACTGGTGCAGCTGCACAACAACAAAAGATTATGACAATCTTTATGCCTTTATTCATTGGTTACATCTCTTTGAACTTCCCATCCGGTCTCGTTATCTACTGGGTAGTTTCTAACGTATTCCAATTGATTCAACAGCACTTCATTTACAAAAATTTGAACGCTAAGTAGGAGGCAATTATGGAATTTATCGATGTATCTGCTAAAACCATTGAAGATGCCATTGCCAAAGGTGTAGCTCAATTGGCTGCGGAAGGCCAAGAATTGGTAGAGACTAAGGTCTTAGAACAACCTTCTAATGGCTTTTTAGGGATTGGTCGTAAACCAGCAGTTGTTCGCTTATTCTTCACAACTGTAGCTAAAACTGCTACTCAAGAAGAAGTAGCTCGTGTAGAAGAACAATCTGTAGCTGTTGCTTCCGAACCGGTGGCAACAACTGAAACAGAAGTACAAGACACAGCAGTTTATTCTACTGAAGGTGATGTTATAGAAAAACCTTCTAAAAAGGAACTTTCAAAAGAAGATCAACAAGAAATTGCTGAAAAAGGTAAACAATTCCTCGATGATATGTTTACTCAAATGGGCCTCATTGTGGTTATCGAAAAAATGATGACTAAAGATAAGATTACATTCCAAGTACACGGCGAAGATTTGGGTATTTTGATTGGCAAACATGGTCAAACATTGGATGCTATTCAATACTTAACAAATCTCGTGGCTCACAAGGATGTATCTGGCCACTGCCATATCGTTGTAGATGTGGAAAACTATCGTTCTCGCCGAGAAGAAACATTGGTAAATCTCGCGAAGCGCTTGGCTTCTAAGGTAAAACGCAACCGTCAAAAGGTTTCCTTAGAACCAATGAATGCTTTTGAACGTAAAATCATTCATACTGCCCTTCAAGGGGATCAAAACGTTGTTACCAACAGTGAAGGGGACGAACCGTTCCGTCACGTTGTGATTACGTATAAAAAATAAAATATAGTGGTGCAGCTTTCAAGTAACTGAGGTTATCGGTTGCTTGAGGGCTGTCCTCTTTATTATTTAGGTTATGGTGAAAGCTAACCTAAGTTAATCTTCGCATGCAAAGATTAGTTTAGTTTAACTTTCACAGGCGAAGAACATATACAAAAGCAAATACTAGATAATCGAAATACGGAGATATGTATGTATATAGATGATACAATAGCGGCCATTGCAACGCCGCCCGGCATCGGTGGGATTGGTATTATTCGGGTCAGCGGCAAGGATAGTTTTCCTATTGTAAATAGCCTGTTCAAGAGCGCTGGCACCGTTCCTTTGATGGACCGCCAAAATAGAACGATACAATATGGGACTATTGTGGATCCCGGAACGAACAAGACCATCGATGAGGTTCTTGTGTTATTAATGAAAGGTCCTCATTCTTACACGGCAGAGGATGTAGTAGAAATTCAGTGTCACGGCGGCATTGTACCGGTTCGACAAATTCTGAAATTGCTCGTCAATCACGATGTGCGCATGGCCGAGGCCGGCGAATTTACGAAACGCGCCTTTATGAACGGACGCATCGATCTCACCCAAGCAGAGGCAATCATTGATATTATAGAAGCAAAAACGGAGGACTCCCTCTCCCTTGCTGTATCCCAGTTAGATGGGACCGTTTCGTCCTTTGTAAAAGATGTGCGTGAACAGCTCATCGCTATGATTGCTCATTTAGAGGTAACCATCGACTATCCTGAAGAAGATATTGAGGATGTAACGAGCCAAGAGGTTCGTGAGCAACTAGAGCCTATTTTGAAAGCTATGGATAATCTCTTATCCACAGCGAACACAGGTCGCCTCATTCGTGACGGTATTACAACGGTTATCGTGGGCCGTCCAAATGCAGGTAAATCGAGCTTGATGAACGCTCTCTTGCGCGAAAACCGCGCTATCGTAACAGATATCCCTGGTACGACGCGGGACAGTATTGAAGAATATATGACCGTTGAAGGCATTTCCTTGCGCCTCATCGATACAGCAGGTATCCGCGATACACAAGATACGGTGGAAGCCCTCGGTGTAGAGCGTGCTCGCGATTATATCAACAAAGCAGACATCGTGCTGTGCGTTATCGACGGGTCTACTCCTTTAACCCCTGAAGAAATCAAAATTTTGACCTCTGTCAGCGGTTTGAATACTATCGTACTCCTTAATAAGTCCGACGTGGCACAAGTCGTTACAGACGAAAATATTAAAGAACACGGAACCTTTACGGCCATCGAACGCATCAGTGCTAAAGAAGGTGAAGGCTCTGCAGTTCTTTCTAAATGGGTGCAAGAACTCGTCTATGGCGGTCGCGTAAAACAAGATAACAGCGCCATGATCAGTAACGTGCGCCACATCAGCCTTATGGAACAAGCAAAGGCACAAGTCGAACAAGCCCTCTCCTCCATCGACATGGGCATGCCAGTAGACTTTGTAGCTACCGACCTGCGTAGCGCCTGGGAACTATTAGGCGATATCACAGGCGATACAATCCGAGAATCCATGATCGATGAACTATTCAGTAGATTTTGTTTAGGGAAATAAAGTAGGGCTTGAGGGAGCAGAGGAGCGTTAGCGACGATGAAACCCAAGCTTCACTTTGGTCGGAGCGTGCAATTTTTCAAAGAAAAATGCCCAGCGAGCGACCTGGACTCTGGGAAAGACACTGCATCACTTTGTTCCGAACGTAAAATTTTCTAGGCTACAACGTAGCCTAAGGAAAATTCACAGTGAGGAACTGGACTCTGGGTTATTCGGCCTCGTAGTTTGAATAAAATATACTTTCACAATAAGATAAGTAACAAATATAAGGAATTCAATTGATATGTACACAGTAGATAATTATGATGTCATCGTCATCGGTGGTGGTCATGCTGGTTGTGAGGCGGCTCTCGCCACTGCCCGCATGGGTCATCGCACGTTGATGGCGACCATCAGTTTAGATAATATTGCGCTTATGCCATGTAATCCTGCCGTTGGCGGCCCTGGTAAAAGTCATCTTGTTTATGAGCTTGACGCATTAGGTGGTCAAATGGGTATCAACGCGGATGCTACGGCGATTCAAATGCGTATGCTCAACATGGGTAAAGGCCCTGCCGTTCATTCCTTGCGCTGCCAATCCGATAAAATCAAATACCAACATTTGATGAAGCAAACCTTGGAAAATACAGATAATCTCAATGTTAAGCAAATCATGGTGACAGAGCTTAAGGTTGAAGACGGCAAGGTAACAGGTATCGTTACAGAGCTTGGCGAATTTTATGGTGCTAAGGCTGTTATTCTATGTACAGGTACCTATTTGAAAGGTAAAATTCTTATTGGTGATATCGATTATGTAGGTGGTCCAAATGGTCAACGCGTAGCAGAACATTTCTCTCAATCCTTGCTCGATAATGGCATTGAGTTGATGCGCTTTAAGACTGGTACGCCAGCTCGTGTAGATAAACGCACTCTTAACCTTGAAAACATGGAGGTGCAAGAAGGCGATACACATCATCACTCCTTCTCCTTCATGGATGAATGGATTAACCGCAATGAAGACGTATGTTGGTTGACATATACGAACAAAGAAACGCACGAAATCATTACAAGTAATATTCACCGCGCCCCTATGTATAGCGGTAAAATCGAAGGTGTCGGACCTCGTTACTGCCCTTCCATCGAAGATAAGGTAGTGCGCTTTGCTGATAAAGAACGCCATCAATTATTCGTAGAACCAGAAGGTACGGGCACAAATGAAATGTACGTACAAGGCATGAGTACATCCCTTCCTATGGATGTACAATATGCGTTTTTACGTACCATTCCAGGCCTTGAAAATGTAGAAATCATGCGCCCTGCCTATGCGATTGAATACGATTGCTTGAATCCAACACAATTGACACCGGCTCTTCAAGTAAAACACATTGAAGGCCTCTACTCTGCAGGACAAGCCAATGGTACATCTGGCTACGAAGAAGCGGCTGCACAAGGTCTCATGGCTGGTATTAATGCAGCATTATGGCTTGAAGATAAAGAACCGTTCATCCTTGCTCGCTCTGAAGCGTATATTGGTGTTCTTATCGATGATCTTGTAACAAAGGGTACAAATGAACCGTATCGTATGATGACGAGTCGTAGTGAATATCGTTTGTTGCTCCGTCAAGATAATGCAGATATGCGTCTTACTGAAAAAGGTCGTGCTATCGGTCTTGTAAAAGATGATCGTTGGGCTAAATTTACAGCTAAGAAAGCGGCTATCGAAGAAGCAATGGACATGTTGCGAAATACACCTGTAAATCCATCTAAGGAAACCCAAGCTTTGCTTGAAAGCTTAGGTACAGCACCTATTAGAACAGGTATTCATGCTTATGATTTAGTAAAACGTAATGAACTTTCCTATGCTATCGTAGCCGATGCATTTGGTTTGAAACGCTATACACCTGACGTAGAAGAAGCTGTTGATATTTCCATTACGTACGAAGGTTATATCAAAAAGCAAATGGACCAAGTTGATAAGGTTCGCAAACTAGAAGAAAAAATTCTTCCAAAAGAATGGGATTACACACAAATTAAGGGCATCTCCCTTGAAGCTCAACAAAAGCTCAACAAAATCCGCCCTCACTCCATCGGCCAAGCAAGCCGTATCTCTGGCGTATCCCCAGCGGACGTATCTGTTCTGTTGATCCAATTAGAACAATATAATCGAAGTAAATAAAATATGTGACTGCATATAAAAAAGCTAGCTAATGTGATTAGCTAGCTTTTTTAGTTATAATGTTTTTCTTTCTTGATGCTCATCGATTTTTGATCTTCGCTCATATAGTCTGGAGTAAATAATTGTATATTTATATGAATATTTATAAAATACATATTGTTCTATGATTAAAATATGTGCACTAGAGAAGTACATCGAGTGTACATTCAGAATAGACAAAATATTTTGTAAGTGAAGAAAAGTTCATGGTGATAAATTAGAAATAAACTGTGAAATTTTATTGCTGAAAAGATGAATGATGAGATTGAAAAAGATGGACCGATTTCTCAATATTGTTATTTAAATGATAATGTATGGTTAATGCCTCTTTTACTTTATGTTCAGATGGTGATTTTAGGAAATATATCTATTTAAATGAGAATTAATTGAGAATATGCTATAATTATAAAGAAAAAAGACCTAAATATTTCGCTTATACGGTCATTTTATTAGTTTTAATATAGAAACTTATATAAAATAGATTAAAAACGCCATAGAGCTCAAATTTTTGAATTTTATAGCCTTTGAAATTGGAAATTCTATTCTAATATCTCATATATTCTTGATTGTGTAGAGTTGTCTCTATAATGTACGTTATGACGTGATTTCTTTAGTATATGTCGATTACTTTTATAATTATATAAATATCGAATAATTTATTAGGAGTACTTATGAAAGAAAAATACGATGTGCCCATTGCACCTGAGTCTGAATTTGTTTCATATATGATGGAACAAATGAGCCAATTTGGTTTGCCTTGTACGGAAGAGCAATCAAAAGACTTTTATGTGTATTATGCGCGCATGATTGAAACAAATAAATATCTTAACCTAACAGGCATCACAGATATGAAAGAGGTTGTGGTTAAGCACATGATCGACTCCCTCTCTTGCTATGACCCATATATTATTAAATCCGGTATGTCCATCATTGATGTCGGTACTGGTGCTGGTTTCCCGGGCATTCCCTTGGCTATCTATGACCGTAGCCTAAAGGTTACGCTTTTTGATTCCTTGAAAAAACGTCTTACCTTCCTTGAATCTGTTATGGATGAGCTACAATTGACGAATTGTACGACCTTACATGGCCGTGCAGAGGATCTTAGCCATCAAGATTACCGTGAAAGCTTCGATATCGCTACGAGTCGTGCGGTAGCAAGATTACCTATTCTGTTAGAATGGATGGTACCTTATGTAAAAGAAGGTGGCTACGTAATTGCTTTAAAAGGCGCAATCTACGAAGAAGAAGTGGGCGAATCCAATAAAGCTCTTAGCACATTGAAAGCTAAGATTGAAGAAGTACGCACTGTTATACTTCCAACCTTGGATGATAAACGAGCTATCCTGTACATTAAGAAAACAGGTAAAACACCTAAACAATACCCACGTAAACCAAAAGAAATTAAAGATAAGCCATTAATCTAATGTATGAATAAAGGATGCAAATCATAGATTTGCATCCTTTTTCTTTTTCTCTAGTCTTATTAAATAATATAGAACACCTTTCCCTAATGATATCTTAGCTCGCTTTGGAGTCCGTGGGAAAGGTGTTCTATGATAATCTCATAACGACTTATACGTGGTCAATGATATGTAATGTTGTATCGATATCGTTTAAAGGCATAATATGTACGCCTGCAGCGATTTTTTTGATTTCTTCCAATGTTTCGATAGCGATTTCTGTACCCGCTTCTTTACCGCCCTTTTCTACGCGATCTAGGATTTCTTGTGTAAGGTTGATCCCAGGCACTTTTTCGTGTAGATATGTGGCCATTTTGAAGCTTTTAAGTGGAATTAAACCGAGCATAATAGGTACATCAAACTCAGACATTGCGTCGATGTAGCGTTTTGCTTGTTCTAAATCGTAAATTGGTTGTGTTTGTACGAAATGTGCACCATTTTTAATTTTAGCAGCCAATTTTTGACGTTCAATTTCTAAATCTGGAGCACCAGGGTTGCCAGTAGCACCGATGTAGAAGTTTGTTGGCTCGTCTAAGTCATTACCTGCCAAGTCTTTGCCAGCATTCAAAGTTTTAGCGATGTTTAGTAAGCCCATGCAGTCTACTTCGAATACGGATTGTGCAAATGGATGGTCCCCATTGTCTGGTTTGTCACCAGTAAGGGTTAAGATATTATTTACACCAAGTGCTGCGGCACCAAGCAATTCGGATTGCAAGCCGATAATGTTACGGTCGCGGCATGTAAGGTGGAAAATAGTTTCGATCTCTTTGTTGTGTTGCAACAAATAAGAAAGAGAAATTGGGCTCATACGCATTTTGGACATAGGGCTGTCAGCGATGTTAATAGCATCTACCTTACCTTTTAAACGCGCTGCTTGGTCAAATACTTTTTGAGCAGAACTACTCTTTGGTGGGTCTAATTCAACAGTAATGGTGAACTTCCCTTGTTGATGTTTCTCTCTTAATGTCATCATGTACCTCTTGATCTATACATATGGTGAATGCTAATCTTGTTTAATCTTTTAGGTGGTTTTCACCATCAAAATAAGTTTTTAAGATGAGATTTCACCTTGTTTTGTGTCATGTAAATTAGAAATTATTTTTCTAATGTTTCAAAGTAATCGTTTGCGTGGTTAACGGCAGCGATACCATCTTTAGCGTAGATGTCTGCGCCCGCTTGGTCTGCGTAGTCTTGAGATACTACGGCACCACCAACCATAACCTTAGTGCTAAGGCCTGCAGCGCGGATAGCAGCGATGGTATTGTCGATTTGAGGCATTGTTGTAGTCATCAAGGAACAAATACCAACGAGGGCTGCTTTGTTGTCCTTAATAGCTTGAACGATAACTTCTGGATCAACGTCTTTACCAAGATCGACGATTTTGTAACCATTATTTTCGAGCAAGGCAGCTACGATATTTTTACCTAAGTCGTGGATATCGCCTTTAACGGTAGCGACAACGACTGTACCTTTATCTAAACTTTCACTAGCAGGAATGATTTCTTTAATGGTGTTGAAAGCAGCTTGCATTGTTTCAGCAGCGAGCATTACTTGTGGCAAGAATAATTTACCAGAACCGAATTTATCCCCTACTACGTTCATCGCTTCAGATAAGCCTTTTTTCGTAAGATCTAGAGGATCAATACCATCTGCTAAGGCTTTTTTTACTAAATCGATAATAGCTTCTTTTTCGCCTTGTTCTACGCAAGCGCGGATATTAGCTAATGGATCATTGCTGTCAAAGGATTTCTTTTCAGGGCCTTTTGGAGCAGCGTTACCAGGAACACTTGTTTCGTCTTCGTAGCCATATTCTTTGATGAATTCCGCAGAACCTGGGTCCCAGCCTAATAATGTTGTACTAGATACGAACGCTTTTTTAGCTGGATAGTTTAATGGGTTCATAATTGGTGTTGTTAAGCCACAAGCAAGAGCCATTGTTAAGAATTGGCCGTTCAAGTAAGGACGTTGAGGCATACCGAAGGAGATATTGGACAAGCCCATTACTGTTGGAAAACCAAATTTCTCTTTGTATAACTGTAATGTACGCAATGTTTGGCGTGCACTATCTTCACCGCTGGCAAGTGTTAATACCAATGGGTCAAGTAATAAGTCATGTGGTTGAAGACCGTAACTATAAGCGCGATTTACGATACTTTCAGCTAAAGCAACGCGGTCCTCTGCCTTTTCAGGTAAATCACCACTGCAGATTGGTAAGCAAAGTAATGCAGCACCATAGCGTTTTGCCAATGGCATAACGTGAGTAATGGACTCTTCTTCTCCGTTTACGGAGTTAATAAGAGCGCGACCTGGGTAGTTTTTAAGAGCTATTTCCATAGCTTTAGGATCCAATGTATCGATGGACAATGGAGTTTCAACGAGCATGGATAATTCAAAAATAGCTCGTTCCATCAATGGAGTTTGGTCCATACCAGCTACGCCCATGTTTACGTCGAGGATGTCTGCACCTGCTTCTACTTGGTCCAATGCATCGCGTTTTACACGAATGAAAGAGCCGTCGCGTAATTCTTGTGCCAGAACTTTACGGCCTGTTGGGTTAATACGTTCGCCGATGATAAGCGGTTTTGTGTGATGACCCAATTCTAATAATTTAGTACGGCTCGTAATGATTGTTTTAGGTTCTACATGAGCACGTTCCTTAGGTGTATGTGCTTTTACAGCATCAGAGATGGATTGAATATGTGCTGGTGTTGTACCACAGCAACCTCCTACATAGCTGGCACCTGCATCTACGATTGGAATCATCAATGGACCCATTTCTTCTGCTGTTAGTGGGAATACAGTTTGTTTATTGATTAATTGTGGCATACCTGCATTTGGTTGGCAGATAATTGGCAAGTTTGTTACGCTTGCAATTTCCTCAATAAGAGGTGTGATTTGTTCAGGTCCAAGAGAACAGTTAATACCAATAATATCAGCACCCATAGCCTCTACGATAGTAGTTGCAACTGCTGGTGGTGTACCTGTAATAGTACGACCGTCTTCACTGAAAGAAAATTGACAAATGATTTGTACATCTTCTTTTGTCTTCCCTGCTGCTTCACGAGCATCAAGAGATGCCAATAAAGCGGCACGCATTTCTTGTACGTCGATGATGGTTTCAATGATAATAAAATCTACGCCACCTTCGATTAATGCTTCAGCTTGTTCGCGGTATGTATCATAAATAGAATCAAAGCTCATGTTTCCCAATGGTTGTAAGAAACGACCTGTAGGGCCCATGGAACCAGCTACACGAGCAGATGGTTTGAATTCTGCAATAGCTTCTTTAGCTACCTTTACAGCAGCAATATTAATCTCTCTAACTCGATCTTGTAAGTCATAATCTTCTAATTTAAGACCACAAGCGCCAAATGTATTTGTTGTAATAACATCACTGCCGTGTTGTAAGTATTGAGCGTGAATGTCCTTTACTACTTCTGGTTTTTCTACGTTAAATAATTCTGGACAATAGCCCTCTTCTAAGCCTGCGGCTTGAAGCATTGTGCCCATAGCACCGTCAAATATATACATAAACATCTTCCTTTATCATCCTAAATTTTAAAATGTTTCATGTGAAACATTATTCTGTTGGTTGGCCTTTCATAGCAATACCAGAGGCTTCGGCTGTTGTTTTGTTACAGCCCTCTTCGCCTTCGTTATTAGACGTTACAGACGCCTTTTCTGGTAATTTACGAGATGCACAATCCTTTTGAGAACAAGATGTGCAACCACGCTTTGTATCAATATCTTGGTCAGCTGGCATCAAACCAATAATAGCTGTTACAGACTTACGTGGGAACAATAAATAATTCTCTGTTACTTGTAAGCCAATCATCTCTGTCTTAATAATTTTAGCTAGTTGTGGCTGAATTTCTAATGGCCAGTTACCATAGCCAGGACTAAAGCGCCATGTTGGCTTATAGCCTTGCTTTTTAGCGATGGTATTGATCACTTCGTTTACTTGATCAGCCACTTGCTCTACAGCTGTTGTAGCCGCCGCATCTAATAGCAAACCTACAGTATAGTTACCTTGTTTGAATAACTGTTCACTGCGAACTTCTACATCTTCACCTACTGTTACGCCTAATACATACACTTTTGTAGACTTTTCAAGATGTTTTTCAATGATGGAACCTTCGATTTTAAGCGGTGGATTGCTCAAAATTACTTTGTTTTCTGCATCGTAATCATATTCTTGATATACACCTTTAGGTGTAGCTAATAACTGGATTTCTTTACATGCTTCGTCTACATAGTTTTGAGGAAAATCCTCTGCATGACGAAGTCCTGCGTATCGTTTTACTTCTGCTTTATCGATGGCAGGAAGCATTCCGTTATAAATGGGCATGGAAACGCCTCCTTTTCAAAATAAAAAGCTCTGCGTATCCGTAGAGCGTGTACTTAATATTAGTATATTGTTTATAGAGTAGATTAATCTTAAGATTTATCTCTTTTACGCCTATAAATATAATTACTATCTATTTAATAGTATATAGATATCACTAATGCCTGTCAAAGCATATAGGGCCTGTATTCTCATATAATTTAGTAGTATATTGATATAACTTAAAGCTATATCAATATATATTTTAATCCTAAAAGTTATTGAGGTTATTGTTTTAGATATTTTATCTATTATATTTACTGGATTTTTTACTCTAATTGTTTCACGTGAAACAATTAGAGTATATTAGCTATTACAATTTTAATCAAATTATTTTTTTCTAATGACACTTGAGTATTAATTATAAATTTTTTTTATAGTCTATAATAAATAATGTTTCTTAGTTAATTTATTTCTGTTGGTAAAATTGTTTTTTGGCTCTATTGCTTTTATTAGTGTAACTATTTCAATTAGCTGAATTAAATTTTTAGATTAGTTATATATTTTAGTTACTTGAGTTATGCCTTTTAGCTTAGTTATTTCGAAACAAAATCACATAAAATTTATATGTGTAAATTTTATAAGTTGGCATACATTTATATACTAATTCTAATTTTTTTACTATAAAATTTTTGTGTTAAAAATCTATATGTTAATCAACTAAAAGATTATGTATTACTTAGTAGTATTTTTTGATTATTTATAAATGTTTCACGTGAAACATTTATATGTGAATTTTAACTCAAAAATATTTTGAAAAACTAAATTAAATTATTTCACGTGAAACAATCAAAGACTCTTGTTTTAGATTTTAATGAAAAAAGTATATTAAATCTATGTATTTGCTGATGTTAAACTATATTTTTTTAAATAATATGCTTGATAGATGAAATTATAGATATTTTCCTGGAATTTGATTTGTAATTACCGTAATTATCGTTGTTTTATGTTATAATTAAAAAGAAATATTTTAAACTAACATGTGAGGTGAATTAAGTGGGCAAAGTTATAGCTATTACTAATCAAAAAGGCGGTGTTGGTAAGACCACAACATCCGTGAATTTGAGTGCATGTTTGGCTGATGCGGGTAAGAAAGTATTGCTTGTTGATTTAGATCCACAAGGTAATGCTAGCTCTGGCTTAGGCATTGAAAAAGATGATTTAGAACTCTGTGTACATGATGTTCTAATCGATGGTGAACCTATTGCTGATATCGTTCAGCCTACAATGCTTAAAAAGCTATTTGTAGCGCCTGCAACGATTCAATTAGCTGGTGCAGAGGTGGAACTCGTTTCTGTTGTTTCACGTGAAACAATGTTGAAAAAAGCACTAGCATCGGTACGTGATGAGTACGACTTTATCATTATTGATTGTCCGCCATCCCTTGGTTTACTAACATTAAATGCTTTCACAGCAGCAGACAGCGTATTAATTCCAATTCAAAGTGAATTCTATGCATTAGAAGGGGTTAGTCAGCTTGTAAAAACCATAACAATTGTACAACAAACATCCAATAAAGATCTTGAAATTGAAGGTGTTTTATTGACTATGTTTGATGGTCGTACAAATTTATCTATTCAAGTTGCTGATGAAGTGAAAAAATTCTTTGGTAATAAAGTATATAAGACTATTATTCCTCGTAATGTACGTCTTAGTGAAGCTCCAAGCTATGGTGAACCGATTATTGTATATGATCCAAAATCTAAGGGCGCTGATGTATATACTAGATTAGCTAAAGAAGTAATCAAAGCTTCAAAAACTAAATAAGTAGTTTAATAAATACTTGAAAGAGCTAAATGGCTAAGTGTTTAGTTAAACAAATGTCTGAGATTAGTAGAATTGATCATTGGCTATTAAATAATTGAGTGTTATAAATTGATATAGTCACATATGTAAGGTGAGAGAGGTTAGTTATGCCTAGAGAAGTTAAAAGTAAGAAAAGTAAATCATCTGGCTTGGGGAAGGGTCTTGGAAACTTAATGAAGGTGGATACTGTAGAGTCTGTATTACCTGAAAAGGAGATTCACGAACTACCAATTTCTGAATTAGTTCCAAATGCAGATCAACCTCGTAAAAGCTTTGATGAGGATAGTTTAGCTACATTAGCTGAATCTATTAAAAATCTTGGTATTTTCCAACCAATAGTAGTACGTAAACAAAAGAATAAATACCAAATTGTGGCTGGTGAACGTCGTTATCGTGCTGCTATTATTGCCGGTTTAGAGACAGTACCAGTTATTGTAAAGAAATATAATACAGAAGAAATGACAGAGGTAGCTCTCGTTGAAAATTTACAACGTGAAGGGTTAGATCCAATTGAAGAAGCTTTGGCGTATCAAGGCTTAATGGATACTTATAAACAAACGCAAGAAATGATTTCTGCGCGTTTAGGTCGCAGTCGTTCTTATATTGCAAATATGGTTCGTTTGTTAAAATTATGTGATTCTGTACAAAAAGATCTTATTGAAGGTGACTTAACAGTAGGTCAAGCGCGTCCATTGTTGGCATTGCGTAGTGCTGCGCAACAAATTGAAGCTGCTGAACGCATTAAAGAGGGCGAATTAAGTGCACGTCAAGCAGAGGCTCTTGTGAAGTCTATGCAAAATAAAACTCCTAAGGCTAAGGCTGCTAAGCCGCAAAGTACTGCAGAGGTACGTGCTCTTATGGATCGTTTAAAATTAAGCTTAGGATCTCCTGTAAATATTAAGTTCCGTGCTGGTAAAAAGGTTCAAGGTAAGATTGAAATTGCCTTTTCCTCTGAAACAGAATTAGAACGACTTATTGCTTATATGGATGGTCAAGATCATACTGATGATACTGAAACTGTAGAGTTTAGAGTATAATTACTTAGCAATAGCAATAGCAATAGCAATAGCAATACATAATCTCTTACTCGTTATTACTATGTAATTACTATATATAGTGGATTTTTAATTAAATAACATAATTGGTATACTAAATTTTGAATAAATAATATAAATTTAGTAATGACAAATTGGCAATAATTCTGTATAATATAAATACAATTTACAATCCACGGTGAAAGCGTAGTCTACGGGCTACGCTTTTGCTGTATTTAAGGGATTTTATATAAAAGGATAGACTATGGAACAAACACCTAAAGCAAACCGCGTACATATTGGCTTTTTTGGTCGTTGTAATGCTGGTAAGTCTACATTGATTAATATGTTAACAGATCAGCCTGTATCTCTTGTATCAGAGGTGGCAGGGACAACGACAGATCCAGTGAGCAAATCTATGGAGATTTTACCATTAGGACCTGTAGTGATTACAGATACGGCAGGTATAGACGATACAACTGAATTAGGTACATTGCGAATGGAAAAGACAGAAGAGGTAGTGAAAAAGATTAACCTCGCTGTTTATGTACTTCGTACCGATGAAGAACCAACTGCTGATGATATGCATTGGTTAGGGCTATTAAAACAAAATAATGTGCCTATTGCATTATTTATAAATGCAATCAATGCAAAAATTGACAAAGAAAATGATAAAGAAAACAATATAGAAAATAAAACAGATGCATCTACTTATGTAGAAACTCATAAGGGGTTATCTGAATTAGCTACTGTTATTGGTTCTGCTGATTTTACATCTAAGACTAAACGTTTAGAATTACTTGATCTTTTGGGCGGTTTAACACCGCTTGATGTAGAAGGTGATCAAACTCTATTACAAGGCTTAGTAGAAGAAGGGGATACCATAATTCTTGTATGTCCAATTGATAGTGCAGCGCCAAAGGGTCGTCTCATCTTGCCACAAGTACAAACGATTCGAGAAATTCTTAATTATAAAGGCTTAGCGCTAGTGTGCCAAACAGAAGAGCTACCAGCTATGATTAACTCTCTTAAGAAACCACCTAAAATGGTTATATGTGACTCTCAAGCTTTTGATCGCGTTGATGAGTTAACACCTGATACAATTCCGTTGACGTCTTTTTCCATCTTGATGGCACGTTTTAAGGGAAAACTACAAGACTTAGTGGCTGGTGTAGAGGCGATTAAGAATTTAAAACCAGGCTCTAGGGTGCTTATTAGCGAAGGCTGTACACATCGTCGTCAATGTGATGATATTGGAACTGTAAAGATTCCTAATCTTCTTAAGAAGCAAGGTCATACAGATTTACAGCTAGAATTCACTAGTGGGGGAGCCTTTCCAAAAGATGTATCTCAATATGATTTAATCATTCACTGTGGTGCCTGTATGCTCACACGTCGTGAAGTATTGCGACGCATTGAATGTGCTGTTGTACAAGGCACACCAATCGTAAATTACGGTGTACTCATAGCGGCTCTACATGGTATACTAGAACGAGCGATAAGCCCATTTATTGATGAACTAGAGGGCTGATAAATAGCATTGTAATATGTATCTAACACATATATGTAGATATAGCATTACATACTCGTTATATAAATTACTATATAGGTATCGTTATCTATATTAGATACATTAAATTAAATTGCATGCAGTCATTTAACTTTCACAATAAGAATGGTATAATTAAGTGTTGAAGTTTGAATGATTGTATAGGAAGGAATATACATGTTCGAATCGATTCAACCGTGGATTGGTATGGCCACCATCGTTCTTGTCATTGCGTTGTTAGTGTATTGTGTAATTTTGCACATTCGCTTAGGGAGCCTTAAAAAGAAATACGATTTCTTTATGCAAGGGGAGAATGGTGCGAGCCTAGAGCGTAAATTATCTGTAGAGGTTAGTGAAATTCGTGATGCTGCGAAGGGTCTTGAAACTATGATGACCGAGCAAGCGGCGATTCGCAATATTCAAAGCAATACGATACAAAAAATAGGCTTTATTAAATATAATGCCTTTGAAAATATCGGTAATGATTTGTCCTTTGCCCTTACATTGCTTGACGGCAACAATAACGGTATCTGTATCTCCAGTATTTACGGTCGTAATGAATCCCGTATTTTTAGTAAACCCATTGTGAAAGGTAAAAGTCTTGTCAGTCTTTCACAAGAAGAATTAGAGAGTTTGAACGAAGCGTTGGGCGAGCGCACCAATGAGGAAGCGTTAACAAGCACTATCGTTTCTAAATAAGGAAGGTTTGTATTGAAAGTACCGGCATTTATTTCAAACAAAGTTGAAAGAAATGGTGACAACTGCATATTGACATTAACAACCAAGCAGGCGAAAATAGCGGCTATTGTAGGCTCTATCATAATTATCGTGGCTTTGGTTCTCGGCATTTGGGGCATCGTGCGCCAAGCTGAGGTGATGCAATTACGTCAACAGACACAATTGCAATCAGAGCAGCTGAAACTATTACAACAAAAGACAGATGTTTTAGATAAGAAAATTCAAAACTTAAATCAAATTAGCGAAGAAAACAAGCAAATGCTTAAGGGCGCTGAATCTGGCACACCAGCTCAAGGTGGCGGGGATGGTAGTGACCCAAAGCAGCAAGCCGCTGATGAAAGCGAAGAAAAGACGCTGACGGCGGCACAATTATCAGCTCGTTTGTCCAAAATGGACAAGGATGCACAAAAATTGCTAGTTAGCTTCTACACCATGCGCAATATTCTTCGCGATGGTGGTGCGCAAGACCTTATGGCTATGCAATCCATTAACTTCTCCGCTGGTTCTGGTGGTGTTACAAATAACACTACACCAAGTATTTGGCCGACCAAGGGCGTTATTACCTCTCCATTTGGTAGTCGTGTAGACCCTGTTACTGGCGCTATTGGTGCCTTCCATGAAGGGGTAGATATTGCGGATGATTATGGTACACCAATTGTGGCGACTGCTGCAGGTGTTGTAACCTTTGCTGGTTATACAGAGGGCGGTTATGGTAACCTCGTTGAAATCGACCACGGCAACGGCTTTGTAACGCGTTATGGCCATAATAGTGCTGTGTTGGTAACTGTAGGGATGAGCGTAAAACAAGGTCAGACTATAGCCTTGATGGGTAGTACTGGTAAAAGTACGGGTGCCCATGTTCACTATGAGGTACGACTCAATGGTTCTCCTACAGACCCTATGATTTTCTTACCAATTAGTAACTAAAAAGATAAAACCAATATGATTTACGTAAAATCAATTATGATATACGTAATATAAAACAGAATATATGTAACATAAGACATAATTCATATGAAAAAGAACTTGTTATGCGTGCAAATGCACTAATAGCAAGTTCTTTTTCTTTTCTTTTGTATATATATATTGTAAAATAAAAGTATATGAATGGAGGTATATCTATGAAAGCCTATGTACAAGTTTATACCGGCGAAGGCAAGGGCAAAACGACCGCTGCTATTGGTCTAGCCATCCGTGCCATCGGTGCTGGCAAAAAAGTCCTCTTTTTGCAATTTATGAAATCTAAAGTATATAGTGAACATACTATTTTACCTACCTTACAGAATTTAACCTTAGAAACCGTGGGCAAGCCTTTCTTTATTATCAAAGAAGGTATGAAGAGCAAGGATGAACTTGCCAAATGGGGTGATGAAGTCGTCGTCTTTGAGTCTGGCAATCCGCCAAAGGACTATGTAGCGCTCATTGAAAAAGGCTACGAACGTGCATTGGCTGCTATTAGCAGTGGTGAGTACGATCTCGTCGTTCTTGATGAATACAACATGGCACTCTTCTTTGAACTCATTACATGGGATAAAACAAAAGCTTTGCTCGATGCTCGTAATCCGGAAACGGAACTTGTATTTACGGGCCGTGGGGCTCCTCAAGCATTAATCGATGAGGCAGACCTTGTAACGGAAATGAAAGAGGTTAAACATTACTACCTTCAAGGCGTAATGGCTCGAAAAGGTATCGAAAACTAATCATAGGTACACCTAAGGAGGTGATGTGGTTGAGTACAGTGGCTATTGTGGCCCTTGTTATTGTGGCCATCATTGCAGCACTCATCTTGATTATCCTACTGACACCAATCACATATAGCATTGAAATTAATGGACGCTCACCCTATCGTGGCGAGGTGCGCGTCAAATGGCTATGGCGTGTATTTTCGTTGCATCTAGCGTATTTGCAGGGTAAACCATTTTTCAAGGAATTATACATTTTGGGCATGCTCAAGATTGGACCTGTGAAAGACTATGAAGAATGGCTTGAAAATCGTGTAGATGAAGAATACCAAAAAGTTGTGGATGAAGACGATGATATGTCTCAAACAGAAACTTTTGCGAAGGCGATGCAAGGGGGAGGACAAGGTCCTTCTGCAAGCTCAAGCGGTACTAGCTTTGATGATTTAAAGAGTTCAAAACGTTCTGATGCTACCTTTAGTGAGGAAGAAGCACCAGGAGCGGGGACTTCTCAAAATCCAAATGAGCGTATTGAACGTCCTGAACAAGTTTCTAAGGATATGGATGCACAGGCTCGTGCTGATCGGTACGATTCTATTCAGCAAGATCCAATATCACATATTCGAAATGATGACGAAACAGTGAGTCGTGTTACTTTCAATAGTGATGGTTCCATCAAGGAAAAGGTATTTACGAAGGTGAAAGACCTCAAAACGACGGTGAAACAACGTTTTGAGAAGCCAGATCCAAACGATCCAGTGGCATCGTTCAAGTCTAAAATTCCTACATTTTGGTTCATGAAACATGTAACAAATACAGAATTGTGGCACCAGCTATTCCTTGTTTCAAAACGATGCTATGACCACTCTAAACCACGCGATGTGGCCATAGAAGGTCGATTTGGTATCGCTGATCCATATCGTATGGGGATTATCGCATCTATGCTATACAGTATTTGGCCAGAACAAGCTGAGAACATCGAGCTCGATTATGTAAATTGGGCCGGTGAAGGTAGCGGTCATATCAAAGGTCGCATTATTTTAGCTGTTATGGCTTGGCATGGCACAAGATTTTTACTATCTAAACCAATGCGTTCCCTATTGGGTGAAAGCGCTCGCGTCTTCTGGGTTAAACGGAAGGAAGCTAAGCAGTTAGAAAAGCTGAAAGCCGAACAAGGTCAAACAGCGTAAGGATATATTAAGTCAACTAAGTAAATGAGCTGTATTAAGACAATATATGGTTTCTCTATAAATATATTGTATATATCTACAGCAATGATACTTTCATAAAAAGCGGAGGTACTGTGATGGAGAACAGTAATGTAAAAGAGAATTTGGAAGTCCTATTCGAGAAATTCAAAAATATGATTAAAGTGGAAACTGTAGTAGGCGAAGCTGTGCAAATCGGCGATACTACACTTGTTCCATTCGTAGACGTAACATTTGGTTTTGGTACTGGTACAAACCACAACACTGCTAACAAAAATCACGAATGTGGTGGCGGTGGCGGTGGTGCCAAAATGGAACCAAGTGCTATCCTTGTTATTAAAGGCGAACGCATCGAGTTGTTTAATATCAAAGGCAACCCTTATAGCAGCAGCTTTGATCGTCTTATCGGTTTGGTGCCTGACCTCGTGTCTAAATTGAAATCTGATAAATACATTTATTTGAACGATGAACAATAATTCGGTAACGAATTATAAATAATAGGTGAAAGCCGTGATACCCACATGTGTGCTCTGAATATGTCCGTAGCGACTGCAATTTTAGCTTCAGGGCATGCCTGTGGGTATTATTTTAACTTCTATAGACTTTCATAAGTGTTTCATAGGGCTTTATTATGCTATGTAACATAGTCTTGTGAAAGTTAGCGAGATTTGTTATAGTAAAAATAGTACACTATTGGATTGTATAGTGACACTTTTATTTCGAGGAGGATTTCAGATGAAATTATCTAAAAAATTAACTACCCTAGCTATCGTTGGTGCTATGTCTGCTACTGCTGCAGTAGCAAGTGCTGCTAACATTGGCTTAGTAAATATGAGCCAAGTAGTAAATAGCTACCCTGGCTATGGTGCATTAGATATGAAAATGCAACAAGTAGACGCTCAATACCGTCCACAAATTGAGAAAAAAGTACAAGAAATTGAAAAAATTCAAGATCAAACTCAAGCAGAAGCTGAATTCAACAAATCTGTAGCTCCATTGCTTCAAAAAGAAAACGAAGAAATCAACAAAATTGCTCAACCTATGATGCAAGCAATTCACAATGCAGTTGAAAACATTCGTGTTGAGAAAAAAATGGATGTAGTATTGGATGACCCATACACAATCCGTGCGGCTGACGCTAACAGCAAAATCGAAAACATTACTAACGAAGTAATTAGCCGTCTTAAAAAATAATATATAAAAATGGCCCTCTAGTTGAGATATCAACTAGAGGGCTTTTTTATGTTTAGTATTGGTATTTATTCTGGTTTGTGAATAAGGTTTACAACAAATTCGCTATCTTCTACAAGTGTAGCTTGGATGTAGTTATCGCCATTGAATTCTAATACTTGGCCTGGTACGAGTACGTGTTCTTCTGTTTCGTTAAGGAATACTTGTACTTTACCTTTTACAACTGTAAAGATTACATTAGCTTCTGGATGGTTGTGTTTTTCAACCTTTTCACCAGCTTTGCCGCCTTTTTTAACGATTACATAGTTAGGACCTTGGAATAATAAACCTAATTCTTGATTAACTGTGCCTGCCATAATAGACCTCCTAATTCTAGCTTTTATGTTGAAAGCTTATGTTCATACGTAATACGATGTGTTAATACATAATAGGATGTATTTATCTTATGATTACATTATAAATGATATTGCTTATCAATGCTGTGCTTATGGCTACAGTTTTGAAAAAATAGGGAAGAATATATAGAAATTTGAAAGATTTAATAAGTATTCCAATAAAACACATGAAAAAACGAGCGTAAAATTTTACGCTCGCTTTTTTGTTCGTTTTCGTTCGTTTTCGTTCGTTTATATTTATAGGCAAACGAAATACTCAGTATTTATTACTTATTACTTATTACTTATTTTTTCTTGATTGTATATAAACGTGTGCCGTTTTCTTCAGTCGTTACAAGTTCAAAGTTTGGATCTACCGCTTTTACAAAGGCTTCGAACCATGTTTGGTAGGCAAGGGCCATGAACTTAGGGTCAACGCCTGCTGTACGCCAGTAGCCTGCTTGTAATCTGTGATCCCCAACCCATGTAAATTCATCAGGGCTTTCAGAAATCACTTGGTCACCACCATCACAAGGCATGCCGTTTACATAGAAGTTTTGCAATGCATTGTAAATAGCAGGTGCAGTGTGTTCTTCAAGATTGTCTTGCGCCACAACGCCACAAGCTTGACCTTGTACTGCGAATGCGTCAAGAATAGCGGTTACCACATGAATGGCTTCATCGCCAGAGTTTGTGTCTAGCATATCTTTGATGAAAGCAGCTTCGCGAACGGATGCGATGTTAATTTGGTTAGCTAACCAACCATGAATATTGTTATGGTCGATGATATTTTCTAGTGGAATGCTAGGGTTGATTGGCTCGCCATATGTATCTACGGAAATAGAGTGTAATTCCTCTGCCAAATCATCAACAACCTTAGTTGTTTTTTCTAAAATCAAGTTTTCACGCTCAACGAGCAATTGAATTTTACGATATAACCAGTAATGGATGTGACCTAAGAATGCGGACATATTAAGCTCCTTTTCGTGCTGTTTCTAATTTTTGAACTAAATCGTATACATTTACACCGTGAATTTCTGCAGCTTGCCATAATGGTTCAGCTGTAGAAGATGGGCAACCAAGGCAACCCATGCCGATGCTTTGTAACACAGGTACAACGTTTGGATACGTATCTACGATATCGCGAATGATTGTGTCTGGTGTAATAGGGGCACCTGCTTCGAGGCGTGGTGCTTCTGGTTCAGGATCGTTACCATGACCAGGTAAGAAGACAGCTGGTTCGTCGGATTTACTTTCAGCTGGAGCACCTTCAAGGTCGCCCAATACAGCCTCTTTAAAAGCCTCTAAACCAATGCGGTCAATGAATTCGCCCATGCGCTCGATTTGTGCATTTTCTTTATAGTATGCAATGATACGATCTACCAATGCAAGAGCTTCTTTTTCAGTTGTTACTTCTGCGATGAGGTCACCGATGCGTGGATGCGCGCCACCGCTACCGCCAGCGTATACGTTCCAACCTTCTACAGTACCGATAATACCCACATCTTTCATGCGGCTTTCAGTACAAGAATTTAAACAACCGGACACGCCGATTTTCATTTTGCTTGGCATTTCTTGAGATAAATATTTGCGTTCAATTTGCATGCCAAGATGTACGCTATCTTGTTTAGCACGTTTACAGAATGTAGTGCCTGGGCAGATTTTTACGCTGCGCACGCGGTTGGAAACTGTGTACGCTGGCTCCATGCCGAGCATTTCCCAAGCTTTATCTACGTCTTCTGCTTTCAAATTCGTAATCAT
>CAKPXR010000024.1 GCA_934202215.1 uncultured Veillonella sp.
GAAATGTATACATTTACTACAGGCGACGATGGTGGCTCTAGCTTCACATTGCGTCCGGAAAATACAGCATCTGCTGTGCGTGCATACTTAGAAAATAAAGTATATGGTAAAGAAGGTCTTACAAAATGGTATTACATGGGGCCTATGTTCCGTCATGATAAACCACAAGCAGGTCGTTATCGTCAATTCCACCAATTTGGTGCAGAGGTACTAGGCTCTCAATCTCCAGTTGTAGATAGTGAAGTTATCTGCATGGTTGTACAATTGTTGAAAGACTTTGGTCTTAAAGACCTCAATGTAGAGGTGAACTCTGTAGGTTGCCCAACATGCCGCCCTGTATACCGTGAAAAATTAATTGAATTCTTTGAACCTAAAAAAGAACAATTATGTAGCGACTGCCAAGAGCGTTTATATAAAAATCCTTTGCGTATCTTGGATTGCAAAAATGAAACATGTAAATCCTTGTCTGTAGGTGCTCCTGAAATTCATGAACATTTATGTGAAGAGTGTCATGATCATTTCGAAGAGTTAAAAACATATTTAACCGCTGCTAATGTGCAATATACATTAAATCCTCGTCTTGTACGTGGCCTTGATTATTACACAAAAACTGCATTCGAAGTACAATATACTCCATTAGGTGCACAAAGTGCTGTAGCCGGTGGTGGCCGTTATGATGGCCTCGTAGAGGAACTTGATGGTCCTCATACACCAGCAATTGGCTTTGCCATGGGTATGGAGCGCTTGTTATTGGCTCTTGAAAAACAAAACTTATTGCCGCAACCATCTGTTGAACCATCTGCATTTGTAGTGGCTCTTGGTGATGCGGCTAAGGTAGAGGCTTTTAAAATTTGCCAAGCGTTACATAATGCATATGTATCCGTTGAAATGGACGGACAGGGCAAGAGTATGAAGGCACAATTAAAATATGCTAACAAAATTAATGCAAAATATGTTATTATATTGGGTGATGATGAATTGGCTCGTGGGGAAGCCATAATCCGATTCATGGAAACTAGTGAACAAGAAACTGTACCACTTGATACAGTTTCTGAACGTATAACTTCTTTGGTGAAAGGATGACAATTAGAATGGAAACAATGCAAGGCTTACACCGTACGCACGGTTGTGGCACCATCTCTGAACAAGAGGTAGGTAAAGAGGTCGTATTATGTGGTTGGGTTGAACGCCGTCGTGACCATGGTGGTTTGATTTTCTTGGATTTACGCGATCGTTCTGGCGTAGTACAAGTAGTAGCATCTCCAGATCATAACGTAGAATCTTTCCATAAAGCAGAGGATGTTCGTAATGAATATGTACTTTGCGTACGTGGTAAAATTACAAAACGTGATGAAGCTGCTATTAATCCAAATCTTCCTACAGGTGCATATGAAATGTACTGTGAAGAGTTGCGCGTGTTGAATTCCGCTAAAACTCCTCCATTCTATATCCAAGATGATATTGATGTAGATGAAAATATTCGTTTGAAATATCGTTACCTTGACTTACGTCGTCCGGAAATGCAACGCAACTTGATTTTGCGTCACAAAGTAACGAAAGCAATGCGCGACTTCTTCGATAGCCGCGATTTCTTGGAAATTGAAACTCCAATGCTTACTAAATCTACACCAGAAGGGGCTCGTGACTATTTAGTGCCTTCCCGTGTAAATGCTGGTACATTCTATGCATTGCCACAATCTCCACAAATTTTCAAACAAATCTTGATGGTAGCTGGTTATGAAAAATACTTCCAAATCGTTCGTTGCTTCCGCGATGAAGATTTGCGTGCGGACCGTCAACCTGAGTTTACTCAGCTTGACTTGGAAATGTCCTTCGTAGATGAAGAAGACATTTACTCCATGCTTGAAGAAATGATTGCTCATATATTCAAAACTGCATTGGGTAAAGACATTCCATTGCCTATGCCTCGTATTACATGGGATGAAGCAATGGATAAATACGGTTCTGATAAACCAGACCTTCGTTTCGACATGGCCTTTACTGATGTAACTGATCTTGTAAAGAATACAGAATTTAAAGTATTCCGCTCTGTAATCGACAACGGTGGTGTAGTTAAAGGTATCGTTGTACCTGGCGATGCTGGTATCCCACGTCGTGAACTTGATGATCTCGTTGAATATGTAAACCGCTACGGTGCAAAAGGTCTTGCATGGGCTTGCTTCAATGAAGATGGTTCCATCAAGTCTCAAATCATGAAGTTCTTAGGTGAAGATACAATCCGCAATATCGGTGAAAAAATGGGCGCTAAAGGTGGCGATCTTGTATTGATGATTGCTGATAAACCTGCAACAGTAGCACGTGCATTGGGCGAATTGCGCCTTGAAATGGCACGCCGCATGAACATGATTGACCCAGATAAATTGGCATTCACATGGGTAACTGATTTCCCTATGTTCGAATATAACGAAGATGAAAAACGTTATGTTGCAATGCACCATCCGTTCACAATGCCTCGTCATGAAGATCTTAATAAATTGGAATCTGATCCTGGCAGCGTAAAAGCGATTGCTTACGATATGGTATTGAACGGTGTTGAAATCGGTGGCGGTTCCTTGCGTATTTACCAATCCGATGTACAAGAAAAAGTATTCAAAGCTATTGGTTTATCTGAAGAAGAAGCTAAATCTAAATTCGGCTTCATGCTTGATGCATTCCAATACGGTGCACCGCCTCATGCTGGTTGTGCATTCGGCCTTGATCGTCTCGTTATGTTGATGGCAAAACGTCAATCTATCCGCGACGTAATAGCATTCCCTAAAACTCAATCTGCTTCTGACGTAATGAGCCAAGCGCCATCTGAAGTAGAACCTAAGCAATTAAAAGAATTGCATATTAAGCCAGATATCGAGGAAGAAGAAGAGCAATCTTTGGTGTAAAAACATAGGCAAGAATTGATTAAATTTGAAATGTCAAGACTTGTTAATTACGAATCTTTCTGATACTATTTATGTATAAGATATCCCTGCCATGTGCGTGTGATATCGCAGTTTTGAGCCAACACATTTACTTCGGGAGTCTGAACTCTCGTCTGAACGTTACGCCCTTACGGGACAACTGCAGGATGAGGAGGACACCCACCTGCCCTAAGCAGGATCAAAACGCGGTACATTACGGCATGGTGGGGCTTTTTTGCGTGTAAAAATGGCAAAAAATAGTAATTAATGTCATATACCATATAGAGAAATAGACTTGTATATATCGTTATCAATTGCTATTGATACATGTATAGTGTGCTTAATAAATATCATTTGCTGAATCGACATATACGATGTATAAAATATTAGACTTAATAGTTAGATGCTATGGATTGAGGTGATAGGATGGATAGTTTATTTGATATGACGCCTACCAATACGTATGAGCCGTTACCTGTGAGGATGCGTCCTACTACATTAGATCATTTATATGGTCAAGAGAAAGCGGTAGGGAAGGGAACTTTCTTGCGTGCCATGGTTGAAAAGGATACAATTCCATCCATGCTTTTTTATGGACCCTGTGGAACGGGTAAAACTACACTAGCAGGTATTATTGCTAAGGTTAGTAATAGTCATTTTGTAAATTTAAATGCTACTAATGCAGGTATAGGTGAGTTGCGTAATATCATAGAGGATGCTCGTAAGCGGGTACGGTCTTTACAACAAAGAACTATTTTATTCCTCGATGAAATTCACCGTTTTAATAAAAGTCAACAAGATGTATTGTTACCTTGTGTAGAGGATGGGACAATTATTCTTATTGGAGCTACTACAGAAAATCCGTTTTTTGAGGTAAATAGACCACTTTTATCTCGTCTAAGATTAATTACACTAGAGGCACTTACACCAAAGGCTATAGGCCAAATTTTGCGCCGTGCTATTACAGATGATGAGGTTGGACTTGGTAAAAGACATCTGCATGTGACAGATGAAGTTCTTGAAGATGTGGGGATTTTCGTTAATGGCGATGGGCGTATGGCGTTGAATATTTTAGAGCAGGCTGCAGCAATGGTACCTGATGAGGGCACTATTACCATAGAGATTCTAGAGAAGGTCGTAGGTCGTCGTATTTATACATACGATAAAAAAGGTGATAGTCACTACGATACGATTTCTGCGTTTATTAAAAGTATGCGTGGATCTGATGTGCAAGCGACGATGCATTACTTGGCACGTATGATTGAAGCTGGCGAAGATCCAAACTTTATCGCTCGTCGTATCGTAATTTGTGCTGCTGAGGATGTAGGTCTAGCAGATCCTCAAGCTTTAATTCTCGCCAATGCTGCTGCTCAAGCGGCTCATATGGTAGGCTTCCCTGAAGCGCGCATTATATTATCTGAGGCGGCTTGTTATGTAGCATTAGCGCCGAAAAGTAATTCTGCTTATATGGCAATAGATGCGGCTATTGCTGATGTGCGCCATAAGGAATGTGGTCAGGTTCCAGATCATTTAAAGGATAGTCATTACAGTGGGGCTAGCAAGCTAGGTCATGGGAACACTTATAAGTATGCTCATAACTATCTAAATGGCTATGTAAAGCAACAGTATTTACCAACACCTCTTAAGGGGGCTATATATTACAATGGTATTAAAAGAGGTAAAGAAGAACAGTTGCTTCACGACTGGGAGGAACGGCGCAAAAGCTAACTAAATACTTCGATATATGCTATAATATAATGATAAGTTAATTTGCAATGGTGTTATATAGTAAGGGGTTTGTATAGATTTATGGCAGAAGAAAAAACTTCCACCAAAAAAAGTAATACACGACGAAAGCGAACAAGTACAAAACAGCAAACTAAGTCTCAAGGGTTTTCCTTGCGTAGCGAAGTTAAAGGTTTAATTGTAATTGCTTTTGCAGTTATTTCTCTGCTCGGATTCTTTGGATTTGAACTAGGGCTTGTAGGACAGATTTTAACGGGGATATTCCGTTATGGCTTTGGCCTAGGCGGTATTATTCCCTGTCTTGGCGTTTTCTGGATAGGCTGGCGATTATTATATAAGGGAACATTTATTTCCATTACTAAACGAGGCATTGTAATGACCTTGTTCTTCCTATTTTTGCTAGCTCTCGTTCCATTGTGGCGCGTTCCTGAGGGGCAGGAACTGATTACAACACAATTGGCTAATCAAGGTGGCGTTGTAGGTGGGGCAATCGCTACATTCCTTCGCACATTGTTAGGTGAGCTTGGGGCCATCATTTTAGATGTGTTCTTGTTATTAGCTTTTGGTATTCTAATTACCCGTTTATCCTTGCGCAGTGGCTTACAAAAGGCGGCGGATAAAACTCAAGTCGGCTTAGATGTAGCTAAAGAAGTAGCTGCTGAGAAGGTAGCTGTAGCTAAAGAGGTCTTCGAAGATTGGAATGAACAACGCAAAGAGGCAGCAGAACAACGTAAAGCCTATAACAGGGAAAAGGATACACGCTTTACTGATGCTGCAGATCAAGCGTTAGATTCATTGGAAAAACGCGGTATAACTGTTGATAGAGATAATTTTGAAACTAGTACAATTGTAGAGAATGAACCTATGGTAGACACAGTAAAAACTGTGGAAACACCAAAGGCTCCTACATCTTGGAAAGAATTAGCCGAAATAGAGGCCCGTAATCGTGGAGCAGAACAATTGGCGAATATTTCTGAAGCTTCTGGTGATGCTAGGTCTTATGATGCAGATGATTTCAATCAATTTTCTGATGCTAGTAGATCTACAGGTGATGATTATGTATATACTCCAGATGAGGATTACACATATACTCCAGACGAAGGATATATAGATGAGTCTGAAGCAGTAGACAATAAGCATGAGAAACAACCCGAGTTTACATATCAAAATACAACGATTGGTCCATTGGAAACTAATCACGCTGCTATAGCTTCTGCTGTACCTGGAACAGGTGCTGCTGCAAGTTCTGTAAGTGCTGGTGCCGGTATGTCTGGTATGAGCTTACAAGTACCATCTACCATTAGTACTACAGAAGATACAGCACAAGTAGCAGTGTCTAAAGATGGTCAAATTCACCGTACCTATGATAGACCGTACCATTTCCCAAGCCTTGATATTTTGGCGAAAGGGAAGGAAAGTCAAAGCAATGGTGAAGAAGTAGCGCAAAATGCAATGATGCTTGAAAATGTATTGAGTAACTTTGGTATTACTGCTAAAGTTGTTAATGCTACACAAGGTCCAACTGTTACACGTTATGAAATTGAACCTGCACCTGGTGTAAAGGTTAGCCGTATCGTCAACTTAACTGATGATATTGCCTTAAACTTAGCGGCTCAACATATTCGTATGGAGGCTCCAATTCCTGGTAAATCCGCTATCGGTATTGAGGTTCCTAATAAGACGACCGAGGCTGTACATTTACGTGATGTTCTTGATTGCAGTGACTTCAAGGATGCTCGTGGTGGCATTCCAGTTGGTCTTGGTAAGGATATTGCAGGTAAGCCTGTTATTACTGACCTTGCGAAGATGCCTCATTTACTTGTAGCAGGTACTACTGGTTCCGGTAAATCTGTATGTGTTAATACATTGATTTCCAGTATTCTCTTCAGTCGTAAACCAGAAGAGGTTAAGCTTTTATTAATTGACCCTAAGATGGTTGAATTGTCTATCTACAATGGCATTCCTCACTTGATGGCGCCAGTTGTAATAGATATGAAAAAAGCTGCTGCTGTATTGCGTTGGGCCGTTCGTGAGATGGAGGCTCGTTATAAAGCCTTTGCAGCATCTGGTAAACGCGATATTAAGAGCTATAATGAGGCACATCCTAAGGCGGCTATGCCTTTAATTGTATTAATTATCGATGAGTTAGCTGACCTTATGATGACAGCTCCTGATGATATTGAAGAATCTATCAGTCGCTTAGCACAAATGGCGCGTGCTGCAGGTATTCACATGGTACTTGCTACACAACGTCCATCTGTTAACGTTATTACAGGTTCTATTAAGGCCAATGTGCCGAGCCGTATTTCCTTTGCCGTAGGTTCTCAAATTGACTCTCGTACTATCCTAGATATGGCTGGAGCCGAGAAATTGCTTGGCAAAGGCGATATGTTATTTGCTCCAATTGGTGCTAATAAACCAATTCGTGTACAAGGTGCATTTATCTCTGATGATGAAGTGGAACATCTTGTGGAATTTGTAAAAGCTCAACGAGAACCAGAATATGACGATACTGTTACAGAAGAGGCTGAAAAGGAAACCGAAAAAGAATCATCTGAAGAAAATGATATTTATCGCGATGAATTATTAGAGCGTGCTGTTAATCTCGTTATGGAATCTGGTCAAGCTTCTGTGTCCATGTTACAGCGTCGATTCCGCATTGGATATACTCGTGCGGCTCGCCTTGTAGATACGATGGAAGATCTTAAAATAGTGGGCCCTAGTATGGGCAGTAAGGCTCGAGAAATTTTAATGAGCCCTGAACAAGCAAAGGCACGATATTTCTCGGATTCCAATGATGAGCAATAATTGAATGATTATGATATAAGTACTATGTAGAGTGAGAAAGGAACGAAAATGGCTGAATTAGGCGAAGAATTACGACGTGAACGGGTAAGACGTAATCTAACCTTTAAAGATGTGGAGCAAGTGCTACACATTAAAACAACCTATTTAGAAGCTATCGAAGATGGTAAGTATGATATCATTCCTGGGCAGATCTACGTAAAAGGCTTTATTCGTAATTACGGCAATTATTTAGATCTTGATGGTGATCGCTTGGTAAAAGCGTATCAAAGTCAAGTAGGTGATATAGACACGTTTTCTTTGCGTTCTGTTACACGTCAGAAGGCACAAGCGATCCCAAATTTGGTGCAAAGTGAATTCGTTGAATACCAAACTTCTAAGAAGCGTATGTCCTTAGAAACGCGTCAACGTAAACGTCAACGCTCTATCGTACAAGAACGCATTATTTTAGGTATTATTTTATTCTGTATGGCATTATTTTTACTATGGTTATTCCTTTTCTAATAAAGGGAAGAAAGGCATTTACTCAATCAATGGATAGATTTTTAGTAACAGAACCTTCGGATATGAAGGAACGTGGTTGGGCCGAATTAGATTTTGTCCTCATTAGTGGGGATGCCTATGTAGACCATCCTTCCTTTGCTCCTGCGGTTATTGGCAGATACTTAGAATCCAAAGGGTATCGTGTAGGCATTATTGATCAACCAGATTGGAATGATGTAGAGGCTTTCAAAAAACTAGGTAAACCGCGTCTAGCGTCCCTTGTTACAGCAGGGAATCTAGACTCAATGCTTAATAAATTTACAGCTGCAAAGAAAATCCGTCGTCAAGATGATTATTCTCCAGGTGGTGAATCTGGACATCGTCCAGATCGGGCTACCTTGGTATATGCGAACCGCATGAAAGAAGCATATAGTGATGTGCCTCTTATTATCGGTGGTATAGAGGCATCCTTGCGACGCTTTGGTCATTATGATTATTGGTCAGATACTGTACGTCGCTCTATCTTAGTTGATTCTAAGGCCGACGTACTTATATATGGTATGGGTGAACTTCAAATTGTGGAATTAGCAGATGCTCTAGATCAAGGTCGCTTTAAAGAATCTTTGCCATCTATTCGCGGTATTTGTTACATGGCAAAGGAAATTCCTACTATAGACTGTGTTGAGTGTCCTTCTTTTGAAACCATTAAAGCCGATAAGATGGCTTTTGCTGATGCATTTCGTATGCAGTATGATGAACAAGATCCGTTTTATGGTCGTATAGTGGTACAAAAACATGGTAATCGATATGTCGTTCAAAATACTCCAGCATTGCCACTTACGCAAGAGGAGATGGATGGCGTATATAACTTGCCATATACTCGCAAGTGGCATCCTAAATATGATGATAAGGGCGGTGTACCAGCGTTAAGCGAAGTACAATTTAGCCTTGTTAGTCAACGCGGATGTTTTGGTAGCTGTTCATTCTGTGCCATTACCAATCATCAAGGTCGTATTATCCAAAATCGTAGTCATGAGTCTTTAGTCGACGAAGCTCAAACTATGATTGAGATGGACAATTTTAAGGGCTATATTCACGATGTTGGGGGCCCTACGGCAAACTTCCGCCATTTAGCATGTGATAAACAAGCTGTATATGGCGCTTGTAAAGGTCGTACATGTGCGGCTCCAGAGCCTTGTGAAAATCTTAATACAAATCACGATGATTATATTGCATTACTCCGTAAATTACGTAAGCTAAAAGGCGTAAAAAAGGTATTTGTTCGCTCTGGTTTGCGCTATGACTATGTTCTAGCAGATAACAATAAAGACTTCGTACGAGAGCTGTGTGAGTTTCACGTTAGTGGCCAATTGAAGGTAGCACCAGAACACGTATCTAAACGCGTTACCAATATGATGGGGAAAGCTGGTAAGGAAGAGTTTCTCACGTTCAAATCTTGGTTTGAAGAGGCTAATAAAAAACTTGGTAAGAAGCAATATTTGGTACCATACTTTATGAGCTCTCATCCTGGGTGTGCCTTGGAGGATGCTATTGAATTAGCTGAGTTTTTACGGGACCAACATATGTATCCAGAACAAGTGCAGGACTTTATTCCTACCCCAGGGAGCTTATCGACCTGTATGTACTATACGGGCATTAACCCATTAGATGGAAAGCCTGTTTATGTAGCAAAAAAAGGTAGAGATAAAGCTAAACAACGGGCCTTAATGCAATATAAAAATATTGAAAATTATGATCTTGTAAAAGAAGCGCTCATTGAAGCAAACCGACGTGACTTAATTGGGTTTGGGCCAGAATGTTTGATTCCTCCACGTCCAATTGGTCGTAATAATCGTATTAGTCAATGTAATGGTTCTCGTAATGGTGGGAAGACTAATGATCGTCGAAACGGACGTCAGTCTAATGAGAAGAGTAGTAAGGGTAGACCATCTCGTAATGGTATGACTAAAGGTCGTCCATCTAATAGTAATCGAGGACGTGGTAGTCGATAATAATGGAGAATAGCATTGTCTATTCTGGTTTGGGAGTACTTTATGTCTTATAGGAGGCATATATGAAACGGTGGATTGCTCCGGGCATTTTAGCCCTATTTGTTATAGGAATGTTAACCTATGGCGTAAACTTTTACCATCAAGAACAGTTAGAACATGCAAAAGAACCTGTTCGTGGTGAAATTATAGTTTATACAGACTTGCCGAACAATATAACTACATTGCTTGCTGATCGGTATGAAAATGAAAAAAATGTAAAGGTTACAGTTCTACCTCTTACAGAAGAACAAATGGCTCAACGGTCGGCCTCAAATGTAGCTGATACATCTGGTGATTTGGTACTTACTTCAGAAGATAATCTCGTTGTGGGTGCCAATACTGGGAAATATGCACCTATCGTTAATGAGAGGATTGACGAAATACGAGATAATTTAAAGGATACAAATGGATACTGGGTAGGTCTTTGGTATGATCCTATCGTATTTGTTCAAAATGATACTTTCTACAATGGGGTTGGTAAATATATTACTACATGGGATACATTAGGAAAACAAGGTGATTGGACTATTGTTATGACTGATTTTGTGGCTTCCCAAAATGCAGCTAACTTGTTATATAACATGGTGGAATATCGAGGAGAATCGGAGGCGTTGAACTATTTATATAGTTTAAAACCTCATATAATACAACATGCCAAGTTCTTGTCTACTCCAGTTCGCTTAACAGCTCTTGGTGAGTCTAATATTGGTATCGGTAATCTGTCTGATGCGGCTCAATATACTCGTCATGGATATCCGATTAAGGTTATTTATCCAATGGATGGAACATCTTATTATGTAACTGGAGTAGCAGTATTAAAAAATTCAAAACACAAAGCAGATAGTGTTGAATTTATTAATTGGTTATTATCAACAAAGACTGCAAAATATATGGTTGAAAATAATTTCACTTATATATTCACGAACCCAGAAATGGAAGAGCCAAAAGACTCACTGGGACATGAGCTAATTTTATGGCCTGTGAATGGTGGTTACACGATAGATGGTAAAAAATTATTGCTAAATCATTGGGTTAGCCAAGTGCGTTTCCGTAAGGAGTAGCTTAGTGATATAGCTCTTGTTATAGAGTATAAATCGAGAAGTAATCTGATTAAGAAAGGATATAGAATGGGTAAGAAATTAGGATATGTTAGCCTAGGTTGTGCTAAAAACTTAGTTGATACTGAGGTAATGTTAGGCTTATTGAAAGATAATGGCTATACGATTACTGAGGACTTAAGCGAAGCAGATCTTATCGTTGTAAATACCTGTACTTTTATTGAGAAAGCGAAAGCAGAGTCTATCAATACTATACTGGAGGTAGCGAAATACAAAGAAGATGGTACTTGTAAAGGTCTTATTGTAGCAGGTTGCTTAAGTCAACAATATCAGGATGAACTATTTAAAGAAATCCCTGAAATTGATGCATTGATTGGTACAGGTGCATGGGATCAAATTATGGTAGCAGTTGATGCTATTGAGCACGGAAACCGTAGTTGTATCATGGAAAATATTACAAATATCTATGATGAGCGTATGCCTCGTATTCAAACAACACCTCGTTATAGTGCATATGTAAAAATTGCTGAAGGCTGTAATAATGGTTGTACCTTCTGTATTATTCCAAAGGTGCGTGGAGCATTCCGCAGTCGTACTATCGAGTCTATCAAGGCCGAAGTGGAACGATTAGCGGCAACAGGCGTTAAGGAAGTTGTTTTAATTGCTCAGGATACAACTAGTTATGGTATTGACCTTAACGATGGTAAACCATTGTTGACTACATTACTTAAGGAATTAACTACGGTGGAAGGTATCGAATGGATTCGCATGTTATACCTATATCCAACATTCTTTTCTGATGAATTGTTAGATCTTATCGTAAATGAGCCAAAACTCTGTAAATATGTAGATATTCCATTACAGCATGTTAATAACGATATCTTGAAGCAAATGAATCGTCGTGATGATCGTAATGATATTGAACGGTTGCTTAAGAAAATTAGAAATGCTCCTACCCATATTACATTGCGTACATCTATTATTGTTGGCTTCCCTGGTGAAACAGACGAGCAATTTGAGGAACTTTGCGACTTTGTAAAAGAAATCAAATTTGATAATATGGGCGTATTTACTTATTCTCAAGAGGAAGGTACACCAGCTGGTGCGCGTGAAGACCAAGTGCCAGAAGAGGTCAAAGAAGATCGTTATCATATTCTTATGTCGATTCAAGCCGCTATTTCTGAAGAAAATAACCGTGATTTAGAAGGTACTATTGACTATGCAATGGTTGAAGAAATCGAGGAAGGTGAGAATGGTACATTACTCGCTAAAGGACGCTTAAAGTCTCAAGCACCTGATGTAGACGGTAATATGTACATTGAAGACTGCGGAGAAGAAATTCAACCTGGAGATATTCTTAAAGTACAAGTAGAGCAGGGCTTTGCTTACGACGTAGTAGCTACAGTTGTAGAATAAAACATCGCTCAATACATTCCATTTTGGAGGTGATCTGATGATTGTAGAACTCATTTCTACAGGTTCAGAGTTATTGCTAGGTGATACAGTTAATACTAATGTATCTTGGCTAGCACAAGAATTAAATAAATTAGGATATACCATTGCTCATCAATCTGTGGTAGGAGATAATCCAAAGCGTATGGCGGAGGTCTTTCAATTAGCTAGCACTAGAGCGGAAATCGTTATTAGTACCGGCGGATTAGGACCTACGCAGGGCGATATTACACGGAATGTATTGGCCGATTCTGTGGGCCGAAAGATTATATTTAATCAAGAGGCGATGGATGAGGTTGAAAAATTTTTCCAACGTGTAAAACGTATTGTGCCCGATGCAAGTCGTCGAGAAGCACAATTGCCAGAAGGTGCAAAGGTATTACATAATCCAGTAGGTGTAGCACCAGGTGTTGTCGTTGAAGATGGGGATACTACATATATTCTTTTACCAGGACCTCCTGGTGAAATGAAAGGCATGTTCCAAGATAGTGTAGTTCCTTATTTACAAGAGCGATTTGGTTCACAAGGTGTGGTTACCTCCTATCGATATGGTGTATATGATATTCGCGAGATCGATTTGGAAAATACCTTGATGGATCTTATTAAGAATCAATCAAATCCGACTATAGCGTTATTAATCAAAAAAGGCTATATTGAGGTGCGCATTACAGCTAAGGCTGATAACATAGAGGCCGCTCATGAGCTGCTCAATCCTTGGGATGCTATCATTCGAGAACGGTTAGGCTCTCGGGTAGGTCGCGATTTATCTATTTCCATGGAGGAAACTCTGGGTCATGCTTTACTAAAGGAACATAGTACGATTAGTACTGCTGAATCTTGTACTTCTGGCTTAGTTGGTAAGTTATTAACTAACGTCAGTGGTAGCAGTGAATACTATATGGGCGGTGTTATCTCCTATAGCAATGACGTAAAACATCGTGTATTAGGTGTACCGCAAGATATGTTAGATACCTATGGGGCCGTTAGTGAGCAAGTTGCTAAGGCTATGGCCGAGGGGGCACGAGCTGTTGGTCAAACGACATATGCCGTTTCTACAACTGGCATAGCTGGTCCTGGCGGTGGTAGTTCTGAAAAGCCTGTTGGCCTTGTATGGTTTGGGGTTACTGGACCTCATGGAACAGTAGCTCATAAGGCTAATTTAATTGGTAATCGTGAAGATATTAGACAAAGTGCAGCAGAATTAGCACTTTACTATGTTTATACTTATATAACAGAAAAGGGGAAATAAAAGAATGGCTGTAGATGGCAGACAAGCGGCGTTGGATAACGCGTTAAAACAAATTGAAAAAGACTTTGGTAAAGGCGCTATTATGCGTCTTGGTGAAGCAGCAGATCGCATGAACGTAGAGGTTATCTCCTCTGGTTCTCTTGCAATCGATATCGCTGTTGGTGTAGGTGGGTTTCCTCGTGGCCGTGTAATTGAAATCTACGGTCCAGAATCCTCTGGTAAAACGACAGTAGCTCTTCACGCTGTAGCAGAAGCGCAAAAACAAGGTGGTATTGCAGCATTTATTGATGCGGAACATGCGATGGATCCTGTGTATGCTCGTAATTTGGGGGTAGATATTAATAATTTGTTGATTTCACAACCAGATAATGGTGAACAAGCTCTTGAAATTACAGAAGCTCTTGTTCGTAGCGGTGCTGTAGATATCGTCGTAGTTGACTCCGTTGCAGCATTGGTTCCTAAAGCCGAAATCGACGGTGAGATGGGCGATGCTCACGTAGGTCTACAAGCTCGTTTGATGAGTAAAGCATTGCGTAAATTGACTGGTATCATCAGCAAATCTAAAACTGTTGTTATCTTCATCAACCAATTGCGTGAAAAAGTAGGCGTAATGTTTGGTAATCCTGAAACTACAACAGGTGGTCGTGCATTGAAATTCTATTCCTCTGTACGCCTTGATGTTCGTAAAGGTGAACTTATTAAAGCAAACAACGAAAACGTTGGTGCCCGTACAAAAGTTAAAGTTGTTAAAAATAAAGTGGCACCTCCATTCAAAACAGCTGAGTTCGATTTGATGTATGGTGAGGGGATTTCAAAAGCAGGTACCCTTATTGATATCGGTACAAATATGGAAATCATCAACAAATCGGGTGCCTGGTATTCCTATAATGGGGAACGTATGGGCCAAGGTAAAGAGGCGGCTAAACAATATTTGCTAGATAATCCACAAATAGCTGAAGAAATCGATCGTATTATTCGCGATACATTAGCTGTTGGTACTGAAGAAATTGATGTAATTGGTGAAGAAGTAACTGAAGAAGTATAATCATGAGTGATGAAACGATGCAGGCTGCTATGGATCAAGCGTATCGCTTCCTAGCTCAACGATTTCTTAGTTCTTATGAACTGACACAAAAAATGAGACGTAAACAAATCGAGGACCCAATCATTGAGCGGGTCCTCGAACGCCTTAGAGATTATGATTACATCAACGATGAACGCTTATCTGAGCAAGTATTAACATACTTGATGAAAGAACAAAAGTATGGCGCCTATATGATTAAACAGAAGATGAAACTTCGGGGCCTTGCAGTACCTCAAGAAATCTCTGCTTACGATGAAGTGAAGGCTGCATATCGCGTAGTAGAGAAAAAATTTGGATCTATTCTCAATGAAGAATGCACTCCTCGTGTAAAAGTATTTAATTTTCTCAAATATAGAGGCTTCTCAACGAGTACTATTCAAGTGGTGTGCAATGATTTTTATGAATAGTTAGTGCCTTTTCAGAGGTCTCACTAGGCTTGTAAAATCTTGACAGAACAGGGTTTCAAGTCTAAAATTAATAATAGCCTTATTTATTTATATGATGATATGGCTAAATGATAATTTAATGCATAAAGGGCACAAAAAGGAGCATGAAAGCTCGATTTTGAGAATTTAAGAGGAGGTGAGACTGATTTTAGAGTATAGTCTAATTGCAGTGGTAATGGTACTGATTGGACTAGGGGTAGGCTATTTTTTAAGAAAAAATATTGCTGAAGGAAAACTGAATCAAGCTGAGCAAGAGGCTGCACGCATCATCGCTAACGGTGAGCGCACAGCTGAGTCTAAAAAGAAAGAGGCTTTATTAGAAGCGAAAGAAGAAATTCATAAGCTCCGTTCCGATGTGGAACGAGAAAATAAAGATCGCCGTTCTGAACTTCAACGTATGGAACGTCGTATTCTTCAAAAAGAAGAATCTTTGGATAAAAAATTAGACAATATTGAGCACAAAGAGGAAGCTTTACATCGCAAAGAAGCTGACTTAGCCCAAAGCCGTGAAAAGATTGAAGCTTTATATGAAAAACAAATGTCAGAATTAGAACGTATTTCTGGCATGACATTTGAAGAGGCTAAGAATATCTTGTTAACGAATGTAGAACAAGAAATTCGTCATGAAACGGCGATTATGGTTAAGGAAATGGAGCAGCAAGCTAAGGATGAAGCGGAGAAAAAAGCAAAAGAAATTATCTCCTCTGCTATCCAACGTTGCGCAGCTGACCATGTAGCGGAGACTACCGTATCCGTAGTGGCATTGCCTAATGATGAAATGAAAGGCCGGATTATTGGTCGTGAAGGCCGTAATATTCGCGCACTTGAAACATTAACAGGTATCGACTTGATTATTGATGATACACCAGAAGCAGTTATTCTTTCCGGTTTTGATCCAATTCGTCGTGAAGTGGCTCGTATAGCTTTGGAAAAATTGATTGTAGATGGACGTATTCATCCAGCTCGTATTGAAGAAATGGTTGGTAAGGCCCGCAAAGAGGTTGACCAAACCATTAAAGAAGCTGGTGAACAGGCAACATTTGAGGCTGATGTTCATGGCTTGCATCCTGAAATTGTAAAGATTTTAGGCCGTTTAAAGTATCGTACTAGTTACGGTCAGAATGTTTTGAAACATTCTATTGAAGTATCTCATTTAGCAGGATTAATGGCAGCTGAACTAGGCTGTGATGTAACATTGGCTAAACGAGGTGGTTTAATTCATGATATTGGTAAAGCGTTGGACCGTGAACTTGAGGGCTCTCATGTTCAAATCGGTGTTGATGTGGCTCGTAAATATCGTGAAGGCGCAGCAGTAATTAACTGTATTGGGGCTCATCATGGTGATGAAGAGTTCCAATCTGTAGAAGCTGTATTAGTAGCAGCTGCTGATGCTATCTCTGCGGCTCGTCCAGGAGCTCGTCGAGAAACATTAGAAAACTACTTAAAACGTTTATCTAAATTGGAAGAAATCGCTGAATCCTTCGAGGGCGTTGAAAAATGCTTTGCTATTCAAGCAGGTCGTGAGATTCGCGTTGTAGTAAAACCGGATAAGATTGATGAAGCTGAGTCTACATTACTCGTTCGGAATATCGTAAAACGTATCGAGTCTGAACTCGAATATCCTGGCCAAATTAAGGTCGTAATTATTCGTGAAACTCGTGTTGTTGATTACGCAAAATAATATGCTATAGGCGATAAGTATAGGCTGCAATGAAATCATTGCAGCCTATTATTATCAAAATTTATGTGTATAATATCAGAAGATACGGTGTATAGGAATCATCATGTATTGAATATTAATAATTGTTAATAGATGATGATTCCTATGATTCGTATCGATTAATATAATCGTTTATCTTGATAGCTGATTAAATTAATTTACAAATAGAGGATTTTCTATTTGTATATCGAATTAATATATATAAGGGAAGGAGGCGCTGGCTATGAGTCGATATTTTGAAAATGAATTGATTGAACAAATCAAAGATGCAAATGATATTGTATCTGTAATATCTGAGCATGTAGCCTTAAAGAAACGTGGCAAGAACTATTGGGGTTGTTGTCCATTTCATAATGAAAAGACGCCGTCCTTTAGTGTTGCCCCTGAAAAGGGCTTTTATTATTGTTTTGGTTGTCATGCATCGGGGAATGTTATTAAATTCCTTATGGAGTTAGAGCATTTAAGTTTTGTTGAGGTTTTAGAGCGACTTGCTAATCGTGCTAATATTCCATTGCCAGAGGCTAAACTTTCACCAGAACAACGAGCTCGAGATGAACGACGAAAAAAATTATATGAAGTATCAGAATTAGCGGCTACATTCTTTCATAATTGTCTTACTCAAACATCGATTGGTAAAGTAGGCCTTGATTATTTAAAAAAGAGAGGTCTTACAAAGGAAACCATTGAAAAATTTAAGCTAGGATTTGCTCCAGATGGTTGGGATAAGTTGTATCGTGCCTTTCACGAACGTGGAATTGATGATTCTATTCTTTTGGAATTGAATCTTGTTCGTAAAAATCAAAAAGGCCAGTTTTATGATTTTTTTAGAAACCGTATTATGTTTCCTATTATGGATGGTAAAGGCCGTGTAGTTGCCTTTGGTGGTCGTGTCATGGATGACAGTACACCAAAATATTTAAATTCACCAGAATCAGCTATCTTTGAAAAAGGAAAATTATTATTTGCCTTTGATAAGGCTTATAAATCCATTCGCCAGGAGAGACAAGCTATCCTTGTTGAAGGGTATATGGACGTTATATCTGCCCATAATCATGGTGTTACTAATGTGGTAGCATCTTTGGGGACAGCTTACACTCGAGATCATGGGCATATCTTAATGCGGCAGTCTGATGAAATTGTGTTGGCCTATGATATGGATGGAGCTGGTCGTCAAGCAGCTGCTAGGGCTATTGAATTATTACAAAATACAGATTTCAAGGTGCGTGTTCTTGCTATGCCAGATGGTAAAGACCCAGATGATTATGTACGTAATCATGGGGGACAAGCATTTAAAGATTTAGTGGCTAAAGCAGTTAAGCCTCTTGATTATTTATTAAGTGAGTCCTTAATTAAACATGACACTAATGATACAGAAGGTAAGCAAGCTGTTTTGGCCGATGTATTTCCATATATTGCTAATATAGATAGTCAAACACAACGGGATGATGCTTTAAAGACATTAGCTTTACCGCTGTGGCTTGATAATAGTAGTATCTTTAGATATTTCAGAGACTATGTAAAAAAAGGTCAAATTGAATTAGTTGATACTTCATCTGCGCCGTTACCAACACAGGATTTACCTAAAGGGGATGCAGAAAAATTACTGTCCTTAGCTTTTACAGATGGTGAAGTGTTACAAAATATGATGAGCTATTTACCATTAGAGGACTTTGAAAAAATTGAATATCGGGGTATAATAGAAAAGATATTCACCTTATTTAAACAAAAAGGTCGTCTAGATGATACGGACATTCAGTCTGTTTTGGAGCCATCTGAGTATGATATTTACTCCAGATTGGTTGTGATGAGTGACGAGGAATATAAGGTGCAAGTGCCTGGATTAATCCGTAAGATAAGAATCCATTCATTGCGTGAACAGTATAAAGCGCATTCAATTATGGCGGATCAACTAAAACGGGCAGGAAATTCGACATTTATTAGCGAATTACATAAGTGTCAGGAAATACAAAACTTGATTAGAGAATGGTCTAAGTAATATATAATGTAAAAAGGAGAGCGCTGTGGCTAAGAAAGTACAAAAAAGTCAAATAGAGGAGATTGTTGAACAACTTCTTGAAAAAGGCCGAAAAAACGGTGTGTTGACACAATCAGAGATTTCAGATGCTCTTCATGAGCAGACTGATCTTACTGCAGAACAATTAGATGATATTTATACTACATTTGGCAAGTTAAATATTGAGGTAGTAGCTGATATAGATAGTGAAGATAGTGATGATCATGCATTAGAGCCAGAAGAGGATGAAGAAGATTCTTCTAATGAGAAGAATATCTCTATTGATTTAAGTGTAGACTCTGGCGTTAATATTGATGATCCTGTTCGTATGTACCTCAAGGAAATTGGCCGTGTTCCGTTGCTTTCCGCTGATGAGGAAATTGTTTTAGCTAAGCAAATTGAAGCTGGCGCAGCAGAAGATGCTACCTATAAAGAAATACAACTTGCTAAAAAAGCTAAGAAGAAATTGGTAGATGCTAACTTGCGCTTAGTGGTAAGTATTGCAAAACGCTATGTAGGACGTGGAATGTTATTCTTGGATTTGATTCAAGAAGGTAACTTGGGCCTTATTAAAGCTGTAGATAAGTTTGACTATACAAAGGGATATAAATTCTCCACATATGCTACATGGTGGATTCGTCAAGCAATTACCCGCGCTATTGCGGACCAAGCTCGTACGATTCGTATTCCAGTACACATGGTAGAAACAATTAATAAATTAATTCGTATTTCCCGACAATTGTTGCAAGATAAAGGTCGAGAACCATTACCAGAGGAAATCGCAGAAGGTATGGGGATTACGGTAGAACGCGTGCGTGAAATTCAAAAAATTGCACAAGAACCAGTATCCTTGGAAACTCCAATTGGTGAAGAGGAAGACTCTCACTTGGGGGACTTCATTGAAGACCAAGATGCTATTGCTCCAGATGATGCAGCTAGCTACATCTTATTACAAGAACAAATTGAAGATGTATTTACATGCTTAACTGATCGTGAGCAACAAGTATTGATTTTGCGATTTGGTTTAAAAGATGGAAAACCTCGTACATTAGAAGAAGTTGGTCAACATTTTAATGTAACGCGTGAACGTATCCGTCAAATTGAAGGTAAAGCGCTTACTAAATTGCGTAATCGTGGTAAACGAGATAAAATTAAAGATTTCTTATAAGGGATTGAATCTATTAAGGGTTGTAATACAGTGTTAGAGTACTGTATTGCAGCCCTTTTATGATATAATTATACATAGCAGTAAGATCGAGCATTAATTAAAGAGACCTAGCCTATTTATCTTGACTAATAGTTAGGCTATTCGGTATAATTAATAAGCTAGAAACTAACTGTGGGCCTATAGCTCAGGGGTAGAGCAACCGGCTCATAACCGGTCGGTCCCTGGTTCGATCCCAGGTGGGCCCACCAATTATGTTGATATCTACCGTCCTTGAGATTTCAAGGACGGTTATTTTTATATGTAATTTATTTATAGATGCAACGGTCGTTACTAAGATAGAGGATTGTTTAATTACTGGTGTCTTTATTATTTAATTTATTGGTGTATTTAGAGATAAATAGTAAATAGAGGAATTATGGAACCTAGACCTATGATGGATCGCTTAGAAGCGGTATTTTCAATAGTACCCAAGGCACGTGCAATAGCTGATATAGGTACTGATCATGGATATTTAGCAGTAGAACTTATCAACCGTAATCGTGCAGAATTTGTTATAGCCGGAGATGTACATAAGGGTCCTTTAGAGTCAGCAAAAGAATATGTTAAATCTTGTGGATTAAGCTCTAAAATAGATTGTCGTCTAGGCGATGGACTAAAGGTAACCGAATCCGGCGAATTAAATGGCGCTATTTGCTGTGGTATGGGTGGATATCTTATGCGCGATATTGTAGATGCTGGCCCAGAGTCATTGGAGTTCTATGTATTACAACCACAGAATGGACAAAAAGAGTTGCGTCAATATATGGTACAAAAGGGCTATACTATTGCTCTAGAAATCATAGTAGAAGATGCAGGAAAGCTATATACTGCATTTTTAGCTATTCGTAATGATCGGGTGGAAGCGTATACAGGTATGACTGAATACGTGGATATTTATCAGTCTTTACCAGAGGATTCTTTGTTATGGTCTGTAGGTGCACTTTTAGAACAGGAACGACCATCTCTTTGGACGAAATATATTGAGTACTTAATATATCAACGACAATGTGCGCTAGATGGTATGACTGAGCAATTGAGCCATACAGATAAATATAAGGATTTAGAGCATGAAGTTGAATTTCTTCGCAGTCTTTTAGGAAATAAATAGAAAGAAGTGAGTTTTATGACAACAGTTCAAGAAGTTGTAAACTTAATAGAAGAATTAGCACCTTGTTCCTATGCTGAATCTTGGGATAATGTTGGCCTTATGGTAGGGAATCGGAATGCTATTGTTACAGGTGTGTTAACTACATTGGATGTAACAGAGGAAACTATTTTATATGCCATTGAGCATGACTGTAATTTAATTATTAGTCATCATCCATTAATCTTTAAAGGATTAAAACAATTATCTTGTGATACGGCTCAGGGGCGAATGATTAACGCCTTGGTTCAAAATAATATTGCCGTATATAGTGCACATACAAATCTTGATATTGCACCAGGTGGATTAAATGATATGTTGGCAGAACGATTAGGTCTTATAGATGTTAAGGGCTTTATTAAAACTGGTGAAGATGTGTTATATAAGTTAACTACATTTGTACCTGAAACTGCAGCTGATGCGGTTCGAATGGCAATGGGAAATGCTGGAGCAGGCCGCATTGGTAATTATGAATATTGTAGTTTTAGTGCTTATGGTGAAGGTCGTTTTATAGGAAATAATGACTCTCATCCTGTTGTTGGTGAACCAGGTTCTATGACGGTAGTACCAGAAGTACAAATCAATGCATTAGTAGATGGCACACATTTACAAGGCGTGATTGAAGCACTGAAAGATGCACATCCTTACGAAGAAGCTGCCTATGAAGTGATATCGTTGGTTGAGCCAAAAGGCTCAACTCAATATTTAGGTCGTATTGGTCGGTTACCCAATGCACTAAATTTAGATACATTCCGTGAATGGGTGCAGGAAGCATTACCGGAGGCTAATATTCGTTTTGCTGGGGTAGCTCCTAAAGAAATACAATCCATAGCACTATGCTCTGGGGCCGGTGCTGAATTTATCAAGGATGCTGCTCGTTTTCATGTTGATGCATACATCACCGGAGATGTAAAGTATCATGATGCGCAAATGGCTAAAGAACTTGGATTGCTCGTGGTTGATGCTGGACATTTTGGTACAGAATCAATTGTTGCTAGCGGATTACGCGATTATTTACTTGGTAAGGGGTTATCTGCTCCTGTGAAAGCTTTTAATGAACAAAATGATTTCTTTTTCTTATAATGTTGTATTTTCTTGCAACAAGTAGGTTAGCTATGATAAACTGAATTGAAGCAAGTAT
>CAKPXR010000025.1 GCA_934202215.1 uncultured Veillonella sp.
GCCCCCTCTTGTTGTGTGACCCCTACGGATTGAAGACCTGCTTTATCAACAGTGAGGATCACTAAATTATGATCTTTAGTAGTTCCTATAAAACTACGAGCTTTATTATTGGTCCCATCAGCACCTACATAGTTACCATTTTTTAATACCATAGTACCTGCTTGTAAAGCTGCACCACCAGTGGTATTCACTTGTGCCAACTCCGGTCTATTTTGAATCGTAATCGGTGTGCCCACCTTTAATTTACGTAGTGCATCTCTTGCTTCTCCGTGACCAGATAATATGTATTGGTTTTCTCCGATTTTAGAATTCCCTTTTTGACCACTAACCACCTTACCATTGGCTACAGTCACTTCGTATCCGAAGTCATTAGTCTTTGTAGATGCCCCATACGCTGATGTATATAGAGTCAAAGCATTCTCTTTACGACCTGTATTAACCGAGGTAATCAGTAATGTATCCTTCTGTGTTTTAGCCTGTAGTAAAGGTCTTTTTTCCTCAATAAAATATCCACGATTTGGTGTATATCTCAAGGTACCACGGTTAGAAATACGCTCTAAATCGATAGTTCCATCACTTGCCACCGAATAAGGTCGATCAAAACTGCCACCTTTTACCTTTGCGCCAATTATGGCAGTATGTGATTGAACTACCGATGATAAGGGTTTACCTTCCGAAACATGAGCGACTACCATAGGTGAATCATTGTCCACAGATAATGCAAAAGCTTGGATTTTGCCTTCTGCTACAGTATTATTAATCTTGCTATACGTAACAGATTCATTAACATCTTTTGTAGTTTGTTGAGCATAGCTAGAAAATAAATCGACTACAATACGCGATGGCTTTTCCAATGTAAACTCATGGTGTTGTACATCCTTATTCGCTGTCAATGTTACTTGCAAAGATCCATTAACAGGTTGCAAGCCAATACCTTTTAAAACACCTGTTTTAGCATTATTTTGCGCTATAGGCCCCGCCAATCCATTGGTAGTACCACCTAAATTAAGTGTAAGGGCATGTGTGGAGTCATTGTAAGACTTAGTCCACGATACAGGCATTTCAGATACATCCAATACAATTCGACTTGTACCTTCGTGATTAGATACACGTACACCGGTTAAAGTTCCAGCTTCAACATAAGGTATAGTACTGCCCAGAAATCCTAACACAGCAAAAGTCATATATAAATATCGTTTCATTTACAATTCCTCTATAGCAACAAACCATATTAATAGGTTTATATCTACGCATCAATTTTATGCAATATACTTTTACTATAGTATACATCATAAAGATAAAAATTACAAAAAGAGGGCACTAAAAAACGAAGTGACTATCTACAATTATTCCACTCATCAATGGACTAACTATAAATAGCAACTTCGTCAATTTACATAGCATCTCAATACAATATTTTATTGTAATTCATCCAATGTATCACGCAATTGTGACATTTCATCAAGGGCTTTAGCGACACCTTTGATAACAGCATATCGTGGTGACTCTACCAAATAAGAGGCAATGCCTACGGAACGTGTAATAACACGATCCAGCCCATCAACGAGAGCACCACCACCAGTTAGAATGATACCGTGATCATTAATAGCTGCCACAAGTTCTGGTGGCGTTTTTTCTAAAATAGATTTAATACCTTCTAGAATATTCATAACTTGCGCCTCTAAGGCACGTTGAATTTCTAAGGAATTAACAGCAACCAACTTAGGCAATCCAGAGCTTGCATCACGCCCTCTCACCTCTATAGTTCGTTCCTTAGCACGTCGATCTACGGTGCCAACAGAAATCTTTATCTTTTCTGCTGTTAACGGTCCAATAACAAGTCTCTTCTTACGACGGATGTATCGAATTATAGACTCATTGAAGGAATCTCCTCCTATACGAAGGGATTCACTTACAACAACACCGGTATCACAAAGAACAGCGATATCCGTAGTACCGCCACCAACATCGACAACCATGGCCCCAACTTGCTCTGCATCATTGAGACCTGTCCCCATAGCGGCCGCTAATGGTTCCTCTATCAAGACAGTCTTCTTGGCACCAGTTCTAAGCAAAGCTTCTAAAATGGCGCGTTTTTCAACAGGCGTAATCCCAGATGGTACACATACAATAATACGGGTTTTCATCAATCTAGAAGCAGGCACCACTGAACGAATAAAGTACTTTAACATAAATTCGGTCATATCATAATCCGCGATAACACCCGCTTGAACAGGGCGAATAACGGATATGCCTTTAGGTGTACGTCCTATCATAGTACGTGCAGCTTCACCTAAGGCGAGAATATCCCCTGTTTTGTCATCTTTCGCAATATAAGCAGGCTCATCTAAGACTAAGCCCTTACCTTTAGCAAAAATAAGAATATTCGCGGTCCCTAGGTCAATTCCCAAGTCAAAGTTTAAGGAACGATTTAATCGTCCCATTAAATCGCCCACCTGTTCAGGACGAACTAGGCGCTTCAATGTCATGGCCGGCGTAGTTTTTGCAATAGCTACAGTCTCTCGATTACGACGTTCAATACGACGCATCTTCGTGACTTTAACCATGGCTTCACGCATATTAGAAGCTAAATGACTAGCTTGCTTTGCTACGCCCTCAGAAAGCTTCGCGGACTTGCGTTTCGTCCTACGCAATGACTTTCGATTAGTGCTAGTTTTAGCATTTTCAACCTTAGCAGCTCCTAAGTTTTGTTGCTCGTTATATAAAGCCGGCCCTTTTGAGCGCCGGCTTCGTTTCTTTTTATTCTGTTTTGGCTCTGTACTTTTATTCGTCAACCCGAACAATATCAGCACCTAACCTTTGCAATTTACCTACAAAATCATCATAACCACGATCGATATGATGTAAACGACCAACTTCAGTTCTACCTTCTGCAGTCAATGCAGCGCAAACAAGAGCCGCACCTGCACGCAAGTCTGTAGCATTAACTACAGCACCATGTAAGCGTGGCATCCCTTCTACAATCGCTTGACGATTGTCGATATCGATATGAGCACCCATTTTACGAAGTTCAGCAACATGCATGAAGCGGTTTTCAAATACAGTTTCTGTTACTGTACTTGTACCTTCAGCGATTGTAGTAAGCGCCATAAATTGAGCTTGCATATCTGTTGGAAAGCCTGGGTATGGTAACGTTTTGATATCAACAGCTTTGATACCTTTGCCAGTGCTGATAACGCGAATGCCATCAATTTCTTCCTCTACAGTAACGCCAGCTTCTTTTAATTTAGCTACTACTGGTTTCAAATGTTCAGGCAATGCATTTTCTACAAATACGTCGCCACCAGCCATAGCAGCTGCAATCAAGTATGTACCAGCTTCGATACGGTCTGGAATAACCGTATGAATCGCACCATGTAATTGAGGTACACCTTCAATGCGAATTACATTAGTACCAGCACCGCGGATATTAGCGCCCATTGCATTTAAGAATGTCGCTAAATCAACGATTTCAGGTTCTTCCGCAGCATTTTCGATAACAGTTTTACCTTCTGCCATAGAAGCAGCCATAATTACATTTTCTGTAGCCCCTACACTTGGGAAGTCCAAGTAAATTTGAGTGCCTTTAAGGCCTTCTGGAGCATGAGCATATACATAATCTTCAGTAATTTCAATTTTAGCACCTAACGCTTCAAAAGCTTTCAGGTGAAGATCAATAGGACGTGCACCAATAGCACAACCACCTGGCATAGAGATTTTAGCCTCCCCTTTACGCGCCAAAAGTGGCCCCATTACAAGGAAAGATGCACGCATTTTGCGTACAAGCTCATAAGGAGCTTCCGTAGCAGTCAATGTAGATGCATCGAAGATAATTTCATCATCTGCTTTATTACGAGTGATTTTAACCCCCAAAGACTCGATAACTTGGCAAATCGTACCTACATCTTCCAAATTTGGAATTTCAAGTAATTTACTAGGCGTTGATGCTAGCAAAGTACCGGCAATAATAGGGAGTACCGCATTTTTAGCACTACTAACACGTACACGGCCTTCCAACCGGTTGCCACCTTGAATGATTAGCTTTTCCAACAGAATTCCTCCTACACTTTATATCGATCGTCTTGTATGAACTACAAGACGTTGTATTTATAACGTCATATACTAAATGTTATTATACTATTTTTCGATATATCTCATCAAGAGAATGTGAGAAAATACTGAGAAAAAAAGCCCCTCAATTTGAGGGGCATAATTATTATTTTGCTTTTAAAGATTTAAGCTTGTCATCCATATGCACTGTATCTAAGAAACGAACAGTACCAGTTTTAGAGCGCATTACGATAGTATGTGTACGCGCGCCACCTGGGAAGTATTGAATAGCATTCAATAAGTTACCACGAGTGATAGCAGTAGCTGCAAAGATAACATCATCTGTACGAACTAAATCATCTAATGTAAGTACTTGATTTACATCGGTAATACCCATTTCATGGCAACGACGAATTTCTTCTTCTGTTTCTGGTTTTAATCGTGCTTGCATATCGCCACCGACACATTTTAAAGCGGCTGCAGCCAATACGCCTTCTGGTGCGCCACCAGTACCAACAACCATGTGTACCCCAGAACCTTCAATACAACATTCCATAGCTGGGTTAACATCGCCATCAGAGATTAACATAATACGCGCACCAAGATCACGGGCTTCTTTCATCAATCCATGATGACGCTCACGATCAAGCATAACAAGCGTAATTTCATCGACATTGCGGTTCATTTTTGTAGCTACATTTTTGATATTTTCAGTTAAAGATTTAGTAATATCGATAGCACCTGCACCACGAGGACCAACGCAAAGTTTTTCCATATACATATCTGGTGCATGTAATAAACCACCTTTTTCAGCAATAGCCATAACTGCAATCGCACCATTTTGGCCTTTTGCAATCAAGTTTGTGCCTTCAATTGGGTCAACTGCGATATCTACTTCTGGACCACCAGCACCTACATGTTCACCAATGTAAAGCATAGGCGCTTCATCAATTTCGCCTTCACCGATAACTACTGTACCAGAAATACGGACAGAGTCAAATGCTTGACGCATTGCGTCTACAGCAAGACCATCCGCTGCATCCTTTTGACCGCGACCAAGTAAACGACCACTGCGTAAAGCAGCCGCTTCAACGACACGAGCAAATTCCAAAGATAATGTACGATCCATAATAGGCCTCCTTATAAGTCCTGTGTGTATTGTAATATGACTCTTACATTGAGCCGAATACTTAACTTATTGATTAGCTTGTTTCCAATCTGCCATAAATTTTTCAAGCCCTGCATCCGTCAATGGATGTTTCATAGCTTGCATAAGTACTTTGAATGGTACTGTTGCAATATTAGCACCCGCTTTAGCACATTGAATGATATGCAATGGTGTTCTCACACTAGCCGCAATAATTTCAGTTTCAATGCCATGAATAGCAAATATGTCTGCAATATCTTGAATTAATGTGAGGCCATCCATGCTGATATCATCAATGCGACCCACAAATGGACTCACATAGGTAGCACCTGCACGGGCTGCCAATAAAGCTTGGTTGGCAGAGAAGATTAATGTTACATTTGTTTTAATGCCTTCTTTGCTCAACACGGCAACAGCTTTAAGGCCTTCTGGAGTCATAGGCACTTTAATAACTACATTAGAGCCTAGTTTTACAAGTTCATGAGCTTCCGCAATCATACCTTCTGCATCAGAAGCAATAACCTCTGCACTCACTGGGCCCGCTACAAGATTAGCGATTTCAGAAATAACTTGTTTTAAATCGCGTTTAGCTTTCACGATAAGGGATGGATTAGTAGTAACGCCATCAATAAACCCAAAAGCATAGGCTTCTTTAATCTCATCAAATTCTGCTGTATCAATAAAGAACTTCATCAAATGCCCCCTCTTATTTTGCTGCCTTGATTACTTCTACGCCACCCATGTAAGGTACAAGTACCTTAGGAATCACAACAGAACCATCAGCTTGTTGATAGTTTTCCAAGATAGCTGCTACCGTACGCCCTACAGCAAGACCAGAGCCATTTAATGTATGAAGGAACTCTGGTTTACCTTTAGGTCCACGACGGAATTTAATATTTGCACGACGAGCTTGGAAATCAGTCATATTGGAGCAAGAAGAGATTTCTCTATACTTGCCTTGAGCCGGCATCCATACCTCTACATCATATGTTTTAGCAGAACCAAAACCAATATCACCTGTGCAGAGTGTAATGACACGGAATGGTAATTCCAATAAGCGCAATACTTCTTCTGCATTATCAGTCAATGTTTCTAATTCTTTATAAGAATCTTCAGGTTTAGCTAGTTTAACCATTTCAACTTTGTTGAATTGATGTTGACGGATAAGACCACGTGTATCACGGCCTGCAGAACCTGCTTCAGCACGGAAGCATGCTGTAAATGCAGTATAATATTTCGGCAAGTCCTCTTCGCTCAAGATTTCACCGCTATGATAGTTAGTCAATGTAACCTCTGCCGTAGGGATCAAGAAGTATTCTGTATCCTCTACATGGTACATATCTTCAGCAAACTTAGGTAATTGGCCAGTGCCTGTCAATGTCTCACGAGTCACCATATATGGAGTCATCATTTCAGTGTAGCCTTGTTTATCTACATGAAGATCAACCATAAAATTAATAAGAGCACGTTCTAGACGAGCACCTAACCCTTTATATACAGTAAAACGAGCACCGCTCATTTTACCCGCACGATTGAAATCTAATATATCAAGACTTTCACCTAAATCCCAGTGTGCTTGTATATCAAAGTCAAATTGACGTGGTTCGCCCCATTTACGTTGTTCCACATTTTCATCTTCATCAGCACCAACAGGAACAGATGCATCGCACATATTTGGCAACATCAACGCCGCCTCACGTAATTTTGCTTCTACTTCGCGAATACGATTATCAAGCTCAGAAATCTCATCGCCTACTTTTTTCATTTCTGCGATTTTATCATCCGCATTTTCCTTATTGCGTTTTAATTGGCTGATTTCCTCAGTTACGGAGTTACGAAGAGCTTTTAATTCTTCCACCTTACCAATTAACTGACGACGTTCATCATAAGCGGATACAAAGGTTTTCAAATCGCCTTTTGTATGACGATTGTCTAGATTTTGTTGCACTAAATCAATATTTTCACGGACAAATTTCAAGTCTAACATACTATAAACCTCATCTTCCAACTATGCTACGAACAATATATTCAATACGTTTAAGTATACCATATATTGGTGTATTTATCATTAAATTATAAGATATCTACAAGTTTCGCAATTAATTTTTATGCTATTCATCATCATCTTCTTCCAGCAAATAATCTTTAGCCATCCATTTTCTGGTGCCTGTAAAAGAAATAGTTACCCATTTTTCCGAAGGATTCCCTCCAATTTCTTGATCAATTTCATTGCGAATAGCATCGATTTCTGCAATTGTTTGATACGGAAAATTCTTGCGAACTAAAATATCAATTTCAATAATTCGAGTGTTACCATATACTTGTACACTAGAAACATAATCTTTGAAATTGTACTTTTCCATATAACGATCCATAATTTCTTGCACTTCATTATGTAACGAAGTTGGTGCCCATCCTAATATTTGCTTTACGGATGGTACGATAATACGAAACGCAGAAGGTATCATCTGTACAGCTAATATAACGAGGACAATTGGGTCAATATACGCTGCCCAATGAGCATAAGCTGTTCCTTCTAACATAATAGCCACTACAAAACTTATTAAGATAGCCGCCTCTAATAAAGCATCAACATACCAACTAACGTTATCAAATTTAATTAAATTGGATTGTAAGCTTTTATTGATTCGTCGCACATATAAATAATATATCGTATCTGCAACAGTAAAGAAGATAGCATAATAAATAGCTGGACCAAAGTCTACATGACGGCCGCCCGATATCAGATCTGTAATGCCACTAGATAAGGCATAAATTACGATTAGTAATATAAAGAACCCTTCTACAGCCAGTACTAAAGGTTCAAACTGCCAATACCCAAATTGAAAGCGCTTACTCGTTTCACGCGCTATTAACTTAGCAGTCATGAGCATCATGATCTTAATAACAACATCGACAAAGGAAAACACACCATCTAATAAGACCGCACTAGAACCGGTGACAATCCCCATTATAGTACCACTTACTGCTACAAGAGCCATCAGGCCAACAGATTGCATCAGTAGCTTTTGTTCTATGGAACGCCTTGCACCTAATATATCCATAATTCCTCCATTAATTTCTCTCTATATAGTTTTATTATACCTTAACCTAGAATATTTTTAAAATTACATAAAAAGGCCCTTTGCTAGTAAAATTATGATTTCTACTAGCAAAGGGAACATACTAGAGGATACTATATCACTCATTATAATATAGTAATTACACTATTTACCAATATTACGTTCTAAGTCAAAACGATCAGATACAAAACCGTATAAGGTCCAACCTGCAAAGGTTACAATAGAGCCATATGTCATAGCATCAAATCCAGATGCATAAAGAGCATATAAACTATATAATGAACCAATAAATGCAATAATTGTTGTCCCTTTTAGTTCACTACCACTACGTTTTGCCGCTTTCATTAACACAATAACTGCACCCATAGATAAAAGATATGGAATAATATTAGTTACAACAGCTAAATTAACTAATGTTTCAAACTGTTCACTTAATGAAGGACTAATCGTCATTAAACTCATAAAAGATTGTATTATAGTAATTGTTACCATACCAACAACAGGAGCATCTTTGGATGTAATTTTACTGAACAATTTAGGGAAATACCCTTCATCTGCGGCTCCTTTAAATACATTGGCAATAGTAAACTGCCATCCTAATAAAGAACCAAAACAAGACATAACCATAAGGCCCATAACAACTTTGCCAATGGTGCCATTAAACATAGAGGCAAAAGCCAATCCAAATGGAGCATTACTATTTACAAGTTCATTGGCAGGAACAATACCGAAAATCATATTTGTAGATACGATATAGATAATTGCAGCTCCTAGTGTCCCACCAAGAACAGCTTTAGGTACATTCTTTTCTGGATTATCGACAGCATCAGCATTGGCACAAGCAGATTCAAGACCCAAAAAAGCCCATAATGTCATAGCAATAGAGTTAGTTGCCGCTTCTCCAAATGGCATATTGTTTACATTCCAATTCGCTACATACATATCAGCAGAAAAATACGCCCAACCAACTGTGCTAATAACAAGTACTGGCGCAATAACCCCCCACACAGTAAAGCTAGATACACGGCCTGTAATACTAGCACCACCAAAATTTAATACTGTTGCTAACCATAATGTAAAAATTGTATAAATACCAGTCATTAATGGGGTTAATGTTGCATCAGCAAAAGTTGCTGCATACCCTACTGCTGAAATAGCAATCGCAATATTAGCAATTAAAAGAGAAACACCATATGTGTAATTCGCCATAAAGTTTCCGGCTTTACCGAAAGAATATTCAGCATAACCACCCATACCGCCGCCTTTTCGGCTATACATACCACATTTTGCAAATGCGTATGCCAAGCACATGGAGCCTACAGCTGTAATTAACCAAGATACAATTGAAAGAGCACCTACCTGTGCCAACTTTGTTGGCAACATAATAATACCGGATCCCATCATATTTACAGCTGTTAAAATGGTCAACTGCAATACTGACATCTTGTTTTTGCCTGTACTCATAATTTTCCCACCTTTTTTATTAATTTGTGGCGCCGTCAGAGTTACTCTGACGGCACACAATTAAATTATTTTTCAAATTCTCTTTTTAATACATAACCATATGCTTTTTTAGTTCCATCTGGTTGTGCGGTGATATATACACCTTGAATTTCCGGAGCAAAACCAGGCAATTTATTAATTCCTTCTTCAAGGGCTAAGAAGTAATCACATGCAGTTTTAGACCAACGTTCACCAGGTTGTACGCATAATACTCCAGGAGGATAAGGAAGAGCACCTTCAAGAGCAATACGACCTTCCGCTTCACTTAATGGTACTAGCTCACCTTTACCACGTTGGAATTCAAAATTTGCCTCTTGAGGGTTCATTACAAACTCTGGGAAATAATCATGTAGGAACAAGCGTTGTTGCAATGTGCTTACATTTCTATCCTTATAAAAATCATGCATTTCTTGGCATAATTGGCGGATATGGTATCCTTTATATTTATCAAGATTAGCATAATAAATAGAAGGTAATACATCCTGCATCGGTGCATCAGCATCAATCAATTCTTCAAACCGAACAAGTTGAGCTACTAAATCATTCATCTTAGTTTTAGATTCTGCTGGAGTCATTAAAAATAAGATTGTATTTAAATCACACTTTTCAGGAATGATACCATTCTCACGTAAATAATTTGCAAGAATATTGGCATGAATACCAAAAGATTCATATTCTCCTGTTTCTACATTGATACCAGGAGTAATCAATTGGAATTTACATGGATCGATAAAGTATTGACCCTTACCATACCCTTTAAAGGAATGCCATTTAGCATCAGGCTCAAATGCGAAATAATCCACATCTTGTGCCATTTCTTTTGTATCCCCATCTTCCCATTTTTTACCATGTACCACTGGTGGTACTAATGGGCGAAGATATTTACAATGTTTTAATACCGATTTACGTGCATCAATAACTGTTTCTACGCATTCAATCCATAGTTTTTTACCAGCTTCACCTTCATGCATTTTAGCGTTTACATCAAGAGCAGCAAATAACGGATAAAATGGAGATGTAGAAGCATGCATCATAAAAGAATTGTTAAGGCGTTTATGATTCACATACCGATCTTGACCTTTAATATGCTTATCTTTTTTATGAATTTGAGAAGTTTGCGAAAAGCCAGCTTGTTGTTTATGAACAGATTGAGTTACCAAAATTCCCGGATCATTCTGCCCAAGTTCTAATAATAATGGGCTACAATCTTTCATCATAGGAATAAACTGCTCATAACCTACCCAAGCAGAATCAAAGAAAATATAATCACAAAGATGGCCTATTTTATCAACAACTTGTCGAGCATTGTAAATAGTTCCATCGTAAGTTCCAAGCTGAATAACCGCTAATCGAATAGGACGTTCAGCTTTTGCTTTTTCTGGATCTTTTTCAGCAATCAAATCACGGATATATTTTTCATCAAAACAATGTTCTAAAATCCCCCCAATTGAACCAAATGGATTACGTGCCGTTTCTAAATATACAGGTGTTGCTCCAGACATTACTAATGCACCATGACAAATAGATTTGTGATTATTACGATCATATAAAACAATATCGCCCGGTGTTAATAATGCATTTAACACAACTTTATTAGAGGAGGATGTACCATTTAAAACAAAATAAGTTTTGTCTGCATTATAGACTTGAGCGGCATGTTGCTGTGCCTCCATAGCAGACCCTTCGTGAATTAAAAGGTCTCCTAATTTCACATCAGCATTACAAAGATCTGAACGGAATACATTTTCACCAAAAAAATCATAGAATGCTCGACCAGCCGGGTGTTTACAGAAAAATTGACCGCCTTGATGTCCTGGACAATCAAATTGAGAGTTTCCATCTTCTACATAATTTGAAAGTGCTTGGAAAAATGGAGGCAACATAGACGCTTCATACTTTTCAGCTGCAGCTTCAATTTGACGTTTATATAAATCAAAATTTGTACTAGAACCATCAATGACACGTTCTATTTTTCCAATAAATGGATCTATATTTACAGATTTATCAAAAACAACCAAGAAAACAGGAATGCCAAAAGACTTTACGATTTCATTATCTAAAATAGCCGTATCATTTTCACTAATAACGATTGCTGCTATGTCTGTAAAATCAGTTTGACTTAAATCTACACTTGTACGACCTTCTAAAGGGCCAAAATAATATTGTGCCTTATGAGAAAATGCAACATTCATATGTTTCATACTATGATCCTCCTAAAAGAGCAAATATAAGTTAAATAAATGTGAATCATACACATAAATATAAGATGTTATCCCCCTTTAATAATTGATAGCTATCTCAGTTAACTTGGTGTATATTTTTTACATGTATATTTTAACATTTACATAATGCAGTTTATAGATGTGTATTATATGTATAACACATAGACATTTCAGTATTATGCAGTTTTAAAAAAATGAATATTACATTAAGATATAAGATATATAAGTCAATATATTAGACAAAACAGGCTGTAATAGAATGTAGCTTTATCACATTCTATTACAGCCTGTTTCAAATATTATTCAGTTATCTCTTCTGTACTTTGTACTTTTACAGCTTCAGGTTTCATCAATGGGAACAACAATACATCGCGGATGGATGCAGAGTCGGTTAAGAACATAACAAGACGGTCAATACCAACACCTAAACCAGCTGTTGGAGGTAAGCCATATTCAAGAGCTGTAACAAAGTCTTCATCCATACGGTGAGCTTCATCATCGCCAGCTTCACGTTCTTTCAATTGATCCAAGAAACGTTGTTTTTGATCGATTGGGTCATTTAACTCGGAGAAGCCATTTGCCAATTCACGGCCATAAATGAATGCTTCAAAACGTTCTGTAGCCAATGGATTTTCACGACTTGCTTTAGCAAGTGGAGAAATTTCTTTTGGATGACCATATACGATAGTTGGTTGAATCAAGTTTTCTTCTACATAATCTTCGAAGCAAAGATTTAAGATTTTACCAATACCATCATTTTCTGTATATTCTACATTTAAGCGATCTGCAATAGCACGAGCTTCTTCTACAGTAGTCACTGCATCAAAGTCTTCGCCAGTATATTTTTTTACACCTTCAGCCATTGTGATACGATTCCAAGGTGGAGTCAAATTAATTTCTGTACCTTGGTATGTAATTTCTTGTGTACCGAGAACTTCTTGAGCACAGTAGGACACAAGGTTTTCTGTTAAGCGAATTGCATCTTCTACATCACCATAAGCTTGGTAGGATTCAATAGTAGTGAATTCTGGATTATGACGGTTATCGATACCTTCATTACGGAAGCAACGGTTCATTTCGAATACGCGGTCCATACCACCAACGATCAAGCGTTTGAGGTACAATTCTGGTGCAATACGCATGTAAATATCGATATCAAGCGCATTGTGGTGAGTAATGAATGGACGTGCAGCAGCACCACCAGGGATAGCATGCATCATTGGTGTTTCTACTTCCATAAAGCCATCACGCATCATATATTCGCGAATTTTAGCAACGATTTGTGAGCGTTTTACAAATGTATCACGCACTTCAGGATTTACAATTAAATCAACATAACGTTGACGGTAACGAAGTTCTGTATCCTTTAAACCATGCCATTTTTCTGGCAATGGACGTAAAGATTTGGATAACAAAGTTAATTTGTTAACTTTAATTGTAACTTCCCCTGTATGAGTTTTAAATACGTGACCTTCAACACCGATAATATCACCGATATCAAGCATTTTTACGTATTTATAAGCATCTTCACCCAATACATCTTTACGGAAATATACTTGAATATCGCCGGATTTATCACGCATATTCGCAAATGCTGTTTTACCATGGGAACGGATTGTCATCAGACGGCCTGCAATAACTACAGGTTGACCGTCATATTTCAAGAAGAAGTCATCTTTAATATCTTTTGCATTATCTTTTACAACAAAACGTTGACCAAATGGATAGATACCATCCGCTTCGTATTCAGCCAATTTCTCACGGCGAATTTGCATTTGCTCATTCAGCTCTTCTTGTACATTTTTAATTTCTTCACTCATGTTATCGCCTCTTCGTCAGTAAATGTAAATTATTGGATTGCTAACACTTTGAATGTAACAGGACCATCTGGTGTGGAAACTTCTACTTCGTCACCTTTACGTTTGCCCAAAATAGCTTTACCTACAGGAGATTCGTTAGAGATACGATTGTTGAATGGATCCGCTTCAGAGGAACCAACGATAACATATTCTGATTCATCATTGTACATTGTATCTAATACAGTTACTTTGCTACCTACGGATACAACATCACCTTTTATGGATTCGTCGATGATTTTCGCAGTGTTAATTTTATTTTCAAGCTCTACAATATGACCTTCGATGAAAGCTTGTTCATTTTTTGCATCGTCATATTCAGAGTTTTCACTGATATCGCCATATTCAATAGCAGTCTTAATACGTTTAGACACTTCAATACGACGTACGGATTTATAATACGTTAATTCTTCTTCTAATTTCTTTAAACCTTCGGCGGTAAGTAATGTTTCTTTTACGTCTGCCATGGGTACCCCACTCTTTCTACCTATAAATTAAATAAGAAAAAAGTGCCATAGTAAGATGACACCTTATCTTTTATTTCTAAATTATCTCAACCATTATATAAAAATACTGTACATTTGTCAATCTGACTACATTTCAGACAGTATCTTACGATATGATTCTAGCTCATTATGAAAGCTTGTTACGGTATGAATTGTATTCACACGATTGCGCCAATATGCAGATTCAGGGAGCCCCTTCATATACCAGCCTGCATGAGTACGTATTTCCTTAACGGCCATACTCTCCCCCTTGTATTGACACAATAAGTCAAAATGCTTTAACAACATATCGAGACGTTCAATATCACTTGGAGTCGGTAATACTTCACCAGTTGCTAAATAATGGTGAATGCGACCGAAGATCCAAGGATTCCCCTGTGCACCACGACCTACCATTACCGCATCACACCCCGTTTCATCAAGCATGCTCTTAGCATCCTCTGGTTCCACGATATCGCCATTCCCAATTACAGGTACAGACACGACCTCTTTTACAGCCTTAATATAGGACCAGTCCGCATGACCACTGTACATTTGTTCCTTTGTACGGCCATGTACAGCAATAGCTGCGACCCCCGTAGATTCGATGCGTTTTGCAAAATCTACTACATTGATAGATTCACTATCCCAACCGATACGCATTTTCACCGTTACAGGTACATCGACAGCTTTAACTGCTGCCTCTGCTACGCGTGCCGCCAAATCAGGATTTTTCATAAGTGCAGAGCCATCTCCTGATGAAACAACTTTTTTAACAGGACAGCCCATATTGATATCTACGATATCTGCACCCGCATCAGCTACAACCTTTGCTCCGATGGCAATAGCCTCTGGATTGGAACCGAAGATTTGCATAGAAACAGGTCGTTCTGCCTCTTCAAGGCGCAACAATTCATGGGTTCGCTCATTTTTATATTTAATGCCCATAGCACTTACCATCTCGGTACATACCAAGGAGGCGCCATATTCTTTGGCTAGTAAACGATAGGCAATATCGCTAACCCCGGCCATTGGCGCTAATATGGCTTGGCCATCAATTTTGACGCCCCCTATTTGCCATTGTTTATTGTTCATATGATTCTATATCCCCTAACAAAAAGGGTACAGCATAAGCTGTACCCGAATGTACACTACTTCGTTACATATACGTAACTATATTATAGTAGCATTATTTATTTCTTTCGTAAATAAGACGTAAGCCTTCTAATGTAAGCATAGGCTCTACATGGTCAATGCAGTCTGTAGCGCTACTGATAAGCTGTGCTAAACCGCCTGTAGCCACAACAGTTACTTGGCCACCCATTTCAGCTTTCATACGAGATACTAGACCTTCTACTTGGCCTACGTAACCATAAAACATACCAGATTGCATAGAAGATACGGTGTTGCGACAAATCACTTGACCAGGATCTCTGACATCGATACGTGGCAATTTAGCCGCTCGTTGGAATAAAGCCTCCGCAGAAATTGTAACACCTGGAGTAATTACACCGCCCATATAATCGCCATTACCTTGAACCGCACAATAGGTAGTAGCCGTGCCAAAGTCGATAATGATTAAATCCCCTTTATATTGTTCATGCGCTGCTACTGCATTTACGATACGGTCAGCACCTACTTCACGAGGATTATCATACTTAATGGCGATACCGGTCTTAGTTCCAGGCCCAACAATAAGAGGATTCACATTGAAATAACGTAAACAAACCCGCTCTAATGTAGGCATCAATGGTGGTACAACTGAGGAAATGATAATAGCTTTAATATCTTTCACGTCAACCTTGCGGTCGTGGAAAAATAGGTTCATCATCAACATGCCATATTCATCGGTGGTCCGAACGCGGTCTGTAGAAATACGCCAATGACCTACAAGCGCTTTCTCGTCGTATACACCGAGAACAATATTGGTGTTCCCCACATCAATTACTAATAACATGAATGCCTCCTATTTACGTGGACGAATTGATACGTCCCCTGCCACAACACGTTTAATTGTCCCATCAGGGATTTGTACTAATAAATTACCATCTTCATCAATATCTGTAGCTACCCCTTCATAAACATTTCCTGGTGCTCTCACTTCAATTTCTTCGCCAAGAGTTACCGATAATTGGCGCCATTCATTGAGAGTTTCCTCAAAACCACTATCAAGAATTTCATAATATTGATGTTCTAGAGATTCCAATATAAATTTAAAAGCTTCTGTCCGTTCAATATCAATGCCTTCCATAGTTAAGGATGTAGCGATTAATTTCAATTCTTCGGGTAGATCTTCTTGTTTAGTCTTAACATTGACACCTATGCCCATAATAATATAAGAAATTTCTTCCATAGAGCCAGACATTTCTGTCAAAATACCAACTAATTTACGACCATTTACAAGGATATCATTCGGCCATTTAATCCCCGCATCTGTAAGGCCCATTTTATGAAATGCCTTGGTTAATGCCACCGCTGCCATCAATGTACACTTCGGTGCTTCTACTGGTGCAAAGTCAGGGCGTAAAATGAGACTAAACCATAAACCTTTTCCAAATGGAGAATACCATCCACGAGACAAACGACCGCGGCCAGCAGCCTGTTCCTCTGTAACAACAACAGTACCTTCTTCTGCACCTTGTTGCGCTAAACGACGAGCTTCTAGGTTTGTAGATTCAGTAGTGTCCATATAGACATACCGTTTACCAAAAACATCTGTTTTTAAGATTTGTTTCATTGCTAATGGACTCAACAAATCAGGTTCCTCCAATAATCGATATCCCCGCTTAGTATAAGATTCTATTTTGTAGCCTTTTTGACGTAATGCTTTAATATGCTTCCAAATAGCTGTGCGCGAAACATGACACGCTTCCGACATATCTTGTCCCGATACGAAACTACCTTGGTTTTGTCTCAAGAATTCTAATACTTCATCACGCATAGTTTAGAGCCCCTTTCTTTGTCAACCTAGGTTTACAATTCGATTGTACAAGTGTCCCCTATAAAAAGCAAGGATTATTTAAAATAATTAATGGTATAATACATGTAGTATTAAGTTATTATACATGTAGTATTAAGTTATTCATATATAAAAGATAACAATAATATAGTCTATCATTATCTGGGGAGATATATGCAACAATATACATTAGAAGAAAAAAACGAAGTTTTAGAGAACCCCTTTATACATATTCATAGAAAACTTGATGTCCTATTAAATATAGGTAAGTTACTTATGGAATGTGGTGCTAATACTAACCGTATCATTGAAGAAATGTTAAAAGCCGCCACATTTATGGGGATTCCTCATAATTATTTAAATATTCATATTTCATACACCACTATTATGGTGAATCTATTACACAAAGAACAATCTATAACTGTTTTTAGGAAAACACCGGTTCATGTTCCAAATATGGCCATGATTAATGCCGTATCTAAACTCACATGGCGTGCCTTTGAGCGACATTATTCTCTCACAACTTATGAGCAGCTGATTTCTAGACTAGATTCTACTATTCCAGTATATCCTGATTGGGTAAAAGGTATTGCTTGTGCCCTTGGTTCGGCAGGTCTTGCTTTTTTATATAGTGGAGATCTAATCGCCTTTATGGTAACAATTATTTGTTCTCTAATCGGTTATTTTACGCGTACACTATCCGTTCGTTTAGGTTGCAATGAATATGTGGGCATTGCATTAGGTGGATTTGCCGCTATGGTTTCTGCCTACGGTTTCTATTCACACATCGAGCAAGATTCACTAGTTTATGTTCTTGTTTGCTGTACCTTATTTATGATTCCAGGTGTACCACTTATCAATGCTGTCATCGATACAATCAATAATCATATTCTATCAGGCATTACGCGAGCTATCAGAACAATTCTTATCGTAGGTAGTATGACATTGGGCATGGCCATGGCTTTATATTTTAGTCCTATGCCGTCCTTTAGTTTTGTAGATATTAAACCCCATGTCCTATCCATTGAACAAATTATAGGTTCTTTTATGGCCGCTGCCTCATTCGCAGTTTTATTTAATGCTCCTGTACGCCTATTAGTATCAATCGGTATTGGCGGTGTATTATGTGTATTTATTCGTAATTTATTGGCTGTTGAATTAGGATTCTCTATTGCTGGTGCCACCTTTGTGGGTGCCGCTGTGATGAGCATTATCTACGTAAAAGTTTCCACTTGGCTAAAAACCTCTAGTACAATCATTATAGTACCATCAGCAATCTCACTCATGCCAGGCATTTTATATTATCGTTTTCTATTTGATATACTTCATATCAACGCACTCAACGAATCTGGCCTAGTCCATATGGTTCAAAACGGTGTAACTGGTATACTCACAATCATTGGTATCGCCGTAGGCGTAGCCATTCCAAACGTATTAGCTCAAAAATATTTAAAAAATCTTAAAGAACGTCGAATTCAACAATATTTAGCAACACGTCATGTTAACGACGGACAATAAAAAAGAGCTGATCTCAAATGAGATCAGCTCTTTTCTTTTGGATACTATCCATTATTTAATTTCGTTAGAAGGCATTTCACTTGGAGATTCCACAGTAGTAGATTCCACTTTAGGCTCAATCACCTCTGGTACGACAATGCCTGCTGCCTCTAGAGCTTCTTTTGGCTCCTCAGTTTCTGGCGCTTTTGTTGTACCGTATTTATAAAGGTTATCTACTGCTTTTGCATCGATAGTTTCTTCTTCTAATAGAGCATTTGCCATATCATGTAAGAATTTCTCGTTATCGCTAAGAAGTTTTGTTACATCTTTATAAGCATCTTCAACAATACGATGAATTTCAGTATCGATTTTTGCAGCAATTTCTTCACTGTAGTTACGTTCATGGCCAAGGTTTTTCCCCAAGAATACTTGTTCTTGTTGTTCACCAAATACGATTGGGCCAAGCTCATCGCTCATGCCCCAACGCGTTACCATGGCACGCGCTGTATTCGTTACACTTTGAAGGTCACCAGAAGCACCTGTACTGATTTCATCCAAAATCAAGGCCTCTGCCACACGACCACCAAGGGCTACCCGAATATCCGCTAATAATTGAGATTTAGTTTTGTAGTTTTGTTCCTCTGTAGGAAGCATCATAGTGTAACCACCTGCTGCACCACGAGGAATGATTGTTACCTTATGAACAGGATCTGCATGAGGCAACAAATGCGCCACAATGGCATGACCTGATTCATGGTACGCTGTTAACTTACGATCCTTATCACTCACAATGTGACTGCGGCGTTCAGGACCCATACTAACCTTCTCACTAGCTTCTTCAACTTCAGCCATAGTGATTACTTTTTTGTTAAGACGAGCCGCTAATAAAGCCGCTTCATTTAACAGATTGCTTAAGTCAGCACCAGTAAAGCCCGGTGTTTTCTTCGCAATTGTTTTCAAGTCTACATCGTCAGCCAACGGCTTATTGCGAGCATGAACTTTCAAAATTGCTTCACGACCGCGTAAGTCTGGACGACCTACGATAACTTGACGGTCAAAACGACCTGGACGCAAGAGCGCTGGGTCAAGAATATCAGGACGGTTTGTAGCTGCGATGGTAATAATACCTTCGTTAGCACCGAAGCCATCCATTTCAACGAGCAATTGGTTCAATGTTTGTTCACGTTCATCGTGACCACCACCAAGACCAGCGCCACGTTGGCGACCTACTGCATCAATTTCGTCGATAAAAATGATACATGGCGCATTTTTTTTAGCTTGTGTGAAAAGATCACGCACACGAGATGCACCAACACCTACGAACATTTCTACGAAGTCAGACCCAGAAATAGTAAAGAATGGCACCCCTGCTTCGCCAGCAACGGCTTTTGCAAGCAATGTTTTACCTGTACCTGGAGGTCCCGCTAACAATACACCTTTCGGAATTTTAGCCCCAATAGCTGTAAATTTACCTGGATCCTTCAAGAACTCTACTACTTCCTCTAATTCTTGTTTGGCTTCTTCAGCACCAGCTACATCTTTGAAGCTAACTTTTACATTACCTTCTCCCATCAATTTAGCACGGCTTTTACCAAAGTTCATCACTCGGCCACCGCCACCTTGTGTTTGTTGCATGATGAAGAAGAACAACACGACCAAGATGATAATAGGAATAGCAGAACCTAAAAGGCTCATCCACCAAGCTGGTTGCTCAGGTGGAGCTGCTGTAATTTCTACACCATTATCTTGTAATGTTTTAATTAATGTTTCATCACTTGGCGCATAAGAATTGAATTCTGTTCCATTTTTTAGTTTACCTTTAATACCATGATCATTGGTAATCGTTACGGACTCAACCTTTTTCTGTTGTACTTGTTGAATAAATCCTGTATAACTTAATTCAGATTTATTCGCACTTTGACCAGAGAAAGCGTCAATGGCGATAACGAAAGCGGCAATGATAAGTAAATAAAGGACGATATTTTTTGTAAATCGACCCAAAAGATTACCCCTTTCAATAATAATTTAGTTGTATAAACGAATTGAGTACATCTCATTAAGAGATGCACTCATATATTATATCATATTTTTAATTTTGATACATTTCTTCCTTTAAAATACCGATATATGGTAAGTGACGATATTTTTCTGCGTAATCTAAACCATAACCGATAACAAAGTAATCAGGAATAATAAAACCTACATAATCAACATCTACGTCCATCTTACGGCGATCTGGTTTATTCAATAACGCAGCAAGACGCACGCTTTTAGCACCACGAGCATGTAAATTTTCTAATAAGTAATGTAATGTTGTACCAGTATCTACAATATCTTCAACAACGAGTACATGCTTACCCTCTACAGAGCGATCCAAATCTTTTAAGATTCGTACTACCCCTGTACTAGTTGTGCCACTACCATAGCTAGAGCAAGAAATGAAATCAAAACTTACATCTATGTTTTCATCGATAGCACGAGCCAAATCTGTAAAGAAAACGACAGCTCCCTTTAACACCCCTACGAGCACTACAGATTCATTTTTGTAGTCTTCACTAATAGCCTTACCTAACTCTGCTACACGAGTCTGTAATTGTTCTGCTGTATATAAAATCTCTTTTGCATCTTGATGCATCTATATGACCTCCACGATTCATATTAATGTTTGCAATATACTTCTATTGTATCATATTGAGCAGTTACTTTTATACTTTTAATAGTGAAAGTTTTCTCTTCCCCGGTATTAACAATATCGAGTAATTGCTCTTGATGGGCTGATGTAAGCGTTATATCTGAGTCCACAGTACTCACTAAGCGCTGCCATAAACGCCGTTGTATTGCCAATGATTCTTGTCGTAAGGCACGGCGAGATAAGCTCACCCCATCAGCACCTACAGTCACAAGTTTTTCAAAAGCTTGCTCCGTTAAATCAGATATAACTAATAAATCTTCATGTACGGAATTTCCCAATCTAACAATAGCATCTACTACATTAGGGTTAATAACTTCTAACTCAGGTATAATACGATGACGAATCCTATTGCGTTGGTATTGCACATCCTCATTCGTAGAATCTACACAATACAAAATATGCTTCGCTGCTAAATAAGTCAATATATTTTCTTTTGTAACGTCTAAAAGTGGCCTAACTATAGGAATAGCATATTCAGAGCTTACCACAGTCATACCGGACAAACCATTTAACCCCGAACCTCTAATAATATGTGCTAGAATCGATTCTGCTTGATCATCTTTGTGATGAGCCACCGCAATATAATCATAGTTATCAGACTTTGCAACCTTTGTAAGCCATTGATACCGTACTCGTCGTCCCATAGTTTCTTCAGACATTTTTTGTGCCTTGCTCAGACAAGGCACATCAAATATAGCAGAATAAAATGGTAGTCCTAAAGATTCCACTTGCTGTTGGAGCCATAAAACCTCTTCCTTACTTTCAGGTCGAATGCAATGATCTACAATAGCTACACCTAGTTCATACGATGTATGTCGATGTATGGCAATGTCTTTCAACAGATGCAATAGAGCCATTGAATCAGGCCCACCTGAGCACGCCACTAAGATTCGACTATTTTCAGGAAACAGATTATGCGATTTTAAGGTGTGATTAACGGTTCGAACGAGTGCTTTCACATTCACGGGCCATTGCCTCCATACCATCTTGATCGC
>CAKPXR010000026.1 GCA_934202215.1 uncultured Veillonella sp.
CCACCGATACGAGCCCAAATACCTGTAGGTTCACCTTGTTGCAATACACGAGGACGATACATATCGTCAGCTACTGTACGCCAAGCGTTGATATTACCTACTACAGCAGAGCGAATACCACGCATATGAGGGGTATCATAAGCACCACGAACAACAGGGTTAGGAGTTACCGGTGTAACTGGTTTTGGATTCGGAGTTACCGGTGTTACTGGCTTAGGATCTGGTGTTACAGGAGTAACTGGTTTAGGATCCGGAGTTACTGGAGTAACTGGTTTAGGGTCCGGAGTTACAGGAGTAACTGGCTTAGGATCTGGAGTTACTGGAGTAACTGGTTTTGGATCCGGAGTTACTGGAGTTACAGGTTTAGGATCTGGAGTTGGTGTAGGTTTTGGTTCTGGCGCCACATAGGACCCTTGACCATTGCCGTCTTTCCAAGTAATATCCCCTTCTTTTTGGTCTGTAGTCAACGCTTTTTGGAAGCTAGATACAATGCCTTTAGAAGCGATGGATACTGTACCAGAAAGGTTTCTTTCACCTTTTACATAATTTTCATAGTAGAATTTATGTGCCAAGTTATCTAAAATCTTGTTTACATTACTTTCAGAGGAAGTATCAAGATGATCACCTGTCACATAGCCATGCACACCTGAACCAGCCGCAGCGGATTTCACGATGAAGTTACCGCCCTCAATATCAGCCGCATCAAGACCAGTTTTTTGAGAACCTGGTTTACCAAAATTCAAGCCCGTACCACTAGTCATGTCATAAATAACGTTAATATGACCGTCCAACTTATTCACATGGATATCGCTGCGTGAATCTTGGGCAATACGGCTGAAACCTTCACGTGTACGAGTGCCTGTAAGGGTATTAATACTACTATGCGCTTCTTTACCATCAATTTTGAAAGCTTCCAAACCACCCATGTTATCATGGCTCCACATTCCCCCATCAAAGGTCATGTTGATTTCTCCGCCTTTATCTTCTAAGGTGTTCACAGCTTTACCAGAGAATTGATTAGGGCTATTATGAGCACGACCTAAACCGATGTTGATAACGGATGGTTGCTGTTGTTGGTATGGAGGCATTGTTTTATCAGATACAAGCACATTACCTTGCATATTAAATACTTTGTGTTTTACAGTACCTGCATCATCAATACCGAGATTAATTTTGCTATTATACGCAAAAGCTACTGGATATGGAGATTCCCATGGTGCAGTAGTCACGTCCATAACACCTCCATCCACTTGAATGGAACTGTTATCTAGCATGCCTGTAATGAAAGCTGGTTGACGATAGCGCTTTGGCAATTGATCTGCATTAGGAGTATCTAGAGAGCCAATCGTAACTTGACCACCATTAGACGCTACTACACCTTTAACAGTTGCATTTCCAGTACTTTCAAATTTACTATCTGCAGTAGTTGCAAAAATACGTCCATCAGAATTAAGACCCGCTGCAGCCCATGTACTTGGCATGGCCACTGTAGATGACAATAAAGTCATCATAACAGCAGATAATAAAACCTTATTTCTACCTCTCATCCTCTTACACCTCAACTATTAATACAATAACACTCACATTTGTGAAAGTCTCTTCATAAATAAATATATATCTATCGGTTGATTTATTAGTCTTGATTTATATGAAAAGATAGACATATACTCACTTTGTTAAGAACTCACATCCAATACTTTTAAAATATGTTTAAAATATTACACTATTTTTTGTGAATTGTAAATGAATTTCTTGAATTTTATTTAAAATAATTTAAATTATTAATGATTGAGTTATAAAAGTAGAGTATACAAAAAGAAAAAAGCAGCGATCTAATCGCTGCCTTTTACTTAGTAAACACTATATAGTATGTATCCGTATTTGACGATATATGATATTAATCCTATAATATAAATAGATAGCCAAACGAGTGGTTCCGTCGGGCTCATCTCAAAGTTACAAAAAATTGATGAAATGGCCTTTCAGTTACCTAATTATCCAAGGATAACGAAGGGCTATTTGTCTTTTCCAAGACAAATAAGCGCCACAAGTGCGGTAAAGGCTCCATATAATCGAATCAATAAGAATCTATTAATAGAAATATATAAATAAAAATAGCCCCTTAATAGGGGCTATTTTTATTTACTATGTACATAATAATTTAGAACTTATGTGTAAATCCTGCATTTACAGACCAACCAGCTTTATAGTCGCCAGATAGACCCGTGCTAAGGTCAGCAAAAATGCTGTTGTTAGCATTGAAGCCATAGCGGCCGCCGAATGCTAGATCTGTCCAAGTTCCTTTAAGGTCTTGTTTTGTATATTTTGTAGTATTACAGTTGTGTACGCAGTGTTCACAGTGCCAGAGAAGGCATGGTTTAAACCAACGCGAGTATAGATGTTACCTGCGCCAAATGTTTTACCAATTTCAAGGCCAAGACCACCTGCTGTACTGCTCACACCAGATTGTTCTACATGCATGCTACCAGCATTGAAGCTGTTACCACCGAAGTGAGTGTAGCTCAATTGTGCTTGTGGTTCAATGTATGCACCATTTGAAAGCTTCACAGTTTTACCATAGCGTGCACCGATAGAGTATGCATTAGCTTTAGTTTCACCAGACAGTCTTTCACCAATTTCATTACGAACAGTGAAATCGTTAGAAGCACGACCTACTTGAGACTCGATGTGGATGTATTGATTGTTACCAAGATCTTTCAAGCCGTACGCACCAACCGCAAAGGCTTTTTCCTTGCCAGTACCATTGAATACGTAATCATCGTTGCCACGAAGGTAGGACACTTGGCCACCTACAGTCCAACCTCTGCTAGTCTTAGCATCGTAACCACCTTGAATGCGTGTATACGTTGTATCTGTGTCGATACCTTTTGTATTGAAGCTATATTTACCACCACCAACGCGAGCCCAAATACCTGTTGGTTCACCTTGTTGCAATACGCGTGGACGATACATATTATCTGTCAATGTTCTCCAACCGTTGATATTACTCATAATGGCAGAACGTGTACCGCGCATATGAGGTGTATCAAAATCACCCATAATAACGTGAATACGACCGTTGTTCTCAGGCTTAGGAGCTGGAGCTGGTTTAACCTCTGGCTTTGGAGTTGGTTGAGGTGTTGGTTTAACCTCTGGTTTTGGAGCTGGAGCTGGTGTTGGTTTCACCTCTGGTTTTGGAGCCGGAGTCGGTTCTGGTTTTACTTCTGGCTTTGGAGTTGGTTTAGGAATCGGTTTAACTTCCGGCTTAGGAGCTGGAGCTGGCTCTGGTTTTATTTCTGGTTTCGGTGTTGGTTTATTTTCACCATATACATACTTACCTTGACCATCTTTATCTGCTTGCCATGTAATGTCGCCTTCTTTAGCATAACCTGAAGTGATAACTGTAAAACGACCAGATTCAGAACCATCAGATGCAATAGCTACTGTACCTTGAAGGTTTCTTTCACCATTTACATAGTTATGATAGTACATCTTGTGAGCTAAGTTATCTAAGATCTTATTCACATTTTCTTCGGAAGACATATCTAAACCTTTTTGAGTCGTGTACACATGAGCAGCCGCACCAGGAGCCGCACTTGTAATGTGAATATCTCCACCCCAGAAGGAATCTGGAGTCACACCATTATAGGTTTTAGTTGGTGGTTGATAGCTTGGATCCTCAGTATCTCCAGCCTCATCATTAGGATCGTAAATAAAGTTTACATGACCTTCAAGCTTATCTACATAGAGTTTATTATGCTCACTTTGGGTTACCATATTAGCATAATTACGGTTCTTGGAACCTACAAGTCGATGGACGTGGCTAGGTTGCGTACCACCATCTAGTGTTCCTTCATGCAAGCCGCCTTGATAAAAAAGCTCCCAAGAACCATAATCGCCAAGGAATACATTAATATGACTTGGATGTTTAGCATCTTTATCTGCTAAATTAAATGCTAAACCATCCCAAAGAGATTCCTTCCCATCAATGCCAATATTAATCTCAGATGCATGATTTGGATCACTTTTAACAATAACATCACCGACTAAAGACAAGTCGTTACCGATAAAATTACCTTTGTTGCCGTCTACACCAATATTAACAGTACCACCTTGAGCCACTGCAATAGGAGTGCTCACATTTCGAACATCATAAACGCCTTCCTTAAGAGTAACAGTACTACCACCTTTACTGCTAATGAAAGGCTTATTATTATAGCCCACATTAGCCACTGCTTTATCAATTCTGACTGTACCACCATTATCTGCCTCAATCGTAGATACATAGTTTGTCATTTCGCCAGCCTTGAATGACCCACCATTTGTAGTAGTAATCGTCATACCCTCTGCCATCACATAAGGCACTACAGAGCTAGCAATCGTTAGAGCAATCGCCAAGGATAAGTTTGCTTTACATACACGTTTCATAAAAACCCTCTCTCATTTACACACTATAAACTATTATTAAATAATTTAATTATATTTAATATTAGTATTCTTGTAAATATGAGGGAATTTTGCCACATATCGTATATAACAATATAAAAAGCAGTAACTATAGTTACTGCTAACGTATACGTATATATATTTTTGTATATTTCTATATATAGATTCTTATTGATTCGATTATATGTTCGCCATATAATGGACTTAAGATAGTCAAGTGAGGTTGGGCCTCTCTTCGTTAATGAAGGGAGGGGTGTCTATGAGTAATTATGAGTTGATCATGATAATTCTAGAGGTAATGACCGTAGTTATTGCCTTTGGTGCACTTGTGGCGCTTATTTGTCTTGGAAAAGACAAATAGCCCTTCGTTACCAGTAACTGGATAACTGAAAGGCCATTTCATCAATTAATCATAGTTTTGAGATGAGCCCGACGGATCTACTCGCATGGCTATCTACTTATATTATAGGGTTTATATTATATATCGTCAAATACAGATAAACGATCTATAATACACTTATAAATGCTAAAAGGCAGCGATCATCTCGCTGCCTTTGTTATTTCTGTTATTTACGTACTAGACCTATTATCTCTACTATCTACGTGCTACACGCATGGCTGCCATCATGCCTGGAGATTTCCAGACAGATTGACCATTGTCTGAAACGAGTTTGTTGTTATAGTAGAATACATCTGCATTGTAATAATTACTATCGCTAGATGTTACCTTATAGCTAAGACCAGACGTCGTATATACTGTGAAATTAAGTACATCTCCTACTCTCTTTACAGAGTCTTGGTCTACATACCAGTTATTGCCGTTATAAGTCGTAGCATATACATCCGTACGAGCTTCTACGTCATGTGTATTAATCCCAATCAACACAAGTAGAGCCGCTAACATATATAAGAATTTACGCATTAGAATTACCTCCGTTTTATCGTTGGAATACTTGCTTATTATACCAAAAAACAGTAAGATTCGCATTAAAATGGCACCTTCTTCTCCATCCACAATTGACTACTTTCAATATACAACATAATGCGTTTCATAATGGGTTTTTCTATGAAAGCTAACCGCATATAGTCTATACACATCCCGACGATAAAAATGATTGCTACGATGAAGATCGCATATAGTGGTAATAACGGTGAGTCATAATACTGATAGGTACTAAAAATATAATCCCACATATAATGCATCACTAGCTTATTATCGTGTAATAGGTAAATTCCGAAGGTTGTAGAAGCAATCGTATTGAGCCACGGATGATAAGTAATCTTGGCTTTCAAGAAAACAATAAATAAACCTATGCCCAGTAGTAGCTGGAAAAAGCCATAGTCATTTTGGGTAAAATAGAAAATCTGTTTCATATAAGTCGGATCTGTCATAGCCAGTACATCGACGAGAATATCCCCTAAAAAGGCCCCTAATATACCTATAACACTCAAGATAATCCCCGTTTTTTGTGTTATATAAGAACCACATAGTTTAATAGATGCCCCATATAGTTTGATGTACGCCCCCATTGAATAAAATACAATGAAAGAGAAAATATGCTTAAAACCAAAGGTGGTATGTGGCAAATTAGGCCACAGATTAAGCGCTGTAGGTATGACAAACCAAATCATCGTCGAAGCGGCTAGTAGTAAAACGTAGTATGTATGCTTCAACCAATGTAACACGCGATTAATGAAAGGCATTACTATATAGAGAACTAAAAACGTTTGAGCGAACCAACTCATACATCCAAAAGGTAATATAGCAAGCATTACGTTGTAAGGCATAACCGTATCGAGACCTAATACCACTGCCACACCTAGCATGGCAAGACTATAAAACCATATTTGGCCTACTAGCTTCCCAAACTTATGTAGCTTGAAGCTGCTAGAAACCATAAAGTACCCCGTTATCATAACAAAGGCCACTACACCACCCTTGCCGCCGAGGGCAAAAACTTGCAAGAATACCTTGTTAAACGTCAAATCTGGCGTAAAGGGAAAGGTTCCGTGCACACTAAAATGGTGCATAATGATCAGCACCATCGAAACGATGCGCAATAATTCAATATTGCTCTCTCTCATGCTCTCAACCTCTCATTCTATAAACCTCAATGTCTCTCCAAACTATAAGATAGATAACTATTACATCTAGCAGCTAATCTAACAGCTATATGATAAGGCATTACACCTATTTATCAGCATATACACCATAAAATACAAGATATATATGAGAATGTAGTGACATAATTTAGGCATAAGAATATTCAAAACTATTAAAATCTAATCAATTTCAATATATTTAGAAAGATAAAAATTATAAAAAAATACACCTTCAAAAATTTCTTCTAATTTTGAAGGTGTATTTTACTATATTTAATTTTTATTATCTTCTTCCTTTTCTAATATCAGATCCTTAATAACAGAACATTCAATTCCTATTTTCTGTTTTCGTATATCTAATATAGTCACTATTGCTATATATACATCTAAACAAAACAATAATACAACACCATTATTAACAAATACCTCATATGATTCTTTATTAGCAAATTGTCCCAATAGAATAATAGCTATAAATAGCATATACAATATATTTCTTTTGAAGAAATATATTTCTTTTACATATAAGCAAATATATCCACCTAATGGAATTAATATGACTGCTATTATAACTCCACAAGCTATTTTATCGACTGTTGATTGAGCTAAATTTATGGGTATATCAGAAGATAAAAAGTTAAAGATATTTATTATATTAGATACAACTGCCCCTAATACAGCACTAATAAAAATAGTAGTCCATGGATATGACAAATTTACATTATAATTAACAGACTTAATACTTTGTAATCGTCGTAACTCTTTAATACTTAAACTTTTATACTCTTCGTAATATTTATCATATAGTTTATCCCAATAGCCTAATTGATTTTTACATTTAAAACGGGACTTAATTTTCATTAAACCTTTACATATATACTTTTATAAAACTATTAGTTTAGACATATTGACTCCACTACCATAAAATAATCTATCAAACGATGTTTTAAACTTCATAATAAAATTATACATCATATCAATTATTAAACTTTATAGACTACCCTAAAGGTTTAACTAAATACATAAAAAAGGTACCAACAAACACGTTGATACCTTCTTAGTCGTTTCATATATTATTTTGTACCTAAAAAAATTATCTTAATATACTAATTCACCATTAAACACACGATACTCATCTTCAATTTTAGTTAAATCCTTCACAAATAATCTAGAAGTTTGATTATCTATCTTCATTACCAATGTATTACCAATAGACTTGGCTTTATATATTACTTCGCCAAGGAAATTGACAATTCTAAAGAATATCTCTTGAGGTGTCAAATCTAAATCAGTTAGTACTGAATCATCTTCTGTCAAACGAACACTATAAGAAGTATCTATGTCATCTTGTAATGTAAATCGCAGAATAACAGAACTTGTTTTTAAATCATAATCAAGGCGATATGTTTTTAAGTACCCATGAACAACTTTATATTCATTATTCATATTATTTAAAATTTCAATTTCTATAGGTCTATTTTTATCTACTGATAATACATACTTTGCCACAATTAACTCCCAATCACTCTATATAATAAACCGAGTAATTTCGCCCCAAAATGTTAATAATCAAAAATATTACTTATTCATGAATTTTTCATTCATATTTTTATTATATAGAAATGGCAAAACAGAAAGCAATAAACTAAATATTAAATTACTAATAAATATCTCATATCAACGGGTTATTAAATAGTTCTCTATTGGTGTATATAATTTATATAGTGTATTTGACAATCTTATTGTTATTATAATATCAACCATAAAGAAAACTAAATATCCTAAAATATTAAGAGTAGGGATAAAAATATGGCTAGTGATCATATAAATAATAGTATGTTGTAATAAAATCATCGCATAGCCAACTGGTGCTAAACGATTAAAATATTGTATTCCAGGAATATTCTGCATAGCTTTAGCTATACGAAAGCTAAAATATATGATGGGCAACCCTGACATATAAAGTTCTGGAGATTGAGGTAAAAAATTATTAATATAATTAAGACTATTAGGTGTTATAAATGAAGCTTTAATTAACGCCAAAATAAATACTACTAAAGCTACTAAATTTATAATCTTATTGGATAATAATTCCCTTCTATAATACAATAGCATCCCAAGAATAAAGTCTGGTATTCTAGCAATGAAAAACCACCAGGAAACAACAAAATATCGTCCAAAGTAGAAATAAAAAACTATCCCCAATAATATAAAGAAAGCAAAAATTATATACCAGACCTTACACTTAACTACTCTATATAATAAAGGAGAAATCAAATAAAGAATAAATAGAGTACCTACAAACCATTCACCAACAAAAATATTATTAAATGATAATAATGTCATCAAATGATTCTCATATGGCACCATGAACGATATTACATTTAATATCTCATTAATAGAAAGTGAATTCCATAAAATAGATGAAATAGGCGTAAATGAAAAAAAATCATGATTTATAATTCCTATACTGAGATCGATAATACTCATGAACACATAAGCTATAATCCATGGAATAAAAAGTCTAATAAATTTTTTTCTATAAAAAGTTTTTAGAGACTCCTTCTTCTCTAATGTTTGTCCCATTAAATAACCACTAATACCAAAAAATAAAAGTACACCTAAAGTACCAGGCCAACTAGTAGGACCAAAATGGATCCAAATCGGATGGCCAAATTCAAAAAATGTAGAGTAATGCGCCCAAATAACTAAAAATACTGATGATACTCTTATGGTATCTATTGACATATCCCTGTTCACTACACATCCTCCATAATTACTTAAATAATCGATAAATATACCTTAATCCTTTATATGTATACTTGATGCCATGTAATATAATAGGTCTATTCTTTAATTTATTATTAACTTTTTCTTTTAAAAAATCACGATTAATAAAATAAAGGCATATTGCTCGTTTCCATAAAGGTCTCATCCAGTAAACATAATCAGAACCACTTGCAAACGAGATATCAATGTCTCTAATTTGATTGTCCCAAAATTCTTTAAAATTTACATTACCGCCTACAAATAACTTATCTTCAAATATCAAAGGAGTAAATATTGTCCGATCTTTTTCTTTTGCCATATGATTAAAATACTCATGAATCAATGCTAAATCAGAATTGTTACTATATAAGTATTTCAAATCGTCTTTAAATATATTTACAATGTCAGATACAAACTTTATAGCACTATTTTGTATCAATGAAACAATAAAATTCTCCTTATAATCAAAGCTATAATCTTTAAATACATAATCAATCTCATTATTATCATTAATAAAAATTCGCTTTAAAGAAGGTTCTTGAGCACTTAATAACAGTTCTCTAATTAAACCTGTAACACCAGGACCATAATCTAAAAAAGTATATATATTTCCACTTGAATGAAGTGCTCTTGAATATGCAGTATCTTCATTAATATGTACATAGAATCCATCAATATCAAAATCAAAACAACGTCTAAAGGTACTCTCTAATCTAAAACTATATCCAACATCAAATGTTGCACTTTTTCCTATAAAAATTTTACTATATGCTTCTCTTAAAGTCTCCCTATACCGGTCGATTTTCTCTTGGCTATAAATTTGATCACCAAATAAAGTTATAAATTTATACCACTCATCATTAGATTTAAACTTTTGATTATAAATAATATGATGATTTTCTACTATAGATTTTGCCATTTCAACAGGAATAGCTAAAAAAGGTTTAAGCATATTAATAAAAGACTCTGGGCTTTGTGAATAAACATTAATGTTCAATTGTCTTAAATTATCTAAATCTAGCTTAGATTGAATCTGAAATGGTAATAAAGCCTCTCTTGAAGTACGAACATAATTAACTTTAGCTTTAGGTTTTATAATTGAAGAAACAATATCATAAGCCTTCATAGGCAAAAAACCATCTCTTGCTAAAAAATTAATAGAGTCATATTCATGCTTTTTTATATTATTAGCTAACCAATAACTAATTCCATATAAATATGGTCCCAATACATATGTTCCTACCACTTTAGGGTCTGCATTAAAATCAGTATTATTCATAAATTCAGAACTAAAAGGATTATCAAATAATGTATTTGCAATAACACCTAAACAAGCATTTAATCCTAAAAAACGTTCATAATAATGAGTGCCTCTCAACAAAAAGGACTTAGCAAATATACGTTGATACGCCTCACCTGTATATATATCAGAATTCTTTCCTTGCAATAAATCAATAGCCTTAGGCAATAAGAATGAATTCCACCCACATTCTTTTGCTTTTTTTATATCTGAAGATTCCGTATCCCCAATATGTAAAATATGTTTACCAGATACACCAAGAACATTTGATATATAACGATACATTTTTCCTGTATGTTTCATCACTCTCGTTTCACTCGAAAGAAAAAGATCATCATATTCAGAATAACCACAGTTATTTAAAATTTGTATAATAACATTTTTAGGTAAATACATATCTGAATTAATTATGACTTTCTTTCCAGTATATCTAGCAAGATCAAATAACTCCTTAGCATATTGGCGTGTATAGCAATATTTTAGCTCTAATTGAATTTCATCATTCTTAATCCATTGTACTATACTACTATCTAGATTGGATATTTCATTAAAAACATCATAAATTTCATCTAAGGTAATATCATCATAAGACTTATTATTTACATATAATCTGTCTCGAGCAATACGTTCTGCATCTATTCTTAGTTGCTTTACATTATTCTTATCACCTAAATTAAATGCTGTTGATGTACGTTCTGCAAGTAAAGTAAATAAATCATGAGGTTTCGTAAACGGACGAAATACCAATGTGTCAAAAATATCAAAGCTAACTACTTCAATATCAGGGTCTATAATTTTTTCCTTTAAAGTTTCCCCCAATAATTTTGTTTGAGTATAATGACTATAAAAATAATTTTCAGCACTACTTAACGCACATTCATCTTCCTTATTCTCTATATCTAGAGCTTTAATAAGTAATCGTTGTTTATACCATAATAAACCACTCTCTTTAATAGCCTGATACCATGTTTTCTTTAATACTAAATGCCATGCACTAATATACTTTCTATAAACTTCTAGAATACCTAATTCTTGATAAATAGAATAAATACATTCAAAAACATAAGAAATATCATTAATATTTTTAAGTATTTTTTCATATGTTAATGAAGCTCTACTTGTACTGGACCCTTCATCTTTATAATAAAATACATAATCACCTTTTACAGATCGTAACCGTTCCGAAAAAGCATATAATACAGTAGAATATAAAATATCCTCACACATTATTAAATGCCTTTTTTGTTGCTTCAAATAAGGTAGCGCTTTTTCCCATATAGATTTATGATAGATTTTATTCCATACAACCCATAAACTATAGTCAGAGCCTTTTTGTTGTAATAAACATTTAAGTACATCTTCGTTTTCAGCACTTAATTCAAGTAATCTTGTATGAGAATAGTTTTGATACTGATATGTTCCATTTGGAAATTCTAGTACATATTCTCCGATAACCATATCAGCATTATCTAATTCAGCTTTTTGAATAAGTCTACGATAGAAATCACAAGATACTCGATCATCACTATCTAAAAAAGCTATATAATCACCACTCGCTGCTTCAACCCCACTAATCCTAGCAGCATATAAACCCTTATTTACTTGATGCCTAATAAATGTAATATTAGGATAAATATCCTCATAAAATGATATAATTTCAGCAATATTCCCTGGAGATTTATCATCAACAACTACAATTTCTATATTTTTATATGAAGATTTTAAAATACTATCTAAACATCGTGGTACTAATTTCTCAGTCCCATAAACTGGAATTATAACCGATAATAATGGCTCTTTCATCATGCTATCCTCCTCAACTAACTTTATACTGACAACAAATTTTATCAGTATCGCCAAAACCACGGATACGACCATGATCTAACCACAATACCTTATTACAAACTTCTTCTATCATCTCAATCTCATGGGAAACAATAATTATAGTCGTACCTTGCTCTATCATTTCCTTAATTCTTTTTGTACATTTCTCTTTAAATTTATAATCACCTACAGATAATACTTCGTCTACAATTAATATATCTGGATTAACAATTGTAGCAATAGCAAATCCTAATCGAGCATACATACCACTTGAAAAATTTTTAATTGGAACATCTTTAAAATTCTCTAATTCAGCAAATTCAATTATCCGGTCAAAATTACTTTTTAAAAATTTTCTACTATATCCTAAAATTGCACCATTTAAAAAAACATTTTCTCGAGCAGTTAATTCCGGATCAAAACCAGCTCCAACTTCTATTAAAGGGGCTATCGAGCCATTAACTTTAATATATCCCTCGGTAGGCTTTAATACTCCAGCAAGGATTTTAAGCAAAGTGCTTTTACCCGCACCATTAAATCCAACAACTCCTAAAATATCACCCTTTTCAACCGTAAATGATATATTGTCTAAACTAACAAATTCATTATAAAATAATTTTCCCTTTAATAAGCGCATTACATATTCTTTTAATGTATCAACATTTTCTTCCATTAAGTTAAAAACCATACGAACATTTTTAACTTCTACCGCAGAATTCATACTATACTCCTATAAATACATAACAAACGTATTTTGTTTTTTATAAAAATAATAAGACCCTATAAGTAAAGCTAAAATAGAAAAAATAGCACATATACCTAATAATTCAATTGACGGAAAAGAATTATTATACGTAATCTCTCTAAAAGCCTCTAAATAATAATATAAAGGGTTATAATTAATTAAAAACTTATATTCATCAGGTATGATATTAACTGGATAAAAAATAGGTGTTGCATAATTTAACATTGTAATAACTACACCATATAAATGAAACATATCTCTAAAATATACTGTTAATCCAGATATAAATAGCCCTATACCAATACAAAAAACATATAATAAGATTAATGGAATTAAACAAAATATAAGCGTCCAAGTTAACTCATGACCAGTATATACCATAATAGCAAGCATAGCTGGTAACGAGAATAATAAATTTATAGCACTAGAACTAACACGAGAAATAGGGAAAAGGTACTTAGGAATATATACTTTCTTTATTAATGAACCATTTTCTAAAATTGATCCCATCGCAAAGCTAGTTGCTTCGGCATAAAAAGTAAAAATTAACTGACCCGTTAATAAATATAAAGCAAAATTATCTATTTGAAATCTAAATAATTCTGAAAAAACCATTGCTGTAATTAACATTGTAAATAATGGATTTAGCATACTCCATAAATAACCTAATATACTACGTCTATATTTTTTCTTTATATCTCTAGTAACAAGTTCTGAAATTAAATTTCTATATTTAATAATATTATTAATCAACCGTAAGTCCCCCTTTTCTTTTTATTAAATACAATAATGTAACTCCTTTAATTAGAATATAAATAAACTTACGAGGAATATGTATTTGTCTTAATGTACCTGATAACCAAATAGTATTTTTAATTTTTTTCATAAAAGTAACATTTTGATTTAACAATTTTATCAATGAATCTACTTCTATTAATTCATTTTCCCATCTTTTAATAATTGATTTTGTTGGAAGTCCAAAATAATTATAATAGTTTAAAAAGCAATGACTTATATCATCTATTACTATTCTATTTTTTTTACAATACTGTAATGCTCCTTCATGTAAATATCGAGTGCGACTATATATCACCGCTTGTACCTCTTGTATATCTTCATATACTGGATAAATTAAATTATTTTTTTCTCTATACATCTTCACAGATGGATGAGGAGCCGTAAAAAATAATTCTAAAAGCATGTAAGAAAACCTAAATAATACTTTAAGACTAATATTTTTTGAAAAATTAACAAAAGATAACTTCGTATTTCCCTGAAAATTAAAGGCCTTCCAATTAATAAATAAATTATTTTTACTACAAAATAATGATAATGCAGAAATAATTGTACCACTCCCAAAATCAACAAGACCTATGCATTGATGATTAAACCTTTCAATATATTTATATAATAATTGACCTTGTGACCTAGAATTCTCAATTATTTGAGATTTATTCAAATTATATAATTTTTGAACCCGATCATCACTTACTAAGGAATCTAGTGAATTCCAAGTATCTTGGGAAGATAAATTATATTCATTTATACAAATATCATTAATACCTAACCTATCTAATACATGACTTAATAAGATAGATTGAGGCCACGATTTATATAATTGTAACTTTTCCTGCAAAGAATCATAGTACTGTAATAATGGAATAACTGCAGATTTACGTGATACAAAAAAATATTCTATATCGCAATTTATATTATTCAAAGATTTTTGTAAAATATAACAATCTCTAGATACTAATAGCAACTTATCAATTTGATATATTTTACATGTTAAATTTAACCAATCAGAAAATCCCTTTAAAATAGGCCCATATATGTTATATCCAATATCAACATATTTATTCACTACTATATTCCTCTTTTCCTCTTTTCTTTTTTTCTTGTTCAAATAGTTTAATTAAACGTCCTATTTCTTTATTGATTTCATAACCACTATTTTCAATAACCTTTTGATTATTAGTACGTTTCTTTTGTATAAATTTAACTATATTAGAAGCCCAATATTCTGCATTTTCTTCCAGTGATACTACTCGTATATAATCACTAACCATGATTTCCTCGGGAAATCTATCAGATACAACAATAGGCAAACTTGCTGCTTGTGCCTCAATTGCAACTATACCAAAGCCTTCAAATAAAGAAGGCATTAAACATATATCAGCAGCTTGCATTAATTTAGGAACATCTTCACGCATACCTAAAAATCTTACTTTATCAGATATACCATACTCTAGAATTTTATATTTTATATCCTCTAAATATGGTGTAAATTCATCATCTTTACCAACTAATAATAATATTACATTCGTATATTTTTTTTGTAATTCATTAAATACATCTATTACAAAACTATGGTTTTTCTGATATGTAAATCTTCCTATATTAATTATAGCTAAATCTTTATCATTAATATTTTCCTCATACCTTATTTGATCTCGTACAATCTTATTAAATTCATATTTTTTTAAATCAATAGCATTATGGATAACATGAAAAAATTGATTATCAAACATCCAATTTCCAGCATTATTACTGCATGCAAAGCGCAAATTAGCACTCCATGCTAATAATTTCTTGTTCATTCTTACAAGGAGACGACGTGCCAGGCCTTGCTTATTTTCAAAACCTGAATTATGACTATGAATAACTCGAACCGGTATGCCAAATACCTTGCCTAAAACAAGAGGAAATACGTATTCTAAACTATTCGTATTCAAGACGATTACATCATAAATTCCTTTATTTTGTAATAATATATTGAACCACTGCCAATAATGAAGCAGTGGATTTTTATGTCTAGAAACAACCTTAAAAATCTTACTACCAGAGACTAAGATTTCATCTTCATAACAAATAGAATATTCCCCTGTGATGTTCACAAAATCATAATTAATTTTACTTTTATCAAGATGTCTAAATTGTTCTATCAAATATGTTTCTATGCCACCTAGATTACGTGTCATTCCCACTTGTAACACACGTAATACACGAGGTTCTCGGTTTGTCATAATTGTGCTTCTTTCTAATTAGATTTGATCTTCGCAAATAAACCTTTAAGACGATGGCGTACAAAGGAAATGCACTCCGTACAAGCTATAATACCTAGGTTGCATTTATACTTTAAGAGTCCAGATAATACACCGATAAGAGAGGAGCCTCCCTTCATGTGAGGCTCCATGGCTTGATAGACACTATCGTTCCATAACGCTTGTAGCCATTTGTATTTGCCATATAAGGACGAAACAGTCCCCATCCGTTCCAAGGCGGAATACATATATTTAACGTATAATATGCTCAATAACTGGTAGCAATGTGTATCATCAATACCTGCCTTAATCATGTACTGATGGATAGTTTCTACCTTCAAGCGGTACATTTCGTAGTACTTAGGCTCCCATTTCTTAGATAGACTCGTCTTATCTAGGTCGAGTATATAGTGATAGTACACATGAGGAATCGTCCCCATGGACTGTGCGTGAGTTAAGTATTCGAAGGAGAACATAAAGTCCTCCATAATGTATTCCGCAGAAAACTGAATATGATGTTCCTCGATAATCGATCGTTTGTAAAAGCCGTTCCACACATAGCCAAAGAGTGGAATATATTCCATCTCAAGGGCTATCCGCAAAATAGCAGTAGCATCACTAGAAACAAAGTCTGATACATCATTTACCTTGTCTCGAAGGCTTTCACCATGCTCAATATAATGCTCTACAGCACCATATTTCCAAAAATCTATATGTGGATACTGGTTATATTTATCGAAAAAGGCAGAAAGGATGCTTTCACCATAATAATCATCGGAGTCCATAAAGGTTACGTATTCGCCGTGTGCAATAGATAGACCATAATTGCGAGCATTACATACGCCACCATTTGGAATATGGCGAATCACAAGACACATATCAGGATAGTCACTAGTCAATATATCAAGTAGTTCTTCCGTTTTGTCCCGAGAGCCGTCATTGACAATAATCAACTCATATAGGGATGTGTCCACATTTTGTGAATAAACACTGTCTATAACTTGTTTAATTGTAGTTTCCGCATTATATGCTGCAACAATGATAGATAGTACTGGCTTCACAATGATACCTAACCTTTACTTTGTAAGCCAAATTTGCGTAACACAAAGGAACTACCTTTTTTCAACCAGTTTTGTGGCTCCATAAAGGACACATTTTGCTCCTTATAGTCGATATTATTTGCTTCAATCCATACATCGAGCAAGATTTCGCTTACAAAACCATAAATACGAGCTTCGTATGTATCGTAATCAGAAATATCAACGCGATGTTCGATTTCCTCCAAGATAGAGAACATCCACTCGCAGTATTGATCAAATAGGTCGCGACGCATAACGAACATATTGAACATGTGCGCCCAGGTGCGATTGCAAACCTTTGTGAAAGCAGCACTATATTCTGGATATTTTTCAGCGATGATTTGCTCTGCCGCATCAAGACCTTCTGTATGATGAGCATGATTATAATGAGAGCGATTGGATTCAATATAGTATTTACGCTTGTCTGCAACCACTACAGGATATTCTGAAAGTATTTTTTCCCATTCTACTCCTGTAAGGATTTGGTTCTTTTTATCCTCTATGGAACGCACCTCTTTGCGCGTAAAGTATCGTCTGTAATGAACGAGACCGATATAGTCTGCATCAAGGTTTCTCCAAGCCCAATAAAGACCTGTCAATTCACAGTAATTTGTATTTTTTGAAGAAATAGTATCTCCCGTATGATCTCCCGTATAACCAATATCTTCCTTGCCTTCTCGACCTACATGGATTGGCATGTATACGGAGTCCTCTGGCATCCAATATTGCTTATGGGTAGCTACTAAAATCTTAATATTCACTAGTACTCTCCAACATAAGTGTTGATATTCAAATCTATACCTACGACAGAATCAAAGCTTATGCTAATTCCTTGTCTACTAATGATAAGGCACTAGCAATAACCTTATCCATATCGTAATATTTATATTCCCCTAAACGACCGCCAAAGATAACATTGGAAATCATTTTAGCCTTTTTAACATATTTTGCGTAAAGATCTAAATTCTTTACATCATTCACTGGATAATAGGCCTCTTCGCCAATTTTCCAATCCTTTGGATATTCCTTAGTTACATATGTAACAGGTTGTGTACCAAATTCAAAGTGTTTATGCTCGATGATACGAGTATAGGGAATTTCACCTTCTGTATAGTTCACAACGGCAACACCTTGGTGATTTTCCTCTTCAAGACGTTCTGTTTCAAAGTGAAGACCGCGATATTCTAATACACCGTCAGAGTAATCAAAATACTCATCAATAGGACCTGTATAGATGATCTTATCCGCCAAGGCTTCATATTCATCGCGATGTGTAAGGAAATCTACACCTAAACGAACTTCAATACCTTCTAACATTCGTTCAATCATCTTCGTATAACCGCCCATAGGAATGCCTTGGAAACGGTCATTAAAGTAATTGTTATCGTATGTATAACGCACAGGTAAACGTTTAATAATGAAAGCTGGCAATTCTGTACATTTACGGCCCCATTGTTTTTCCGTATAGCCTTTAATGAGCTTTTCATAAATATCTGTACCTACAAGGCTAATAGCTTGCTCTTCTAGGTTATTAGGTTCACTTGTAATAGCAGATCGTTGCTTGGTAATGATGTCCTGTGCCTCTTTAGGAGTTCGAATATTCCACATTTTGGAGAAGGTATTCATATTAAAAGGCAAATTGTACATTTCACCTTTATAGTTCGCTACAGGACTATTTACATAATTATTGAACTCAGCAAATTGATTCACATAATCCCACACATGCTTTAAGGATGTATGGAAAATATGAGCACCATAGACATGAATGTTAATATCGTCTTTACTTTCACAGTACAGATTACCTGCTATATGATTACGGCGATCGATAACAAGTACAGATTTACCACGCTTGTGCACTTCATGAGCAAATACAGCACCAAATGGACCTGCGCCAACTACTAAATATTCAAACCCCACTAGTAGGCTCCCTTTGCTTTATATACAACTAATACAGTTTTTAACAAATATACTATATCAATCCACACTGACCAATTATGAACATACCAAGAATCCATAAGAACTCTTTCTTCATAGGTAGTATCACTACGACCACTAACTTGCCATACACCAGTAATTCCTGGTGGCACAAGGTAAAAGTCGTTGATGTAGTCACCGTATTTTACGATTTCATCACGCACGATAGGACGTGGACCTACAAGGCTCATATCTCCAACGAGAACATTCCACAATTGTGGCAATTCGTCGAGACTTGTTTTACGAAGAAATTTACCAATTCTTGTAACACGTGGATCATCTTTCAATTTAAATTCTCTTACCCATTCTTCATAGGCTGTTGGATTCTCTCTCAAATACACATCTAATGCCTCTTGTGCATTCGGTACCATGGAGCGAAATTTATAGCATCGGAATTCTTTTCCACCTTGACCAACCCGCTTATGACCAAATACGATAGGCCCTGGAGAATCTAAATAAATCAATAGAGCTACGATAGCTAAGATTGGCAAAATCAAGATGCCCCCACATACGGTAGCTACAATATCAAAAATACGTTTCATAATACGGTTAGACTTACGAGCCAAGTTATTTTGTACACGTAGTACAACAGCTTGCTCTTCCATCATGCCACGAGCCGTAATATTACTAGCTGGTAAACCAAATAATTCAGGCACAAAGGCTACTCGTTTTACTAATAGCTGTAATTGATTAATTAAAGAAACTAACTTTTTAGACTCAAGACCTGGTGCACAGATGAGTACTGTTTGAACACCAGTGTCTTTAATAACCCTCTCCACGTCAGAAAAAGCACCGAGACAAGGATATTCCTTAGCAATATCTGTCGATTTAGGATTGTCATCTACATAACCAATAATCTTATATGTCGCAATCGGCATACGATCTAAAGAGCGCTTTACAAGCTCTGCTGTTTTGCCGGCCCCTACAAGAAGAACCGGTGTTACTAGATATCCAGCCTTAGAAAGTATTTTTCCAACGACAAAACGTTCACTAAGAATAGATAATAAAATAAGTATATATGCAAAAACAACAAATAAGCGAGATACATCATTAGTAACATGACCTGTATACATAAGAACAATGGATACAACTACACCAATAGTAATGCTACGGAATAGATTTTTCATCGTATCCCAATAGGTCGATACTACCGAATATGTATTATTTAAAAGTAATATAGATAAAAATACTATAGGAATAATACCATATACATAAATTTCATCTATCTCAAAATGTGAGATTACCGATAAAAACGACAAGTTTAAACGCAAATAATAAGCTGCTAATGTCCCCAAAACAATAGCAAAATAATCTGCTATAAAAACAATAATCTTACTAATAAGTAATTTATTAGTATTATTGCAGATATATTTATTCATACTAATACCCCAAATTATAAAGAAAGGTTGTTTTCTCAATTAACCTTAAAGAAAACAACCTCTCTCGTATACGAATACAATGTACCAATAATTACTTATATTGTATCATATTCAAATGTTTAAAACTATGAAAAAACATAGATTTTAACTATCTTTTATTCAGTTTTTCTTAATTTTCTTCGCTATGTAAACTAGACTTAAACTCTTATTAAACAATACTTAAATACATCGTAAATCAACGATATAATTCTCAATTATATTTCAATTTAATCATAATTCCCATAACAATCCAAAATATACGAATACCAGATGAGTTTCCCCATGTATAATCTATAGAGCCAAATAAAAATAAGTAACTAATCAATCCTACAAGAATTGATAAATCATAAGGATTTCTTGTCTTAATATAGCTCTTCAAGGATTTACAGAACATAAAAATTGAGAATCCTAAGAACCCAATGAGACCTAATATGCCAGATTCAGAAGCTATTTGTAGCATATTATTATGAGAATGGCCTAAGTTTTGCGTTTCCTCTTTTAATTGATATTGTTCTACATACTTTTTCCCCCATAAACCAGGACCTACACCCGTCATAGGATGATCCATAATCATCTGTTTATCCGACTCCCATACATAAATACGCCCTAAATTAGAACCGTTAGTAGTAGTATTGAAGGTACTTTGAAAACGCTCTGCATAGGTTGGCTTATTTACCCAAACAAGACCAATACCTACCATTGCAACAAGTAAAACCAATATATAACGAATATTAAAAATTGAGTAGCGCAATGTTATAAGAGCACCATTAAGACCATTAAATAGCCAAGATCCCCGACTTTGATTACCCCACATTCCCAATAACATACCAAACAAAGAAAATACAGCTGATTTTCTTACATACGAAGGAAATCTTGTATCATAGGCGGCAATTAAAGCTAATGGAAAAGTGAATGTTAATAACATAGCCAATCCCATCATAGATCCATGGATAACACCACCTGCACGATTTTCTGGACCTAAATTATATCCCCATAGATATTGTACAAAGGCAGATAAAGCATCAATCCCCATATATACAAAAAATACTGATAATATGATGTATAATTTGCGAGAACTTTTAATACATAACAGGATTGGTACGATGACTAATACCTTCCAAACCCAAATATTAAAAAAATATTTGGTAGTTACCACTATATCCGTACTAATTAATGCAGACGGCAATACGCATAGTAGCATGCCTAAATAAGCCCATCCATATTGACGTATTGATTGTGGTACAGAGATTTCATGTCGTCTATACCAACAAGTTATTAAGGTCATCAGTATAATGAGACCATATAATAAATTTCCTAATGCCATGGATGACCTTGTTGTACATATCATAATCGAAAT
>CAKPXR010000027.1 GCA_934202215.1 uncultured Veillonella sp.
GGACAAAAAATGTAGTCATCGGATTTTGCAAATTTTCCTACGAACTCAGGTTTTACATCTGTAATAATATAGTGGCGTTTATCATTATATTTTTGGCTATATGTATTAATCTGATTAAGAAATTGACTGAGCAATACAGATTTACCAGATCCACTAGCACCAAAGACAAGGATATGTTTACATTCGGTATCAGTAGGGATATTTATATTTCCAATGGATAAAACATGAGGTTTATTTTTGGTATATAAACTCATTTGCTTTTGAGATAATAATTGCATACCACGCTTATGGAGTGCTTTTTTTGATATAGATGTGTCTTTTAGATATTGACTATAATTCCAATATAGAGATATCCCTAAACTTAATAAAAGCGTTATGAGCCAGTATTTTTTGTAATTTTCCTTTAAACTATAAAGTTGATTATTGGTTAAATGTTCGATTACATCTTTATAATTTTTGAATGGGATCTTATTGTTAGGATTTACCTCCAAGTCAAATTTATGACTTGCAATAAATTGACCTATTTGAGTTTTATAAGTATCTGGCTTTATAGGATTAATATAATTTAACGCTACTTCTTTTGTTACATATATATTTTGAGTGGATATGATATTTTCTGATTGATAAAGAAAACTATAAAATAGTCCTGCAGATGCAAGGGTTTGAAGGAGGAATAGGGAAATTAATATATTTCTTAGATATTTTTTCCATATGGCTAATGTAATCTTTCCTTTTTTGAGTTCTTTAAAAGCAATATTGTTGTTAATATTCGTCATGATGCTAGTCCTTTCTGTAAATTGTAGAGCAGATTTCTTCAAACTTATCCTCGGCACTGTATAATTCATATAATCCCTTAAATAGGCTTAATGTTAAGACCTCAAGGCGATCTAGATTTTGATTTAGAGAATTATAGAAGTCTGAATCTATACAAGTATTTTGTTGAAAATGTTGGTCAATTAGACTTGTGATATAACTTGATATACTTTTATTCTCTAAAGCTGCAATATTTTTAATTTGTCTTTTTAATTGTGATGTGCAATAGATTTTAATAGATTCATTTAGGTCTGTATTTGCCATAAAGGTCTCCTTTGTGTTTTAGAGGGGAATAGTAGAGTAGATAGTGCCTAATCTACTTCATACATCATACGCACTGCATGCGAAGACATATATTATTAATAGTGGTAGATTTTTTCTATGTTATTAATAGGAATGTTGATATATACCATCTAGGGATATTAGAGACTATTTTAAATGGATAGTCCCTATAGATAAGCGGGTAGTAATTAGCTTATCTATAGGTCTATTCCTATATACCTAGTTTTTTACATTAATGTAGAAATAAATTTGTTGTATTTGTAATAAAAAAGAGACACTAAAGACTAGTATTTTAGTCTCTAGCGCCTCTCGCTGCATAGATTTAAAGTGGTATTTAATTTGTGTTTTTCTCTAAAGGTTGTTCGATCCCGAACATATTTAATTTTGCCGTTAGGGAGTTCAATGGGAAAATATTTACGTTTTAGTTGAGAATAATTTGGATTTGTTTGCATACAATGGGGTATCCTTATTGAATATTAAAATTAGCTTTACAGTACTCGTCTAAAGCATTTTCTGGAATCAGTATTTTATGACCTATATGAATACAATTTAAGTTTTTAGTTTTAATTAGATTGTAAATATGACTCATACTTACATTTTTTGCAAAGTATTCCTCAGCAGCTTCGCGTACAGTGTAGAGTTTCATAACCGGGCTCCTTACATTGTAAAATACATGAAAATTTAATATAATAAAGTAATAAGAAATTTACACACACCAATTAATTAACCTATAAATAAATACTAATTAACTATTGGTTAATTACAGTATAGCGTATTGAAATAAAAAAATCAATATGAAATAAAGAAAGTAGGGAACAAATGGGAGTTATAGATGTATTAATGGATCTAAAAAAATCTAGTTCATCTATTAAAGATATTTTTTCGTCTAGATTAGAAATTCTTTTGGCTGAGTTTCAACTTCAAAAGAAAGATTTAGCCAAAGAAATAGGGGTTTCTGCTGTTGCAATAACTAAATATACTAAAGGGCTTACATTACCTTCTTTTGAGGTGTTAGTATCTATTGCCAACTACTTTAATGTTAGTGCAGATTATTTAATTGGTCTTGTTAATGAGCCTGTTTCAGAGCATGATTATGTTTATTTTGCTCCTATAGGTAAATTAAACTATTCATTTAAAATTTCTGATTCAGAAACTTTAGAAGGACAACTAGATTATATTTTTGGATTGACTGTGTGGAATATGGAGATTCCCAAAGATGAGACTGCTTTAAATCAGTTTTTATGTTTTAAGTTTTCAGATAACGCAGATAATCAACGATTATATGATTGTCTTTTCCTAACTGATGAATTGAATGTAGGCTATTTTTTATATAAAATGTCAAGTCAATTAGGGTTACCTTTTATGGATGAATATCAAGGGGTTCGTTCAAAAAAATCTCAATATTTAGCTAATTTATTGGTTTGGAATGAGCTTGGAATTAAGCCACCAGTCGGGCAAATGCCATTAACAGAACCGCAATATTTGGCAACCTTACCAATACCAACTGCTAATGAGCATATACGTTTAAACTATACATTTACTAGTGGAGCAATGCCTCACTTACAGGCGTGGATGGCTATGAGTAATCAGGAGCGAAGAAACTTGCTAATGAGACGTTTAAGGCGTATTAAAAAAGATTATATATGAGGTAAAGATTACTTCAATAAAGTTTTATTTAATATAGATAACTAAGATTTAAATGATATGTTTTTAGAATATATTTATTGGGGATTTTATAGGGGTTAGTCTTAAAAACTATATGTTAGGGGATTGAATATGAGTACAATGAGACCTAAAAATGAAATGACTGAGGAAGATATAAAGTTTCAATATATTAATCCAGCCATAGAATCTAAATGGGATAGAAATAAAATTTCTATGGAAACTCGGATTACGGATGGAATGATTAATCTTCGTGGGAATAGAGTATCTAGATCTGAAGCTAAAAAAGCAGATTATATACTTTATATAAATTCACAAAAGCCTATAGCTATAATAGAAGCTAAATCTAATAAATACAGTGTATCCCATGGACTTCAGCAGGCTATGCAATATGCTGAAATGTTAGACGTCCCATTTGCGTATAGTTCAAATGGAGATGGTTTTTATGAACATGATTATTTAACAGGGAAAGAACGAGAACTTTCTTTGGAGGAATTTCCTTCTGAAGATGAGCTATTAATAAGATTTACAGCCGAATCGAATGATGGTAAAGGCTTAGATGATAATGTTAGAAAAATCATTGATCAACCTTATTATTCAAGTCAAAATACATATCCACCTAGATACTATCAAAGAGTTGCTGTTAATAGAGCTGTAGAAGAAATTGCTCAAGGAAAAAATAGACTGCTTCTTGTTATGGCAACTGGAACAGGAAAAACATATACAGCATTCCAAATCGTTTATAGATTACTTCAAAGTGGAATGAAGCGTAAAGTTTTATATTTAGCAGATAGAAATATTTTAGTTGATCAGTCTATTCAACAAGATTTTGCGCCATTAGAAAAATTAATTCATAAGATCAATGTCGCGAAAGATGATCCTAATACAATTACATCCTATCAAGTATATTTTTCTCTATATCAACAATTAGTTGGCGATGATGATAAAGAATATTTTTCTGAATTATTTAAACCAGACTTTTTTGACTTAATAATAGTTGATGAATGTCATAGAGGTTCAGCAAAGGATGAATCTAGATGGAGAAGAATATTAGAATACTTCTCTTCAGCTACCCAAATTGGTATGACTGCAACACCAAAAGAAACTAAATATATTTCTAATTGTAATTATTTTGGTGAGCCTATCTATACGTATTCCTTAAAAGAAGGTATAGAAGATGGATTTTTAGCGCCCTTTAAAGTTATTAATATTACAACTGATATTGGCGATGGCTGGAGACCAATTAAAGGGCAAAGAGATAAATATGGTTATGAAATTGAGGATAGAATTTATAATAACTCGGATTATGATTACAATATTATTCTTGAAGATAGAACAGAACAAGTTGCAGCTGAAATTACTAAATATTTAAAATCTACTGATAGAATGGCGAAGACCATAGTTTTTTGTCCTACTGAAGAAGCAGCAGAAAGGATGCGAATCGCTTTAGTAAATCAGAATGCTGATATGGTGAAAGACAACCCTGATTATTGTGTTCGGATTACTGGTAGTGATGATTATGGTAAAAGTAAACTTGATTATTTTATTTCCGTATCTTCGTCCTATCCAGTAATAGCTACTACATCTAAGCTACTTTCTACTGGTGCTGATTGTAAGATGACTAAGCTAATTGTTCTAGATGAAATGATTGGATCGATGACAGAATTCAAACAAATTATTGGTCGTGGGACAAGGCTTAGAGAGCAAGACGGTAAAACCCATTTTGTTGTAATGGATTTTAGGAATGTGACAAGACTATTTGCAGATCCTGATTGGGATGGACCTATTGAAATTGTTGATGGATATACACCTAATCCAACAGGTGATGATAAAGACTCGACAGGTAAAGACCGTCCGGATAATCCAATTGATACAAAGATTAAACCTATAGTAGATAAAAATGGCTGTAGTGTCGAGGTAACTCATAAAACAGTATCTATATATGATCCTACTGGTAAACTTTTACAAATAGAAAGTGTTGTAGATTATACAAAAGAAAATATTTTAGGCCAATATGCTACATTAGATCTTTTTATTGAAGAGTGGCGTAATGATCCTAAAAAAGATAAGATAAAAAATTTGCTATTACAACATGGAATTGATATAGAAGGAATCAAAAAAGAACAGAAAATGGAAGACGTTGATGACTTTGATTTTATTTGTTATATAGCTTTTAATCAGAAACCATTGACTAGGAAAGAACGTGTGGATGGTGTGAAAAAACAAGATTTCCTTAATAAATACAATGGGCCTGCTAGAGAAGTGCTAGAAGTACTTTTAGATAAATATAAAAATCAAGGTGTTACCGAAATAGTAAATATGGGAGTTTTACGTCTTGATCCATTTATAAAATTAGGGAAACCTACAAAAATAGTTGGTTATTTTGGAGGGAAAGAGGGCTATATAAGTGCAGTAGCCGACTTGCAAAATGCAATTTATAATAATGGAGCTATATGAATATGAGTAATTTATCTGGTTTTGTAAAACGATTACGAGATATTATGCGTAATGATGCAGGTATCAATGGTGATGCGCAGCGTATTGAGCAAATTGTATGGATGCTTTTTTTGAAAGTGTATGATACTAAAGAGTTAGAATGGGAAATAAATGATGATGATTATTTATCTATAATTCCAGAAGAATGTCGGTGGATGAATTGGGCACATGACGATAAATCAGGTAGAGCACTAACAGGGGATGCTTTATTAAACTTTGTTGATAATACATTATTTCCAACTCTAAAAAGATTACCTGTAGATGTTAATACACCAATAAAAAAATCTATTGTGCAAACAACATTTGCTGATGCTAATAATTATATGAAAGATGGTGTTTTACTAAGACAAGTTATTAATGTAATTGATGATATTGATTTTAGTGATTATGATGAAAGTCATGCGTTTGGTGATATTTATGAAACAATTCTAAAAGAATTGCAGAGTGCTGGTTCTAGTGGTGAATTTTATACACCGCGTGCCGTAACAGATTTTATGGCTGCTATGATTAATCCACAAGTGGGTGAAGTTATGGCTGATTTCGCTTGTGGTACTGGTGGATTTCTTATAAGTTGGCTCAAAGAATTACGTAAAAAAGTAGAAACTGTAGCAGATGAAGAAGCATACTCATCATCTATTTATGGGATAGAAAAGAAGCAATTCCCATATATGTTAGCAATTACTAATTTATTGCTGCATGATGTGGATACTCCTCGTATATTCCATGATAACTCCTTATTAAAGGATGTATTAGATTATACGGATAAGGATAAATTTGATGTCATCTTGATGAATCCACCTTATGGTGGATCAGAAAAAAATGATGTAAAAAGTCATTTCCCGGCTGATTTATCTAGCTCAGAGACCGCTGATTTATTTATGTCTGTTATTATGTACCGCTTAAAAGCACAAGGACGAGCTGCAGTAATTTTACCTGATGGCTTTTTATTTGGTACGGACAATGCAAAAGTCAACATAAAGAAGAAATTATTGAATGAATTTAATCTTCATACGATTATTCGATTGCCATCCAGTGTATTTAGTCCTTACACGTCTATTACTACAAATATTCTATTCTTCGATAATACAGGAAAAACTGAAGAAACTTGGGTGTATAGGTTAGATATGCCTGAAGGGTATAAACACTTTTCCAAGACAAAACCTATGAAATTAGAGCATTTTAAACCAGTTGTAGATTGGTGGACTGATCGTATTGAAATTGAAGAAGAAGGTTTTGATAAAGCCAAGAAATACAGAAAAGAAGATTTAGAAAGTAAGTATAATTACAATATAGACTTATGTGGATTTCCGCATGAAGAAGAAGTAATACTTGCACCTCACGATTTAATTCAAAGATATCAAGAAGAACGTGCTAGCTTGAATGCAGAAATTGATAGAGTGTTAGAAGAAATAACAGCTCTGTTAGGGAGAAAGTTTGAATGAAACCTCAACAATTAAGAAATAGCATACTTCAATTGGCCATGGAAGGAAAACTGGTAGAACAAAGACTTGAAGAAGATACAGGCGAAAAATTTTATCAGTTAATTCAAGAAAAAAAACAAGAATTAATAAAAGCAGGTAAATTAAAAAAGCAAAAGAAACTTTCTGAAATTGGGGAAGATGAAATACCATTTGAGATACCTACGACATGGAAATGGGTTAAATTAGGTAGTGTAATTAATTATTTTATGGGAAAAACACCGCCTAGAGCTGAACCAGAATGGTGGGGAAGAGATATACCTTGGGTATCTATCTCAGATATGTCTGATTATGGTTTTATTAAAATGTCAAAAGAATTGGTCTCAACAAGAGCGGTGAATGAAAAGTTTACTAGAATTTCGAGAGCGGGAACCCTTCTTATGAGCTTTAAGCTTACTGTTGGTAGAACTTCGATACTAGATACGGATGCTGTACATAATGAGGCTATTATATCTATATTGCCATATGTAGATTCAAGTAACTCTTTTCGAGATTACTTGTTTTATTTCTTGCCGACTATAGTGCAGTGGGGAAATTATAAAAATGCTATAAAAGGTAAAACTTTAAATAGTAAGAGTATATCTAATTTATATGTTCCTTTGCCACCAATAGGAGAGCAAAAACGTATTGTAGAAAAAATCACTAAGATACTACCTATGACTGATAGATATGAAAAGTTATGGTTAAGACTTAATGAATTAAATAAAAGATTCCCTGAAGAATTGCAAAAGTCAATTTTACAAGAAGCTATACAAGGAAAACTTTTTAAACAAAAAGATGAGGCTGAATCTGCGAAGTCTCTTATTGATAAGATTTTACTAGAAAGAGAAGGTTTAATAGAAGCAGGACAAATAAAAAAACAAAAAGCATTACCACCGATTCAAGAAGATGAGGTTCCATTTGATATTCCAGATAGTTGGTGTTGGGAGCGTTTAGGTAATATTTCTACATATAATCAAACCAAACCTAAGGTTAAAGCTATTGACTTAAAGGAATCAACTTGGGTATTAGATCTAGAAGATATTGAAAAAAATACAGGCAATATACTTGAGCGCATAAATGCAAAGAACAAAAAAGTATCCGGGGATAAGTTAGTATTCTATAAAGGTCAACTGTTATATAGTAAACTTCGACCGTATCTAAAAAAAATTTTGATTGCCCCTGATGATGGAGTATGCACTCCGGAGTTGGTTCCCTTTAATATTTTGGGGGGATGTAATACAAATTATATTCTTTCTGTGCTAAAGTCTCCATATGTTGATTTTTATATTAATTCAGTTACATATGGTGTAAAAATGCCTAGAGTTAGCGTAGAGACGATGGTTAATTTACTTATACCCATTCCTACAATAAAGGTACAAAATAATATAGCTGAGATGATAGATAAAGTAAATCCTTTATGCGATAAGCTTAGAATATTAATAAAGTAATCATAATAAAAGTCAGATAATTCAATAAGAATTGTCTGGCTTTTTATTATATGGCTTAAATATAGAATTATTTGGAGTATTTTAGATTTTTATGATGGGGATAATTTTTATATCTAATTGGTAGATAGTTACTACTTTATCAGTAATAAGAGATTTTATATAATTAAAGTTAGAGAATAGAAAACATATTGTTGATGATTTTAGTATAAAAATTTATGCAAACATAATTAGCTAATAGTGAAGATAGCTGCGTTATAATAATAGACTATAGGAGGCCGAAGGAACTTTAATATCATGTTGTAAGATTATTTAAGTTACCTATATCTATCTGGATTATGTATATAATCTGTGCTAATTCTGGTAGTTTATTATTTTTACTGGATAAGATACATTAAAAAATATACTTTTTTATACTAGAGAAGATTACGTATATATTCTAGACTAATTTTTATAGTATCTTTAATATAGGATTTGAATTAATTTTAAAGTATACTTGTAAAGAAATAGAGCATGTTTATAGAATATATTATGAGGGGAAATGTACTATATTAAGTTTATCAACTTATGGAAAGGCGATTCTTTTTATGATGTATATATCTGAAAATAATACATTAAAGCTGAGATTGTGTGATAGAGCAACAGTTCATATTAGGGATGAATATATTATTTAAATTATTTTCGGATATTACTTTTCAGTTGTAGCGGGTAAGAAGAAATTATCAATTCTACATGTTTTGAAACTTGGGGGGATTAAAATTATAGATAGTAACTCTAAGGTGTTAAAAAACTTAAAAGAAAGTTTTTTGAGAAGGAATATATGATGCACAATGTTATAAGGGGATAAAATGGAAAATCGTTTTTCAGGAATTGGTAAAATAACATCTATACCCGAAGAATTTTACTTTTCGGTACTAGGATTTGAGGTAAGTTTTACACCAAGAAACAGTGATGGAGTATTGGCGCTAACTGATTGGGTTAATAATTTAAATAAAACTGAAACAGTGGACTGGTTTGTAGGTACTTCTAACGAGGGTGAAAGTATTTATATAGAGCTTTGTGGAGAAGTTTCTTATAGTTTGCGTATGCCAGGGGAGTTTGGATCTGCTACTGTTTCTTATCGTCTTATGATACGTGATGAAAAATTTGATGCACATGAAGATTTAAAGTTTGATGAAATAAACTTTTATGGTGAAGATATTGATTTAATTAATCCTCCAGGAAGAGCAATTAATAACGATGAAGGGGGAATTACTTTTATTAACCCAAAGGAATATAAAAAGGAGTGGTGTATAAAAGTAAACACTGAAGAATTTATCTTAATAAAAGATATAGCTATACAAAAAACAATTACTTATTATGATGTTCCAGATTTAAAGAAAAATATAACTTCGCAAATAAAATTTAAGTTTAATGAGCGTAAAAGTTTTAGTGATATATATAAATATTATGAATATATGACAGTATTTTTATCCTTCCTTACAGGAAGGTCAGTTAGCTCATTTGAAGTTGAACTGATAAGTAATATAGAAGAAATTGAAGGTGAATTGTCTCAACGTAATTTAGCTGTTTGTATAAATAAAGGTAGTTTAAAGATAGAGGTCAAAAAGTTACAGTATCATAATGTCATACAAATAGATGATATAGATAATAATATACCTAATTTATTTGCAGTGTTGAATGATAATAAGAACTCCCCATATCTGTTTTTTTTACCAGAAACAAATGATGATAAAAAAATTATAAAATATACTCAAATTATTGATCTCAGTGCATCTATGGAGTGGGAATATTTGAAGCAAAAACCCGAAAGAAATGAAGAATTAATATTACAGTCTAAAGAACTGGTAGAGGGTTTAGTCAAATTTATTGGAAGCTTTACCATTCATCCTAAGGTTAAAGAAAAAGCATTAAAAGTAATTAGGCAGATGTTAACCTCGTATCAACCTTCGTTCAAGGAAAAAATAGAATACTTATACTATAAATACAAAGATGATTTAGAATACGTTACTCAATATGGTTATAGAGAATTAGAGTTTTTTGAGGAAAATGTATTTTTAAAACAAATTAAATCCTTTGTATCTATGAGAAATAGTGGTGCACATAGAAAGTTTGAATGGAAGAATGGAACGGACATTTTTCCTCATTTAATGATTTTAGTGTATTTTTCTATTTTTGAGAGAAGTGGAATGGATAAAATACGTGTAAGGGAATGTATAAAAAGAGGTCTTTTTTAGGATAAAGTTTAGTAGTATTTTTTTGCAATAAAATATATTCTACATATACTTCATAGAATATATATACTTAATGTAATGCTTATTTGTCGTTTATATACAAAGAATAACTCTTATAGTATATATAAATTTATATTCAATTCTTCTAAGCCGTGGGTCGGGGGTTCGAATCCCTCCTGGATCACCAAAGAAACGTAATAGCCGTAAGGGGTTTAGACCTTACGGTTATTTTTTTATTTAAAATACAAAATAAGATTAATCCTGACATATTGATATAACGACAGAATAAATAATATGTTATTTTATGAAAATAAGATGAATAGTTTATGTGGCTTTTAGAAATATCAGGTATACTGCTGATTATAGAATATGGGAGGGTATCTTATGAAATTTAATTCTAATAAAATGAAAATTTTTAGTATTGTAACAGTTTTGATTCTTATTATTGTTGTAGGTCTCTTTTGGTATTATAATCTGTTAGTTGTAAATAAAAAATCTACTGAATCTAAGAACCCGGTCAATATTATGGATATATTGAATAAGAAAGATACAGGGAAAACTGAAACGGTAGTCAAGGATGGTTTGTCGACTAAAGAGATTGATGCTACAAAAGTAAAATATGCAGATGTTCCTAAAAGTCGTCCGACTATGGAAGAAATGGAGCGTAGAGAAAAATTAGAAGCTTCCCAAAATTATAAGGAAGGCCAATATGGTGTAGTAGTTGATACATCAAGCATAAGATATAAAAGTGATTGGAATACAAATGTAAGAGGACAAACCATAACAGTTGTGGCTGATGCAACTGTCGATGGCGATTTGAAATCAGTAGTTATGGTTATTGTTATTTCTGGGAACTCTGAAGGTATGGTAATCGGTGGCTACGATACGGATAATAGCCCTCAAATTATTAATATTATGCGAGTAAATGGACCATTATCTAGTATTGCAAAAGTTACTATTGATTTTATGACAGATAATGGAAGTTTAGACCAATTTGCTAGAACCAAAGTTGATAATTTTGCATATTATAAACTGTCTAAATAAGGAGCATAATAGATAGGATTGAGTTTTGTTAAATTATCCTAGGGTTAAATCTTGTTATGAATGATATAAAGAGAATATTTAAGACTATTAAATTAGATAAGTATCGACCAAGTAAATTAGATAAGTGTCGATCAAGCTCAACATCTTATTTTGATCCGGTGCGTAAATATTTTGTACCTAAAACACCTGAAGAAGAGGTGCGACAAAAAACGATTGAGTTCTTGAATACACAATTGGGTGTACCTCTTAATAGAATGCGTGTAGAGGAGGCTATGGCACATGTAAAAAGAGGGGCAAGAGGAAGAGCAGATATTGTTGTTTATCGTGATGATGAAAAGACTCATCCGTTAATGGTAATAGAATGTAAGGCTCCTGAAGTTGATATATCATGTGATGATGTACGAGAACAGGCCGAAAGATATCGAAATATTCTTAAAGCAGACTACATTATGTTGGTTAATGGTTATACACTCATCATATATAAATATCAAGAGGGGAAAAACTTTGCGCTTGTGGATATTTCTTCATATAAAGAACTTTTAGAATCAAAAGTCTCTTTTGTTGAAAATATTATTCTTGAACCTTATACCTATGAGGAAATCATGTCTTATGAGTTGCAACGTAAGTTTACTAAAGTATATGTTGGATGTGAGACCCCAAAATCTATAAAAGCATTTGCTCTTAATTTTTTAAACCTAATTTTACTTAAAACTATAAATAAAAAGTCTATTTTAGAATCAATAGGTGTTTATGAGGATAGAGGCACTGGTCGGACTAGATTCGGTAATAGTGCTGGTTACAATTATCAGATTAAAACTCGTTTATTTATTGCAAAGGATAGAAAAAATAAAGATCAAATTTTGGGACTTAGTCTTTTTGGTAAATATAATACACAATTAAACGTATCTATAATGAATAGAGAAAGAAGACATCATTCCTTACAATTAGATATGGATAAATACTGTAAGTGTGACTATCGCGATAACCAGATTGTAATTACACATAATGGAACGTTATCAACAGGTAGAGGTGGCTCTATAAGTAAATTTACTGTAATTGATTATGTAAAAAATAATGCACCTGATTTAATTCGAGATGAAGAAGTTTATCTTGGTTCTATAGATAATTCTCAATTGTTGGAATGGAATCAGTCAGATGTACAAAATTTTATAAGAAATCTGTTCCTTTATGCTGTTCTTAGGGATGAAGTACGTAAAAAAGTAAAAAGTATAAACGTAAGCGCTCTAGAAGAAAAAAAGTAAAATCTATTATCTTAGTAAAAAGACCATTCATTGAATGGTCTTTTGTTTTTTACAAATAAAACTCAAAAGTTCAAAATTCATTATCCTCTATAAATCCAGTATTTATCTGTATTCTTGCTATATTAATCAAATTAATCAAACAAAAAGTCAAAAATTTATACTTTGACCTATTGACTTTTTGACTTAATGCGATTATTATAATGTCATAAGGTTGAAGAAACCTAGAAATAAAGCAAGAAATTAAACAGACTTAAAAAGTCAAACTGATATACTTGTAGTCAAAAAGTGAGGTAATTTATATGAACAACAACTTCAATAACTTTGGTAGCGATTTCGGTAGCATGAATGATTTGTTCAATCAATTAATGAGTAATATGGGTGGTTATTCTACAGAAAACCGTCGTTATAAAATAAATGGTCGTGAAGTAACTCCTGAAGAGTTTGCTTATTATCGTCAAACAGGTCGTTTGCCTTCTAACGAAGAAATGCAAGCTGCTCAAGCTGCACAACAAGGTAAAATGAAACAAGATGGCATCCTTGCTAAGTTGGGTACAAACTTAACTCAACAAGCTCGAGATGGTAAACTTGATCCTGTTATTGGTCGTAATAAAGAAATCCAAGAAACAGCAGAAATTTTAGCACGTCGTACTAAAAATAATCCTGTACTCGTAGGTGATGCTGGTGTTGGTAAAACAGCTGTAGTAGAAGGCTTGGCACAAGCTATCGTTAATGGCGATGTTCCTGCAGCTATTAAAAATAAAGAAATCATTTCCATTGATATTTCCGGTTTGGAAGCTGGTACTCAATACCGTGGTTCCTTCGAAGAAAATATCCAAAACCTTATCAAAGAAGTTAAGGCAGCTGGTAACATTATCTTGTTCTTCGACGAAATTCACCAAATCTTAGGTGCTGGTTCCACAGGTGATGGTCAAGGTTCTAAAGGCTTGGCAGATATTTTGAAACCTGCATTGTCTCGTGGTGAAATGACTGTTATCGGTGCTACAACACAAGATGAATACCGTAACACAATCATGAAAAACGCAGCACTTGCTCGTCGTTTTAATGAAGTAAAGGTAAATGCACCATCCGCAGAAGATACTTTCAAAATCTTACAAGGCATTCGTCCATTGTACGAAGCACATCATAACATTGAATTGCCAGATGCAGTGTTGAAAGCAGCTGTAGATTATTCCGTACAATACATCCCTCAACGTAGCTTGCCAGATAAAGCAATCGACTTAATCGATGTAACAGCAGCTCACTTGGCTTCCCAACATCCTGTAACTGACATCAAAACATTAGAAGCAGATATTGCAGAAGCTAAAGCAAAACAAGAAGAGTTTGCTCAAAAAGAAGATTATGAATCCGCTATTAATGAAAAAATGCGTATTCAAAAATTACAAGAAGAAATCGATAACCACACTGAAAACCAAAAGGTTGTGGCTCAAGTTAATGACGTAGCTGAAGCCGTTGAAAGAATGACTGGTATTCCTGTATCTCAAATGGGTGCATCTGATATTGAACGCTTGAAAGATATGAAATCTCGTTTACAAGCTCATGTAATCGGTCAAGATAAAGCAGTTGAAGCTGTATCTAAAGCTATTCGTCGTAACCGTGCAGGCTTTGATGAAGGTAACCGTCCAATTGGTAGCTTCTTATTCGTAGGCCCTACAGGTGTTGGTAAAACAGAATTGGCTAAACAATTAGCTCTCGATATGTTTGGTAACAAAGATGCTATCATTCGCTTGGATATGTCCGAATACAGTGATCGCACAGCCGTTTCTAAATTGATTGGTGCTACAGCTGGTTATGTTGGTTACGAAGATAACTCCAATACATTGACTGAACGCGTTCGTCGTAATCCTTACTCCATCGTATTATTCGACGAAATCGAAAAAGCAGACCCTCAAGTTATTACATTGCTTCTTCAAGTATTGGACGATGGTCGCTTAACAGATGGTCAAGGTAACACAGTAAACTTCAAAAACACTGTTATCATTGCTACATCTAACGCCGGTTTTGGTTATGGTCAAAATAATGACGATGAAAACAAAGTGGATGTAATGGAACGCATCGCTCCATTCTTCCGTCCTGAATTCTTGAACCGTTTCAATGCGGTTATCGAATTCAACCAATTGAAAAAAGAAGACTTGAAACAAATCGTAGATTTGATGCTTGATCAAGTTAATAAAACTTTGGCTAAAAAAGAAATCACTCTTGATGTAACTGAAGCAGCTAAAGAATTATTGATGGAACAAGGTTACGATAAAACTATGGGCGCTCGTCCATTACGTCGTGTTATCGAATCTGAAATCCGTGATAATGTAACTGACTTTTACTTAGATCACATCGATGCAAAACACTTGCTTGCTGATGTGAAGGATGGTCACATTGTTATTAGTGAAAAAGCAGATAAAAATGCTGTTAAGAGTGAAGCTAAAGATCAAGACTCAACTGAAAAGGATGCAGAACATAAAGACAACTAATTGTCGTTGACAAATCTGAATAAAGTAGTAAGATTAAAACATAATTATATAGTGAGTATGCAAGGGAGCCTATTATATAGGCTGAGAAAGGGCTGCGAGCACCTGACCTTTATACCTGATCGGGATCATGCCCGCGTAGGAAGCACGCTAATACTTAATACGGGTATCGATCATTTGATCGATACCCGTTTTTGCATACCTAACTATATATGGATTTTATATAGGAGGATGTACAGATGTTTATGACACAATTAGAGTCAGCTGTAGCTGGTGTAATTACGAATCAAATGAAAGCTGTCGCTGAGAAAGAGCAGATGGATGTTGACACACTACGTGAGCTTGTTGCGAAGGGGGAAGTAGTTATTCCGTGTAATAAACTACATACGAGTATTTCTCCAGAAGGCATTGGTAAACGTCTTAGAACTAAGATCAATGTAAACTTAGGGACATCTAAAGACGTAACAGATTATGATAGTGAAATTGAAAAGGTCAATCGTGCTATACGACTTGGTGCAGAATCAATTATGGATTTATCCACTCATGGTGATACTAGCATTTTTAGACGAAAACTAATTGAATCTTCGCCAGCAATGATTGGGACTGTTCCAATTTATGATAGTGTTATTCACCATCAAAAAGATTTAGGGGAACTAACAGCCCGAGATTTTCTCGATACAATTCGCTTGCATGCGCAAGATGGGGTAGACTTTATTACCATTCACAGTGGTATTACGCGTAAAACGATTGAGCAAATCAAGAAACATAAACGATTGTTAAATATAGTAAGTCGCGGTGGCAGTCTTGTATTTGCTTGGATGAGCATGACTGGTCATGAAAATCCTTTCTATGAATATTTTGATGATATTTTAGCCATCTGTAAGGAGTATGATGTGACGGTATCTCTAGGGGATGCGTGTCGTCCTGGTTGTTTAGCAGATGCTACTGATGTGTGCCAGATTGAGGAACTCGTTCGATTAGGAGAATTAGCTAAACGTGCTAAAGCCTATGGTGTACAAGCTATGATTGAAGGGCCTGGTCATGTACCACTTAATCAAATTCAAACTAATATGGAGGTTCAAGAGTCATTGTGTGGTGGCGCACCATTTTATGTGTTAGGACCTCTTGTGACCGATATTGCCCCTGGTTATGATCACATTACAGCTGCAATCGGCGGCGCAGTAGCTGGCATGCATGGCGCTTCTTTCTTGTGTTATGTGACACCTGCAGAACATTTGGCCTTACCTAATGCAGATGATGTAAAAGATGGTATTATGGCATTTAAAATTGCCGCTCATGCTGCAGATATTGCTCGTGGTATTCCTCATGCTAGAGATATAGATGATAAAATGGCTCGAGCTCGTCAAGTCCTCGATTGGGAAGAACAATATGCATGTGCTATTGATCCTGAACGGGCACGTACTATACGTGAAAGCCGAGCTCCAGAAGAAGATCATAGTGATACATGCTCTATGTGCGGTAAATTCTGCGCTGTACGTAGTATGAATAAAGCATTACAAGAAGAATATATCGATATTTTATAGTTGAATTGGATAGGCTAGGGAGGTCATTATGGAAATTATTATAAATGGCGAAGCTAAATTAGTCGTATCCAATCAGCTTAGTACCATTCTAGATGAGCTTGGATATGCTGGTAAACGCTTTGTAGTAGAACTAAATGGTGAAATTATCAGTAAAGAATTGTATACCACTACCGTACTTACGGCAGCTGATCGATTAGAAATTGTTAGTTTTGTAGGAGGCGGTTAATATGTCAGATACATTTACAATTGGTAATACTAGCTTTTCAAGTCGTCTATTAGTAGGAACAGGTAAATTTGCTTCTTATTCGTTAATGAAAGAAGCCTTAGAAGCTTCTCACACAGATATTGTTACGGTTGCCTTAAGAAGGGCTAATACTGCACAGTCGGAGGGAGATATTTTAAGTTATATCCCTGATACTATGCACTTGTTGCCAAATACATCTGGTGCTAGAAATGCAGAAGAGGCGATACGTATTGCTCGAATGGCTAGAGAATTAGGCTGTGGTAACTTGATTAAGATTGAAGTGATTCAAGAACAACGGTATTTGATGCCTGATAATATGGAAACTATTAAGGCTACGGAAGTATTGGCAAAAGAAGGTTTTGTTGTATTTCCTTATATGAGTCCTAATTTGATGGATGCGAAGCGATTAGTTGAAGTTGGTGCTGGATGTGTTATGCCATTAGCATCTCCTATTGGCAGTAATAGGGGGCTTGAGGCAAAAGGGCTCATTGAAATTCTTATCGATTCCCTACAAGTTCCTATTATTGTGGATGCTGGGATTGGGCGTCCTTCTGATGCGGCTATTGCTATGGAAATGGGGGCTAGTGCAGTGTTAGTGAATACGGCTATTGCTACAAGCCCTAATCCAGTAGGAATGGCAGAGGCCTTTTACCATGCTGTACAAGCTGGGAGAAAAGCATATCTTGCTAAATGTGCTCCTAAGAAAACTGTGGGGAGCGCTTCTTCACCATTAACTGGATTTTTACGAAAGTAAGGTGAGAGATATGTCATTTGTAGATGTACTTTCAACAATTTCAGATGAAGATATAGCTCAGACTCTTGCTAATGTAACTGATGAGCAAGTGATATCTACACTTTCAAAAACTCATATGGATATACATGATGCATTGGTTTTATTATCTCCTAAGGCTATTCCTCATTTAGAAACCATGGCTCGGTTAGCGCATGAACGGACTGTACAACAATTTGGATATACTATGCAATTATTTACCCCTATGTATATTTCCAATTACTGTGACAATGGTTGTGTCTATTGTGGGTATAGTCATCATAGTTCGATAATTCGAGAAAAATTGACCATGGATGATATTGAGTCAGAAGCACAAGCCATTGCAAAAACTGGGTTAGAACAAGTGTTAGTATTGACTGGTGAATCGAAAACATGTAGCCCTCCTTCATATATTCAATCAGCTGTGGAACGACTCGTAAAACAATTTAGTAGTGTTAGCATTGAAGTATATTCGCTTACATTAGAAGAATATCAATCACTTGTAAAAGCTGGTGCTGATGGAATGACTATGTTCCAAGAAACTTATAATCCTACGTTATATAAGACCTTGCATCCCTTTGGTCCAAAGAGTGATTATGAAAAACGGATTGATACACCTGAATTAGCTTGCCAAGCTGGCTTTAGAGTTGTTAATATTGGTGCTTTAATGGGGCTTGATGAATGGCATAGAGAAGCATATAAGACAATGTTACATTTGCAATACTTAATGCAGTCATATCCAGATGTAGAGCTTTCTGTATCGGTACCACGGATTCGACCTTGTGCAGTCGGGTACTCACCAAAACATCCTGTAGATGATGTTTCGCTAGTACAATATATTTTAGTTTTGCGATTATTATTCCCAAGAGTGGGGATTACTTTATCCTCTCGTGAAAGTAGAACTATGCGCGATCATCTTGTTCCATTGGGGATTACAAAAGTATCTGCTGGGGTAACTACTTCGGTAGGTGGTCATACTAAACAAGATGACTCTAGTCAATTTACTATTAGCGATAACCGTAGTGTACATGACATGGTCGCTATGCTAGAACATACGGGATATCAACCAGTATTTAAAGATTGGCAAATGTTGTAAGGAGTTCAAAGTATGGTGCATATAGGTAATACGTTCGAACAGGCTATTGCAAAGTTTTATAGTGAATCAGATTTTTCTCTACTTCAAGAAACTGTTGTTGGTATCATGGGGGCCGGTGGATTAGGATCTAATTGTGCCGTCAATTTGGCTCGTAGTGGCATACGTCACTTTATCATTGCCGATTATGATAGAGTAGAAATGAGTAACTTGAATCGTCAATACTATTTTCCTCACCATGTGGGACAGTTTAAGGTTGATGCCTTACAAGATATCCTTACAGAGATCAACCCTAATATTACGGTGGTCACCTATCGAGAGGCTTTAACAAAAGACAGTATACCTTCCATTTATGATGCAGCAGATATATTGATAGAAGCCTTTGATTCTGCAGATGCTAAATCAATGTTTGTAGAAGGGACTTTGTCTATGGTAAAACCTAAAATTATGGTTTCTGGATTAGCCGGAATTGGTAAGTCAGATGACTTGATTACCAAGAAAATCGGAACCGATATATATGTAATTGGTGATGAAACATCTGATATTGCTGATGCTAATCCGTACGCCCCTCGTGTATCTATTGCAGCAGCTAAACAAGCGGATGTAGCATTATCCATAGTATTAGATAAAGGTAGAGACTAAGATGAAAGCAACTAGCCGAAGAGAGAAACTAACAAAAGTGATGGAATCATGTCCTATTTATGGGATTACTGGTGGTAATCGAGATGTAGTTCCTTTAGTCAAAGACATGTTAAGTGCTGGAATTCGTATTATTCAATATCGGGAAAAACATAAAACACCGATATTACGTTATCAGGAGGCTATGGTATTACGCCAGTTGACTTCGGCGTATCATGCGCTACTTATTATTGATGATTATGTAGATTTAGCGTTAGCTGTTCATGCTGACGGTGTTCATGTAGGGCAAGATGATCTACCGCCTAATACAGTACGGCGTATTGTGGGATCTGATATGCTAATTGGATGGTCCACGCATAGTATTAATGATTTAAAGTGTGCTAATCGATATCAGAATATAATCGATTATATTGGGGTGGGACCTGTTTTCTCTACACAAACAAAGCCTAATGCACATCCTGTAGGGATTTCTTATGTACATTGGGCTAAACAATTTAGTAAACTCCCTATAGTAGCAATTGGGGGGGTTAAAACTTCAAATGTAGAAAGTGTTTGGAATGCCCATCCTGATTTTATTTGTGCTGTTTCTGAAATTACAGATTCTTCAGACATGCAAGAAACAATACATGAATTACTATCTGGATATGTAAATGTGAGATAATAGATTTATGGGTATAACTATATTTCATGATACTTATGGAAAATTGGAATAAATTAATAATAGTTATATATAAAGTATCAATATATTCGTTGTATTGATAGATTTATAACCTGATATCTGCAATAAAAACTGAAAAAGTATACAAAATATATAGAATAAAAAAGATACTTCATAATCATGTGAAGTATCTTTTTTTATGTAAAAGTTATATTAACTATAAAAATAATATCTTATAATTTAAAACTATATCTTTTATTTGAGTTAAATCAAAATAAAACTTAAAAAACATGAATAAAATATGAAAATTATAATATAGAATAACTTTTTTAGTAATTGAATATAAATCACATCACAAATTTATTGTTATTAATATACGTAATAAATGAATTTTAAGACATATAAATCTAGAAATAATATAGATAATATTTGGCTGTTTTTGGTTAGTGTGAATTATATAATGTATAAAAATTTTG